>CAXNIC010000098.1:0-14391 GCA_964201945.1 Alphaproteobacteria bacterium
GCGGCGGAGATAAAGAAAGAGGCCGAGCAGGATCGAGCCGACGAGGCCGAACGCGACGCCGACCGAGACGTAGGTGAGCCGCCGCGCCGCAAGCGCGTTCTCGGTGGTGTCGCGAAGGCTGATCAGGCGCGCGGTCTGGCTGCCGCCGAAGCCCTGCAGCTCGGTCCCGACCAGGGTGTAGACGCGGCCGTCGAGGTCGATCGTCTGGATCGGTTCACCTAAGCGGATCTGGTCGAGCTCGGCCATGCGCTGCCAGAGATCCCCGGCGGTTCCGGCCAGCAGCCGGCCGCGCCGGCTGACGATGACGAGGTCGCTGCCGGTGCTGCCGCGCATACGGTTCAGCGCCTGCAGCAACCCGGTTCCGACCGTGACCGCGCCGACGACCCTGCCTTCGCCGTCACGGATCTCGGTGCCGACCAGAAGCACGAGGCGCAGGTCGCGATCGTAGCGCAACCCGTCAATCGCCAGCGGAGCGGCCATCATCCGCTCGACCACCGACTGGCCGAACGCCGGCTGGGGGAAGACGGCGCTGCTGAGCGTGAACAGCACCTGGTTGGCGGTATCGACGACGTCGATATGGGTCGGGGGCTGCCGCGACTGCCCGGACGAGATGTCCGCCCAGATCAGATCGGAGAGACCGCCGCGATCGCCGCGACGGATCGCGGCCGCGATCTCGGCGTCATGGGTCAGGCGTTCGAGGTCGGCCGAGAGCGCGACCAGCGTATTGGCGTAGACCTCTTTCCACAGCGCCGCGAGGCCGGCCTCGCTGGTCTCGGCGAAACGCCGGTCGACGACCCGCTCGCGCTCATAGGCTGCCTGGACGAGGACGTAGCCGACGGCCAGGAGGGCCATGAGCACGATGACGATGACGCGGGTCCTCAGCAGCATCGCAGGCGCTTATCCCCAGAGGGCCGCTTGCGCGAGCCGGCCCAAGGTCGCTTCGTCGAGCGCCGAGGAGAGCTTGGGCGGAAACGTGCCGGAATAGGCGAGGCCGAGGAGCGAGGCGAAGTGGCGGGCGATCACCTCATGGGTGTAGCCGGCCGGGAACGCCTCCCGTGGAAGCGTCGAGGTCGGCGGAAACCCGAAAGCGGCGAAGTTCGGCCGGACGACGCTGTCGAACACGTTGAGGCTCTGGCCGGCGCCGTCGGCCTGCCCGCAGAAGATCGCCCAGACCGGCAGGCCGCGGTCGTGCGGACGGGTGATAAGCCCCATGACCGGCTGCGAGACGCGCTCCAGCACCAGGCCGAAGGCACCGGCATCGCGGGCAAGGCGCGCCTCGTCGAACAGCGCCAGGGCCTCGTCCTCGGTGTCGCCGTATTTCCGGTTGGTGCCGACCTGCGGCTTGTAGCCGATATGGGCCACCGTCGGCGCGCCCTTGGCGGCGGCAGCGGCGATGGCATCGAAGACGGCCGGCGAGATCACCTCGACCTTCACCGCGTCGGCGCCGGCGTCGATCATCCGCCGGATGCTGTCCTGTGCCTTCGCCGGCGTCGAGGTGGCGCCGTCGGGAAGATCGGCGAGAAGCCAGGGCCTGGGATCGCCGGGGAAGTCCTTCACCTCGCGCGCCACGCCGCGCACCAGGCCCAGCATCATCTCGAAGACCTCGGCCTGCTCCGCCTCGCTCTCGAGCCGGGTCGAGGCGCGGCCGAGATGGGTCATCAGATAGCTGTCGCCGACCATCAGGCAGTCGATCCGCGAGGGCTCGCCCTTGCCCTCGAGCTCGGCGACGGCGGCGGCCACCGCCCGCGCCTCGGCATCGGTATAGAGATTGACCTTGATCCGTGCCCGGCCGGGATGCCGCCGGCGCAGCCGGTGCTGCGCCTCGAGCCGCGCCGCCAGGTCCTTGGGAATCGCGTCGATGGCCATGGGCACTCTCAAATGATCTCGGCGACGCGCAGCAGCAGCATCGGCGGAAAGAGATCGAGCCGCTTGGCGACGGACATGCGAAGGACGAGCGAGAAGCGCCGGAGGCTGCCGATCGGCAGGCTGCCGGGATCGACCCCCTGGAACAGGATCTGGTCGGCCTGCAGCCCGGCGAGCTGGCCGACGCTGTGATACTTGGCGATCAGGCCCATCAGCGCCTGGCCGGCGCCGAGCGTCCCCTCGGCGGAGGCGAAGGCTGGCAGGCGCCGCTGCAGCGCCTCCTCGGTCACCTGCTCGACGCGGCGCGAGAGGAAGCTGTCCGACGGCATGAACAGGAACTCCGCGCCCTCGGCGACGAGCTCGTCGAGAAGCCGCGGCACCGCGTTCCGGTCGGGCTCTGTTCCGAGAAGCGGAACCGGGCGCTCGATCAGCGTGATCTGCAGCGCCTTCGCCTGCTCGCGCACGTCGTTGATGACGGCGACCGAGTTGGCCTCGCTCGGGTTGAAGATCGAGCCCAGCCGCTTGATCGGCCGGTAGGAGTGCAATGCCTGGAGCTGCGAGTGGATCGGCGCGAGGAAGGTCGATCCGGCGACGTTGCGGCCGGTCGGGCCGAGACCGTTGATGATCCCGCTCCCGAGAGGGTCGGTGACGTTGAGGAATACGACCGGGATGTCGGTGACGAAGCGCTCCGGATCGGGCTTCGCCACGGGACCGATGACGCCGAGCGCCACGCCGGTGCCCCAGGCATAGACCAGGTCCGGCTTCTCGGCTTTGATCTCGCGCACGATCTCCGCCACCTTGGCGTTCGCGCCGCCGGCATCGCGATGGATGATGTCGACCGCCAGCCGCCGGCGATCGAAGTAGTCCTTGAAGCCCTGGTCGCTGTCGGTCCAGCCGCGGAACGTCACCATGTAGATGCGGGGCCCGCGCGACCGCGGCGCCTGGGCCTGTGCCGGCCGCGGGAAAGCACCGGCGACGGAGCCGCCGAGAGCCAGCGCCAGCGCGGCGCGGCGGCCGATCCGGCGCACAGTCATGACCGCGCCTCCATCAGTTCCGCCGAGGCCGGCCGGCCGAAGGCGGCATAGGCAAGCGACGAGACGACGACGAGCGCGCCGATCGTCGCCATCGCCAGAGCCTCGCCGCCGACGCCGACCAGGAAGGCCGCCAGCAGAGGACCGATGACCGAGCCCAGGCGCTCGATCGCCCGGAAGACGCTGAGAACTGCGGTGACGCCCAGCACCTCGCATTCTCGGGCGGCGATCTCGGGCACGACCGCGAGCTGCGGCGAGATGCTGGCCGCATGGCCGAGCCCGAGCAGGAGAATGCCGACAACCACCATACTGGTGTCGACCTTGAGGAGGATCGCGACCAGGCCGAGGCCGGAGACCAGCCCGCCGGCGGCGATCATCCAGCCGTTCAACCGCCAGCGGTCGGCGATGCGCGCGGCGACCGGCGTCAACAGCGCCGTGCAGCCGGCATAGATCATCAGGACGCGGCCGATCTCGGCGCTTGAGTTGCCGAGCTTCGCCAGGAGGAGCGGCGCCAGATAGAAGAGGACGCCAGTCAGCGCGATCTTGGCCGGCATCGCCGAGAACAGCAGCAACGCCAGGAAGGACGGGTTGCGCGTGACCAGGGCGAAGTCGGACGCTCTCAGACGCTGCACCGGCGCCTGCGTCGCGCCGAGGTCGCGGAGCTGGGCATAGATGAGGCTGAGCGACAGCAGGCAGAGCCCGGTCGAGATGACGAAGGTCGGCCGGGGGCCGATCTGGTCGGCGATGACGCCGCCGAGCGCCGGGCCGCAGACGCCGGCGGCGAACACCGCGCCCATGAACAGCGCCATCCCCTGCGCCCGCTTGGCCGGCGAGGCAGCGCCGGCGACGAAGCCCTGGCAGACGATGTAGACGATGGCGTAGCCGACGCCCGCGAACGCCCGCCACACCACCACCTCCCAGATCGAGGTGGCGAAGGCGGTGCCGAGGTAGCCGATGGCGCTGGGCGCGATGCCGATCATGAACATGCGCCGCACGCCGAGGCGCGAGACGATGACGCCGGCGAAGGGCGTGACGATCGCCACCATCGCCATGAAGGCGGTCATGGTGATGCCGACCGCGAACTCCGGCGACAGAGTCGAGGCCGGGTCGCGGAGATCGCGGATGAAGACCGGAAGGAAGGAGCGGCCGAACTCCTCGGCCATGATGAAGACGAAGACCGGAGCCCGGATCGCCACCGCCTGCGACACCGTGACCGCGCGCAGCCGGAGCGGGTCGGCCACGCGGAAGCGGGCCTTGGTCTCCTCGACCAGGCGGCCCAGCCTCTGGCCGACTTCGGCCTCGGCCAGGGTCGCGCGCACGCTCTCGGCATCGGCCATGACCTGCTGCCAGGTCTCGGCGAGCCGCCGGACCAGGTCGTTCCAGGCGGAGGCTACGATCTCCCACTCGCGCTGACCGGAAGCGGCGACGCGCGTGTTGAAGTCGCCGGACGCCGCCGCCCGGAAGGCAGCCCACAGCCGCGACAGGGGCGCTGCGATCGATACCTGGAACACCAGCGACAGCAGCTCGAAGGCGAAGAGTCCGGCGACCAGCAGCACGATCACCATGTCGAAGACGACGGCATAGGTCTTGTCGTTGACCACCTTCGGGCTGATGCCCAGCTCGACACTGCCGCGCGGACGGCTGGCGTCGCCGATGGGAACCCTGACACGGCCGTCGGCGATCTCGTCTCCGGTGACGCTCCTGGAGTTTTCGGCCGTGGATTTGCCGGTCCGGCTGCGGGCGAAGATGGTCTTGCCGGCGGGATCGGTGACGGTCAGGAATTCGATGTCGATGTTGTCGGCGAGCACCCGGTCGAGGAAAGCATCCATGCCGGCCAGGCGGTCGAACGGGATGCCGAGGTCGAGCGCATGATTCACCTGGCCGGCGACGGACCGGCCGACCATCCCCGCCTTCTGCTCGATCTCCGGCGTCAGGTTGGCGACGAAAGCCCGTAGCATCAGGAAGGAAGCGACGGCCGCGGCCGCGACCAGGAGCACGGTCGAGACGAGAAAGAGCTTCCGGAAGGAGGCCTGGGCGGGGATCTGGTCGAGATCGGCCATCGGCTAGGCCCCCTCCTCGTCCAGGCGATCGGCTTCGCGGCGGATATGATCGATCGCAGCGAAGGCCGCCGCAGCGCCGGCGCAGGCCGCGATCAGCAGCGGATCGCCGTCCGGTCCCGTCTCCGTCGTCTCGCCACGAGCGGCGGCGGCAATGCGGGTCTCGGCCTCGGCCAGCGCCTGCCGCTCGGGGCGAAGCAGGATCATCACGACCGGAACCAGCAGCAGCGCGAAGACGATGACCGCGCCGATGCCGATGTTCATGAAGATCTGCGTCACGTCCTGGACCCGATCCTCGCTGACGGCACGCGAATAGCCCAGCGCCACCGTGCCGACCACGGCGCCGAACGAGGCGACGATCGGCTGGCCGAGCACGACCGCATCGCCTTCGCGCCGCTGCCACGCCCCTTCGCGGGCATTCCGCGTGGCGCTGAGCCAGGACTGCGGCGCCGGCAGGCCGACATTGCTGGAATCGGAGCTCAGCAGCACGATGCCTTCGGCGTCCAGGACCTCGACATAAAGGAGTGCCGGATCGGTCTCGATCGTGCGGTCGAGCTGCGGCTGCAGGCTCTGCATGGCGGCGAGGTCGACGCCGAGGTCGAGGCTGGTGTCGATGGTGGCGACGATGTCGCTGACCGCGAGACGATAGCGGGCATCGAGGATCTCGCCGAGGCCTTGGCGGTACTTGTTGGCGGCGAGAACGGTCGTCAGCCCGACGGTCGCGGCGAGAATCAGGACCAGGATGGCGGCGACGCGGACGGGCAGCGACATCAGCGGCACCACGCCCGGCGCGCAGGCCGGCGCGACTCCGCGCCCTGTCTATGTGCCTGCTGTTGCATCCCCGCCGCCGTCGTTTCCAACTCGCCCGCCAACTCTAGTCGGTCGGCTCCGGTGACGCCATCCAGTCCTTGACGCCGGTTGCGCTGCCGGCCGGCGCCGGTGCCGAACGGTCGTCCCGTCCCGAACAGGCTCGAACCCATGAAGATCGAACGGCTGCGCTGCTTCATGTCGCGCGACAAGGACCGCCCCCGCCTCCTCGTCGCCATCGACACCGACGAAGGGATCACCGGCTGGGGCGAATGCTACAACCACGGCCCCGACAAGGCCCTGCCGCCGCTGCTCGACTATCTGTTCGGCTTCATCAAGGGACACGACCCGCGCCGGATCGAATATCTGATCCTTTATCTCCTGCAGCAGACGCGGTTCCCCCCGGGAGCCCTCGGCCTCGCCGCAATCTCGGCGATCGACCATTGCCTCTGGGACATCTCAGCCAAGGCACTCGGCGTTCCGGTCTACATGCTGCTCGGCGGCAATGCCCGCGACCGGGTCCGGGTCTATGCCGGCGTCTACACCGCACCCGATCCGGTCATCGCCCGCGACCAGCTGGATGCGCTGAACGGCCAGTGGGGACTGACCGCCTTCAAGCTCAGCCCCTTCCGCATCGACATCCACGCGCATCGCTGGGGCGAGGTGGTCCGCACCAGCGCGGAATACTTCCGGAAGCTCCGCGAGACCGTGCGCAGCGACTACGAGATCGCCTTCGACGCGCATGCCAAGATCTTCGAGCCGAAGCAGGCGATCCAGCTCGGCAACGCGCTCGCCCCCTACGACCCGCTGTTCTTCGAGGAGCCGATCCGGCCGGAGAACATCGAGGCCTGGGGCGATGTGAGACGCGAACTCACCTGCACGCTCGCCACCGGCGAGTCGCTCTACAGCCGCTTCGAGTTCCTAAGGCTGCTCACCGTCAAGGGGGCCGACATCATCCAGCCGGACATCTGCGTCGTCGGCGGCCTGCTCGAGATGCGGAAGATCGCCGCCATCGCCGAGGCGCATTACGTGACCGTCGCTCCGCACAACCCGATGGGGCCGCTGGCGACCGCGGTCAACCTGCACTTCTCGGCCTCGCAGCCGAACTTCCGCATCCTCGAATACCGCCTCCCCGACGGTGCCCCCTACGTCAAAGACCCGTACCTGCCGAAGGACGGCCATCTCGAACTGCGTCCGGATCGCCCGGGCTGGGGCGTCGAGATCGACGAAGACGTCCTCAAGGAGGACCGCTACATCCACTGGGAGCGCAAGGTGCCGAAGCGGCCGGATGGGTCGAGCGGGTACGTGTAGCGGGACGAAGCACGCCTCGTATTCCCTCCCTCGGCGAAGCTGGGGGAGGGTTAGGGTGGGGGCCGAGCGAAGCGAGGTCGGACATCAGCCGCTGTATAGATCCCTCGCTTCGCTCGGCCCCCACCCTGCCCTCCCCCGCGTACGACGCGAGGGAGGGTTCCGATATCAACGCCCCTTCTTCGCCTTCGGCACCGCCGAGCGCATCTCGTCGATGCCGGCCTGGAGTGCTGCCTGCATCAGCCAGATGTCGCCCATATAGGCGATCATGCGGAAGCCCTTCTTGATCCAGGCCCTGCCCCATTTGGGGTTGCCGACCAGGTTGCCGGCGATCTTGCCGTGACGCCGGCAGGCGGCGACCACGGCGTCCCGCGCCTTCACGAACTCCGGATGCTCGAACTCGAGCGGCTTCTGCAGCGACACCGAGAGATCGGTGTGGCCGACGAAGGCGACGTCGATGCCGGGCACCGACATGATCTCGTCGACGTTGGCGACGCCCTTCTTGGTCTCGATCTTGATCATGACCAGCACGCTGTCATTCGCGGCCTTCATGGTCTTCCGCGCATCGCCGATGATGTAGTCGTCATGGGCGACGCCGAAGGCCGAGCCGCGACGGCCGTGCGGCGGATACCGGGTCGCGCGCACGATCGCCTCGGCCTGGGCTTTCGACTCGACCACCGGGACCAGGATCCCCTTGGCGCCGAGATCGAGCGAGCGGGTGATCAGGTTGAAATCGTCGCCGGCCGGGTTGACCAGCGGCACCACGCCGGCGCCGCGGGCGAACTGGATCTGGTCCTTGACCGTCTCGAAGCTCCAGCCCGAATGCTCCATGTCGAGGATAAGGAATTCGCACCCCGTCGACTTGACGATGCGGGCCAGGCCCGGCGAGGCGAACTCGAACACGAAGGTTCCGAAAACGGTCTCGCCGCGGGCGAGCCGGGTCTTGAGCGGATTGTCGCGCACCTTGGATTCCTTCCTTCCCTGTTTCCGATCGGGAAAACTGGCTAAACTAAGGGCCTGTTCGAGCCCAAGAGAGCAAGTGAAATGGAAAATTGCCGGGTCAAAGGCCAGCCGGTCCCGAGCGAGCTGATCGACGAGATGGTCGACAGCGCCTCGCTCCTCGACAATCCGAAGGCGCTCCGCGCCCGCCTGGTCGAGGACGGCTACCTGTTCCTGAAGGGCGTGGTCGATCGCGACGCGGTCATGGCCGCCCGCCAGGAGGTCTTCCAGCGCCTGGTCCAGGTCGACGAGATCAAGGAGCCGGCGATCGACGGCATCGCCACCGGCGACAGCAAGCGGAAGGAACGCGAGCCCGATCTCGGCGCCTTCTGGCGCTCGGTCAGCGAAGGCCAGAAGCTGCGCGCCGCCAGCAACGGCCGTGACATGCAGCGCATCATGTCGCTGATCTTCGGTGAGCCGGCGCGCAACCAGGACTACATCTTCCTCCGCGCCGGCGCCCAGGGCCGCGCGACGGGCTTGCACTTCGACTACCCGTTCTTCACCCGCGCGCATGACAAGGTCGTCACCGTGTGGATGCCGATCGGCGACGTCCCGGTCGAGGACGGCCCGATCGTCATGGTCAAAGGCTCGAACAAGTACCGCGACCTGATCGACCCGATGATCGGCTTCGACATCTCCAAGGACAGCTCGCGCAAGGCCGATTTCGGCGCCGACGCCATCTCCTTCGCCAAGGCCCGCGGCACCCGGCTGCTCACCCGCAACTTCGAGGCCGGCGACGTCGCGCTGTTCGGCATGTACATCGCGCATGGCTCGCTCGACAACCACTCGCCGATCAACCGCGTGCGCCTCTCCTGCGATCTCCGCTGGCAGCCGGCGTCGCTGCCGCTGGACGAACGCTATTTCGGCAATCCGCCGACGGGAACCACCGGCATCGGCTATGGCGAGCTGAACGGCGCCAAGCCGCTGACCCAGGACTGGCACGTCCGTTGACCGATCAGCCGTCAGCCAAGCCCGCCCGCGACAAGGACGCGATCCGCGCCCGCTGCACGCGCTTCCTCACCCGGCAGAAGGCGCCGTCGCCGAAGGAGGCGCTGCAGGCGCTGGCAGACGAGGCCGGCGCCGACGAGGCCGCCGACGTCTACGGCAAAGGCAAGCTGATCGAGGATTTCGAGGCCAAGGTCGCGAACCTGCTCGGCAAGCCCGCCGCCGCCTTCATGCCGTCGGGCACCATGGTGCAGACCATCGCGCTCCGCGTCTGGTGCGACCGCGAGGGCGCCTCCACCGTCGGCCTGCATCCGCTGAGCCATCTCGAGCGCAACGAGTCCCAGGCCTATCGCACGATGCACGGCCTCGATGCGCATTATCTCGGCGACGACAGCCGGCAGTTCGTGAAGAAGGATCTCGAGGGCGTGGCCGAGGCGCTGGGCGCGATCGTGCTGGAGATGCCGCTGCGTCCGCTGGGATGCGTGCTGCTGCCGTGGGACGAGCTGGTGGCGATATCGGCGTGGGCGCGCGAGAACGAGATCCCGCTGCATCTCGACGGCGCCCGGATCTGGGAGAGCCAGCCCTATTACGGCAAGAGCCTGGCCGAGATCGCCGAGCTCTTCGACAGCGTCTACGTCTCCTTCTACAAGGGCATCGGTGGCGTCGCCGGCGCGGCACTCGCTGGGCCTAAGGACTTCGTCGACGAGGCGCGGCTCTGGCAGCATCGCCAGGGCGGCCGCCTTCCCCAGCTCTATCCCTATGTGCTGGCGGCCAGGAAGGGCCTCGCCGAGCGGCTGCCCAGGATGGCGACACATCACGGCGAGATCAGGCGCGTCGCGGATGCGATCCGCGGCCTGCCTGGCGTCCGCGTCACCCCCGACCCGCCTCACGCGACATCCATGCTGATCGCGCTGCCCGGGGCGCGCGACCGGATCGAAGAGGCAGTCCTCGACCTCGCCGAGGAGACCGGCATCTGGCTGGTCGACCGCATCTTCTCAAGCGCCGTCCAGGGACTGTCGATGGCCGAGCTGACCGCCGGCGCCGGCACCCTCGACTTCTCCTCGGAAGAGATCCGCGGCCTGTTCGAGCGGCTGCTCGCCCGCATCGCCTGAAGGAACCGCCGGTCATGCGCGTCATCGTCGTCGGCGCCGGAATTCTCGGGGCGAGCGCCGCCTATCATCTCGCCACATCCGGGGCCGAAGTGGTCGTCGTCGATGCCGTCCACCAGGGCAAGGCGACGCTGGCCGGCGCCGGCATCATCTGCCCCTGGGGCAGCAAGCTCGACGATCCGGCGTGGTACCGCCTCAGCAGCGCCAGCGCGAAGTACTATCCCGATCTCGCCGCAGCGCTGGCGGATGCCGGCGAGGCCGACAACGGCTATCGCAAGGTCGGCGCGCTCATCACGTCCGAAGAACCGGGAGAGCTCTTCGCGGCCGAACGCCGGCTGCAGAGCCGGGCCAGGAACGCGCCGGAAGCGGGAAAGATCACCCGGCTGAGCAATGCCGAAGCACGCGGCCTGTTCCCGCCGTTTCGCGAGGGCCTCGACGCGATCCACGTCGCCGGCGCCGCGCGGGTCGAGGCGCGCGCGTTCTCGGCCGCGCTGCTGCGGGTCGCCATCGCCCGCGGCGCCGTCCATCGCAACGAGCGTGCCGACCTTCGCGTCGAGAACGGCCGCGCCGTCTGCCTCGGCGCCGATGGCCGGCCGATCGCGGGCGACGTCGTCATCGTCACCGCCGGCGCCTGGGCGCCCGAGATCCTGGCGCCGCTCGGCATCGACACCCGCGTCGTCCCGCAGAAGGGGCAGATCCTTCATCTCGGCCTTCCCGGCGTCGAGACCAAGGACTGGCCGGTGCTGCTGCCGCAGAACAGCTACTACATGCTGGCGTTCGACGATTCCCGCGTGGTGGTGGGCGCCACGCGCGAGACCGGATCCGGCTTCGACTATCGCGTGACCGCCGGCGGCGAGGCGGAGGTGCTGGGCTTCGGCCTCGCCTACGCTCCGGGTTTGCGGAACGCCACGCTGATCGAGACCCGCGTCGGCTTCCGGCCCGCCGGCCCGTCCTTCGTGCCGATGCTAGGCCCGGCGCCGGGCATCGACGGCCTTCTGATCGGCAACGGGCTCGGTGCCGGCGGCCTCACGCTCGGGCCGATGGCCGGCCGCCTGCTGGCCGAGCACGCGCTGGGGCAGACGACGACGCTCAACCTCGCCGACTACGCGCTGCCCGGCCGCTGATCCCTACTGCATCATCCGGGGCAGCCACAGCACCAGGTCCGGCACGTAGGCGACCAGCAGGATCACGCCCATCCAGGTGAGCGTGTAGGGAAACAGCATGCCGAGTGCTGAGTTGTAGCTGATCCCGGCTATTCGGCAGGCGACCATCGCCAGGACGCCGACCGGCGGCGTCACCGAGCCCACCACCAGCAACATGATGGTGATGATGCCGAAATGCACCGGGTCGTATCCCAGATGCTGGATCAGCGGTCCCATGATCGGTACCACGATGATCAGGGCCGGGACCGGCTCGAGGAAGGTGCCGAGCAGGAAGAAGAAGGCGATCAGCACCAGCATCGCCAGCTTCGGATTCTCGGTGATCGACAGCATGAACTGCAGCGTGCTCTGGCCGACGCCGGCGCGGCTCAAGACCCAGCTGAACAGCGCCGCGCCGCCGAGCGTGACCAGGGCGCTGGCGGTCACTTCCGCCGCCGAGGCGAAGTTGCGATAGAGCGAGACCGCGTTGTGGCGGCGCGCCATGAACCCATAGATCAGGGCGTAGAGCGCGGCAACGGCGCCGGCTTCGGTCGGCGTGAAGGCGCCCGACAGGATGCCGCCGATGATGATCAGCGGCATCAGCATGGCGGGAATGGCGCGGCGAGTCGCGGTGACGACCTCAGGCAGCGTCGCCCGCGGCGACGGCCGGGCGCCGGCGCCGGGCGCAAGCGCCCAGGTGACGCCCATCATGGCGATGCCGGCGATGAGCCCGGGAATGGCGCCGCCGAGAAACAGCGCGCCGATCGAGACGCCGGTCACCGATCCGTAGATCACCGCGATGATGCTGGGCGGGATGATCGGCGCCATCATCGCCGCGCAGGCGGTGACGGCGACGGCGAAGGCCGGCTTGTAGCCTTCCTTCTTCATCGCCGGGATCATCATCGAGCCGATGGCGGCGAGGTCGGCCAGCGCCGAGCCGGAGATCGCCGCCATGAACATGTTGGTGAGGATGTTCGCCTGGGCGAGGCCGCCGCGAAGATGGCCGATCAGTGCCTTCGACATGCCGACCAGCCGCTCGGTGATGCCGGCGACGCTCATCAGTTCGCCCGCCAGGATGAACAGCGGAACGGCCAGGAGCGAGAAATTGTCGAGCGAGTCGTAGAACTGCTGGGCCAGCAGCAGCACCGGCAGCTGGCCGTCGAGCAGGATCACCAGGATCGCGGCGAAGCCCATGCAATAGGCGATGGGCATGCCGAGGATCATGAAGACGAAGAACAACACCAACATCAAACCGATGCTCATAGGGTGCGATCCGTCGGCTCGTCGGAGGGAACGTGCTGTCCCCAGGTCAGGAGCATGAAGACTGCCTCGATCGCAGCCCCGATCGGGATCGCCAGGTAGACGGTATATTTCGGTACGTCGAGAAGCGGCGCGCGCTGGAACCAGGTGCGGTCGACGAACTCGATACCGGCCCAGAGCAGAGTCAGCAGGAACGCCATCGTCAGGATGTCGGTCACGATCATGACGATGCGCCGCCCGGTCGGCGGCAGCATCAGTTCCAGCATCTCGATGCGGATATGGCCGCGGGCGGCGGCGACCAGGGGCGAGCTGAGCATGACACCCCACAGCATCGCGCCGCGGACGAACTCTTCTGCCCAGAACAGCGACTCGTTCAGGACGTAACGGAAGAAGACCTGGAGCAGGACCAGGACGAAGTAGCACGCCAGAAGCATGACCGACACCGCGGTGAGCGCCTTGCGGAGTCGATCGGTGATCGGTTTGGCGGATTCGATAAGGGCGAGGGTCATCGTTGCTGAAACGAAACGCCCCCGGGGATCGGTCCCGGGGGCGTTCGAGTCCTTAAGAAGAGGAAGATCAGGCCTTGCCGGCGGCCTGGACCGCCTCGATGTAGGCCTTGGCCTTCGGACCGGCCTTGGCGACGAAGCTGTCGACCACCGGCCCCATCTTCGAACGGAAGGAAGGAATGTCGGGCGACGCGTTGGCGGTGGCCTTCGTCCCCAAATCGTTCCAGGCCTCCGTCTGCGCCTTCAGATTGGCCTCCCACATGAACTTGCCGGTGGCCTCGACCGCCGCGTCGCGGATGACCTTCTGTACGTTGGCCGGCAGCGTCGCCATCTTCTTGACGCTCGACATCATCGAGACCTCGGTGAAGATGTGGTGCGTGCGGGTCACGAACTTGGCGACCTCGTACTGCTTGCCGGTCTGGACGAAATCGGCCGGGCCCTCGAAACCGTCGATCACGCCGGTCTGCAGCGCGGTGTAGATTTCGCCGGCCGGAATCGGCGTCGGGTTGGTCCCGAGCGCCTTGGCCATCTCGACATAGACCGGGATCTCAGGCACGCGCAGCTTGATGCCGCGGACGTCGTCGGCCGACTTGATCTCCTTCTTCGAGCAGAAGATGCGGAAGCCCGACGCGCCGAGGCAGAGGATCTCGACGCCGAGCGTCGACTTCACGTCGGCCACGACCTGGGCTCCCACCGGGCCCTGGAGCACCTTCTTCACATGGTCGTAGTCGTTGAACAGGAACGGCACCGAGGTGAAGCCGAACTGCGGCTGCCAGTTGGCGAGCGTGCCGAGATCGGTCCAGGCGAAGTCGAGCGTGCCGAGCTGAAGCGCTTCGGCCGAGGTCCGGAGATTGAACAGCTGCGAGGCCGGACGGATGTCGACCGTCACCTGGCCGTTGGTGCCCTTGCTGACATCTGCGGCAAACCGCTCGGCGGTGATGTGTGCCAGATGGTTGGTCGGGATGTGATGCGAGAAGACGAGCTTGATCGGCTGGGCCTGCGCGCGGGCGACGTAGGGCATCGCGAACATGCCCGCGGCGCCGGCGCCGTAGCCTAGGATCTTTCGCCTGGTAATCATTCTTCGTTCCCTCCGTGTTGCGGCCGTACCCCGGCCTTGACGTGCTTCGGCCCCTCGCGCCCGCTCCGGGCGACGAAGGGCCGCACTTCTTGTTCTGCCTGACTTAAGCCGCCTTCTGGGTCGCCTCGATATAGGCCTTCGCCTTCGGGCCGGCCTTGGCGATGAAGCCGTCGAGCACCGGTCCCATCTTCGAGCGGAACGACGGGATGTCGGGAGTCGCGTCCGCCTTGACCTTGGTGGCGAGGAAGTCCCACGCGTCCTTCTGCTCCTTGAGGTTCGCTTCCCACAT
>CAXNIC010000099.1:0-14375 GCA_964201945.1 Alphaproteobacteria bacterium
ACCACCGTCATCAGTACGACGCGGGGCCGGCCCATCGCTTCCAGCAGAGTCGAGGCGACCGCGGCGAGCAGGACCGCCGGTAGCCCGATCACGAAGGTCTCGACCGCGCGGCCGCCGCCGACGGCGATCTCCGGCGACTGGCCGAGCAGAAGGAGAATCCGCTCGCCCGGCAGCAGGGCGTAGGCGACGACGATGCTCAAGCCCACAGCCATCGCAGACGCGATCTTGAAGATATGCCCGATCTCTTCCAGCCGGCCGGCGCCGCGCGCCTGCGCGATCAGCACCAGGGTGCCGGAGAAGAGGCCGTAGCTGACGGTGATCACCGTCACCTGCGGCGGCACGCTGATGGCGAAGTAGGCGAGTTCCTCCGCCGAGAGGCGCCCCAGCATCAGCGTGTCGATGGTGGCGAACATCAATATGCCGAGCCGGGTCAGCATGACCGGCACGGCGAGCCGGAAGATGGCGCCGGCGCGCGCCCAGGTCGTCGTCGGGATTTGGCTCACAGCGGCTGCTTATAGACATGCCACAGGAGGTGCGCCACCGCGCCGCGCCAGGGGCGCCAGGCCTCGGCGAGATCGGCCATCCGCTTGGGATCGGGACGGGTCTCGGCCTTCTTGATCCGCTGATAGGCGATCAGCAGCGCGAGGTCGGCGGCCGGGAAGATGTCGGGGCGGCCGAGCGCGAACAGGAGATAGACCTGCGCCGTCCAGGGGCCGATCCCCTTCATCTTGGTGAGCATCGCCATCGCCTCGTCGTCGGCGCTGCGATGCACGAGGTCGAGGTCGAGCCGGCCCTCGGCGATCTCGCGGGCGAGCGCCCGGCCATAGGCGATCTTCTGGCCGGAGAAGCCGAAGCGACGGAGCCCGTCATCGTCCAGCGCCAGAACCGACTCCGCCGTCGGTGCCGGCCCCAGCGCCTCGGTCGTCTTCCGCCAGATCGCCGCCGCGGACTGGGTCGAGACCTGCTGACCGATGAGGATGCGCAACAGCGCCGCATAGCCGGGCTCGACCCGGCGGAACGGCGGCCGTCCATGCGCCGCGAACGCGCGCCCGACATCCGGGTCGGATGCCGCGATGCGCTTCAGGCCCAGGAGGAACGCGCGATCGCTCTTGGGAGCGATCATCGGCGAACCATCATGTAGGGTCGGCGACCTTCACCAGCGCCTTGCCGAGATTGGCGCCCTTCAGCATGGCGATGAAGGCGTCCGGCGTCTTCTCCAGGCCCTCGGTCACGTGCTCGGAATACTTGATACGCCCGTCCTTGATCCAGCCGGCGATGCGCTTGATCGCCTCGGGATAGCGGTCGCGCCAGTCGAAGACCAGGAAGCCTTCCATGCGGGCGCGGTTGACCAGCATGTAGCGGAGGTTCCGGGGGCCGAGGTCGGGCTTGTCGAGATTGTACTGGCTGATCTGCCCGCAGATGACGATGCGGGCCTTGAAGGCGAGGTTGTTGAACACGGCGTCGGTGACCGGCCCGCCGACATTGTCGAAATAGACGTCGACGCCGTTCGGGCAGGCCTGGCGCACCGCCGCCGACAGGTCGTTCGAGCTCTTGTAGTTGATGGTCGCATCGAATCCGAGCTCGCGCTGGATATAGGCGAGCTTGTCGTCGCCGCCGGCGATGCCGACGACCCGGCAGCCATTGATCTTGGCGATCTGGCCGACGATCTGGCCGACCGCGCCGGCCGCGCCCGAGACCACGACGGTGTCGCCGGCCTTAGGCTGGCAGACCTCGAGCAGCGCGAAATAGGCGGTCATCCCCGGCATGCCTAGTACGCCGAGTCCGGTCTGGATCGGCGCCAGCTTGGGATCGATCTTGCGCAGGATCGCGCCGTCGACGGCGGCATAGTCCTGCCATCCCATCGAGCCCTCGACGATGTCGCCCAGCCTAAAGCCCGGATGGTTCGACTTCGCCACCTGGCCGACCATGCCGCCGGTCATCACCTCACCGATCTCGACCGGCTTGGCGTAGGACTTGGCCGCGCTCATGCGGCCGCGCATGTAGGGATCGACCGAGAGCCAGAGGGCGCGGACCAGCACCTCCTTCGGCCCCGGCTCGGGGATCGCCTCGGTCACCAGGTTGAAATGGGCGGGCTCCGGCCAGCCCACGGGACGCGAGGCGAGCAGGATGCGGCGGTTCTGGGATTGGGTCATGGGGCGAACGCTAGCACGCCTCTCTTCAGACTCAACCCCCGGCGCGGCGCCCGATGGTGACCGCGAGGGCAAGCGCGGCGATGATCAGGGCCACGGCGACGCCGAAGGTGATCCGCGTTCCGGCCGCGACGTCGGTCGCCGCCGAGGCGAATGCGAACACGGCGCCCATGGCCGAGGCGCCGGTGATCAGCCCGAGATTGCGCGACAGGTTCAGCAGGCCGGAGATGACGCCCCGCCGGTCCGGGGCGACATCCGCCATGACGGCCGTGTTGTTGGCCGCCTGGAACAGCGCATAGCCGGCGGTGACGACGACGAGGGGAGCGACATAGCCGGGAATGCCGAGCGTCGCCGGCAGCATGGACAGGATGAAGGCGCCGGCCGCGATCCCGACGAGCCCGGCGACGGTCATGCGCTGCGTGCCGAACCGATCCGCGAGGCGGCCGGCCGGCACGCCGGACAGCGCCGCCACCAGCGGGCCGACCGACAGGACCAGTCCCACGAACATCGCGTCGAGCCCGAGCGCATGCGAGAGGAAGAACGGACCGACCACCAGCGTCGTCATCATCACCGTCGAGACCAGCGCGTTCGTGGCGAGGCCTGCCGTCAGCACCGGGTCGCGCAGCACCGCCAGCCGGACCAGGGGTGACGCCGCCCTCGCCTCGGCCAGCACGAAGAGACCGGCGCCGACGGCGGCAGCCGACAGCAGCGCCAAATTGAGTGCGCCGAAACCGCCGCGACCGATCGTCATCGCCAGCGCATAGGCGGCGAGCGCCAGGGCGAGCAGGAACATGCCCAAGGCGTCGAAGCCGGCCCGATCGGCCTTCGGTCCCTGGCGATCGAGGGGCAGATGGCGGTGCGCGAGATACAGGGTCAGAAGGCCCAAGGGCACCTTGACCAGAAAGATCGCCTGCCAGCCGAGCCCGGCAATCAAGATGCCCCCGAGCGACGGGCCGAGCGCGGTGCCGATCGCGGACATGGTGCCGAGCAGCCCCATGGCGCCGCCGCTTCTCGCCTTCGGAACCGTCTCGCCGACGAGCGCCATGGCGAGGGCCATCATCACGGCCGCGCCGAGGCCCTGCGCCGCCCGGGCAGCAATCAGCAGCCAGAGCGTCGGCGCGAGGCCGCTCAAGCCCGAGGCCAGCGTGAACAGGGCGATTCCGGCCAGCAGCAGGCGCCGGCGTCCGACGATGTCGCCGAGCCGCCCGACGCCGACGATCAGGGCGGTGACGGCGAGAAGATAGGCGATGACGATCCACTGGACCTCCTGGAAGGAGGCATCGAACGCCTCTGCCAGGGTCGGCAGGCCGACATTGGCGATGCTGATGCCGAACGAGGACAGCAGGACAGGGAGCGAGAGGGCTGCGAGGACCCACCGGATCGAAGGCGCGCGGTCCGCATTTCCCGCGAACGCTTCGGGTCCTCCTGCAAAGATTGATTTCAACATGATCTCCGTTTCTACAAGCGGCCCGCGAAAACGGGCCTGCCGGAAACGTGGCTGATCGCCTGATATGGCGGAAGATGCATCATTTACATGTTATTCGTGCGTCAGACGCCATATCAGGTATGCTCCGGCCATGCCGGCGCTCGATCTCAACCTGCTCGTCACCCTCGACGTGCTGCTCGCGGAAGGCAGCGTCGCGCGCGCCGCCCAGCGGCTTCGGCTCAGCCCCTCGGCGATGAGTCGGGCGCTGGCGCGATTGCGCCAGGCGACGGGCGATCCGTTGCTGGTCAGGGCCGGACGCGGCCTGGTTCCGACGCCCCGCGCGCTCGAGCTGCGCGAACGGGTCGGGCGGCTCGTCGACGAGGGGAAAGCCGTTCTGCGTCCCGCCGAGACACTCGACCTCACGCGTCTGGTCCGGACCTTCACGCTGAGGACCCGGGACGGCTTCGTCGAGAACTTCGGGCCTAAGCTGATCGCCCGCGTCGGCAAGGAAGCCCCCGGCGTGCGGCTGCGCTTCGTTCAGAAGACCGACAGGGACAGCGGGCCGCTTCGCGACGGTACGGTCGACCTGGAAACCGGCATTGTCGGAAAGGAGATCGGCCCGGAGGTGCGCGCCCAGGCCCTGTTCCGGGACCGCTTCATCGGCGTCGTGCGGAAGGGGCACCCGCTCTGCCGGGGCAAGATCACGCCTGCCCGCTATGCCGCCGGCCGCCACATTTCCGTCTCGCGGCAGGGTCTCGACAAGGGACGGATCGACGACGCCCTGGAGCCGCTCGGGCTGGAACGGCAGATCGCCGCGACCGTCGGCGGCTTCGCGACCGCGCTGGCCCTCGCCCGGGCGTCCGACCTGATCGCCAACGTGCCCGAGCGGCACACCGGAAACCTGCGCGCAGGCATGCACAGCTTCCCCCTTCCGGTCCCGGTACCGGCGGTCACGGTCTCCTTGCTCTGGCATCCGCGGCTGGACGCCGATCCAGCGCATCGATGGCTCCGCGGCCATGTCCGGGACATCTGCACGGCCCGCCGCTGAGCGGGTTGCGCGGCATGCGGTCTTTCTTGCCCCTCGCTCCCGCCGCCCCGTAAGCTTCCTCCAACTCTCCCATCACGAGGCTCCCATGCTGCTGCACATGTGCACCTGGTCCGAGGTCGAGTCCTACCTGAAGAAGTCGACGGGCATCCTGATCCCGATCGGCTCGACCGAGCAGCACGGGCCGAACGGGCTGATCGGCACCGATGCCATCTGCCCGGAATTCATCGGCAAGAAGGTCGGCGAGGAGATGGACATCCTGGTCGGCCCCACGATCTCCGTCGGCATGGCGCAGCATCACCTGGCCTTCGCCGGCTCGATCGCGCTGCGCCCCTCGACCTTGATGATGGTGATCCAGGACTACATCGGCTCGCTCCGCCGTCACGGCTTCGAGCGCTTCTACTTCCTGAACGGCCATGGCGGCAACATCGCCACCACGACCGCCGCCTTCTCCGAGATCTATGCTGAGTCGAGCTACCAGCGGGGTTCCAACCAGCCGCCGATCCGCTGCCTGCTCCGCGGCTGGTGGGAGGGCGAGCGCACCCGGAAGGTGGTGGGCGAGCTGTTCGGCGAGAAGGACGGCAGCCACGCCACCGCCTCGGAAGTCTCGGTCACGCAATACGCCTATCCCGAGTTCATCAAGAAGGCGCAGATGGAATGGACCGGCAAGGCCAAGCGCGGCTTCTACGACGCCGAGGACTATCGCCGTACCTTCCCCGACGGCCGCATCGGCTCCGACCCCTCGATGGCCTCGCCCGCACACGGCAAGACCATCACCGAGGCCTCGGTCGCCGATGTGATCGACGATTATAAAAAGTTCATGGTGCAGGAGTAGCCTCCGCACCGATGTCCATCGTCGACGACCTGCTCGCTCTCTACGCGACCAAGGCCGGCGCCATGTATGGCGGCGAGCCGGTGACGCAGCTTGCCCACGCGCTGCAATCGGCGGCGCAGGCGGAGGCCGAAGGCGCCGACGAGGCGCTGGTCGCGGCCGCCCTCCTCCACGATGTCGGCCATCTCGTCGACAAGCACGCGCAGGGCGCGGCCCGGGCCGGCATCGACCGCCAGCACGAGGATATCGCCGCCGGATATCTCGCGCGCTGGTTCAGGCCGGAGGTGGTCGAGCCGGTCCGCAATCACGTCGCCGCCAAGCGCTGCCTGGTGACGACGGAGGCAGGCTATTTCGACACGCTGTCGGAAGGCTCGGTGATCTCGCTCAAGGTCCAGGGCGGGCCGATGAGCGCCGACGAGGTGCGGGCATTCTTATCGCAGCCCGGCGCCGATGCCGCGTTGCGCGTGCGGAAATGGGACGACCTCGCCAAGGTGCGCGGGAAGGAAACGCCCGACCTCGCGCATTACCGCCGGCACCTGGAAGCGGGACTGAAGGCACCATAGCCGGAACGCATCGTACCCCCTCCCTCGTGCGAAGCGCGGGGGAGGGATGGGGTGGGGGCGTTACAGCTTCAAATGAAAGAAGACCTCGCTCTCGCTCGGCCCCCACCCTGCCCTCCCCCGCGCTTCGCACGAGGGAGGGTTCTAAGGAGCTGGCCTACCCCTTCGTCGTCCTGACCCTCGTGTCCTTCCGCTTCAACAGGTCCGGCTGCAGCTGCGTGCCGAGGCCGGGGCCGGTCAGCGGGTACATGAGGCCGTTCTCGAGCCTGGGCATCTCGGTGACGATGTCGCGATACCAGGTCGCGTAATAGGAGCGCACCAGCTCCTGGATCAGGCCGTTCGGCGCGTTCATCACCACGTGGTTGCCGGAGATCAGCGTCACCGGCCCGGTCGCGTCGTGCGGCGCCACCGGCAGATGCTGGTTCTCGGCCATCACCGCGACCTTGCGCGCCTCCGAGATGCCGCCGACCCAGGAGGTGTCGAACATGACGATGCCGACGGCGCGGCGGTCGATCACGTCGCGGAAGTCGGCGCGCGTGCCCAGCGTCTCGCTGCCGCAGACGGTGAGGCGGGTCGAGGACGCGTAGTCGAGCAGCACGTCGACATTGTCCATCTTCACCGGGTCTTCCAGCCAATAGGGCTCGTACTCCTCCAGCGCCTGGGCGATGCGCTTGGCCTGGGTCAGGTTCCACAGCGAGTGGAAGTCGACCATGATGTCGATCTTGTCGCCGAGCTTGGCCCGCACCTTCCGGAACGGCTCCAGCGCCGTCTTCAGGTCCGCCGATGACAGGTGCAATCCGCCCGAGGCCTCGGCAGCGGCATTGAACGGATAGATCTTCATCGCCTTGATGCCTTCGGCGAGCAGGCTTTCCGCCAGCTCGTCGGCGCGGTTGATGAAGCCTTCCAGATCTTCGTAAGGACCCTCGGGCTTCCCCGCCGGCAGCAGGCGCCAGTAGCCCTCGCCGGGATCGCCGGCCTTCCGCTTCCAGCCCGGGCGATAGGCGTTGCAGGTGTTGTAGACGGCGATGGACTCGCGCGAAAGGCCGCCCAGCAGCGCGTAGATCGGCATGCCGGCCTTCTGGCCAAGGATGTCCCAGAGCGCGATGTCGAGCGAAGCGATCGCGCGGATCTCAGCGGCGGAGCCGCGATAGGCCACCAGCGCCATCAGGCTCTTGGTCAGCGTGCGGTGATGCAGGTCGATCCGCGTCGGGTCCTTGCCGACGAGATAGGGTGCGGCGACCTGGTGGATGTAACCCGCCACCGCCTCGGTGTGATAGCTGGTCTCGCCAAGCCCGATCAGGCCCTCGTCGGTATGGACCCGGACCCAGATCAGGTGCGGCCAGGCTTCGACCTGGACGGTGTCGACGGCGGTGATGCGCATGGAAGGAACTCCAGAAGGATTCAAGCCCGCTCGACTTCCGCCAGCAGGCGGTCGATCTGCGTCGGCCAGGACAGGTTCGCCATCATCGCGGCGCCGGCCTCGCCCCGACGGCGCGCCTCCGCACGATCGGCATAGACGCGCTCCAGCGTCTCGACCACTTCGTCGACGTCGCTCTCGCCCCAGCCGTCGGTGGCGATGCCCGGCAGTCCCGCCACCGGGCGCTGGCGGGTGAGTGCGAAGCAGGTATCGCCGCCGATCAGGTCGAGATGGCCGGTATTGGCCGAGAGGATGGTCGGCACGCCCTTCGCCATCGACTCCATCGCCACCAGGTTGGTGCCGCCCTCGCAGCGATTGGTGAAGACGGCGACGTCGATCTCGTTCAGCGCCGGCGCCATCAGCGCGTTCGGCGCAAGGCCGATGTCGAGGAAGGAGCCGGCCGGCAGCCCGTTGGCGGCGAGCCAGCCGCCGATGTCGAGCTGCCCGTTCGCATCGACACCGGGCGGGCCAGCGACATGCCTGCCGGCGACGATGCTGGCCGCATGTTGCGGCCACAGGTTCTGCCAGGAGGCCACCAGCAGCGCGTCGGGGTGGCGTTGATGGAAGCGGCGGAAGGCGGCCAGCACGATGTCCTGGCCCTTCCGGTACTCGAGCTTGCCGCCGGAGAAGACGACGAAGCGGCCGGGGAACAGGCCAAGGCGCGGCGCCGGATGGAAGAAGCGCGGGTCCACGCCCTGGAGCACGGTCGTCACCCGATCGAGGCCGTGGCTGCGCAGCACCTCGGCGACCCAGGTGGATCCGGCGACCAGGCGCGCCTGGCTCTCGCCGCGGGCGCGGCCCTCGCGGCTCAAGGCCGAGCTCTCGAGGAAGACGACGCCGATCTCGCGCCGGGCGCGGCCGGCATAGGGTGCGGCCGCCTGCAGGTCGTCGCCGAGCGCGACCAGCACATCGAAGTCGAGCTGGGCATCGGGAGCGAGCTGCCGGCGGAACGGCTCGGAGGCGCGAAGCACGGAGATGAGCAGCGCGCGTTGCAACGGATCGACGATCAGCTCGCTATCGACATTGGCCTCCGAGAGCAGCACCGGAAACGCCTTTCCCGAGCCGATCATCCGCGTCACCGCATGGATGCCGAACAGCCCCCAGCCGGTGTAGCTCGACAATTGCCAGGAGAGACCGAGATTCATGGTAGGCCCGAGGGAGGCGGGAAGCGAAAGGTGCCGCGATAATGCCCGAGGCGTTCCCGTCGCGCGACGCTTTCCAGCCGAGTTCGGCTATGGTGCGGCGGCTCGAGGTCCTCGGAGTTTGGCATGCGCTGGTCGGTCGTCGTCTCCGCCGTGGTCGCGGCCCTGGTCGGCCTCGGCGGCACGCTGGCGATCCTGGTTGCCGCCGCCCAGGCGGTCGGGGCGGACGCGGCCGAGACCTCGTCCTGGGTCTCGGCCCTCTGCCTCGCCACCGCGGTCGCCAGCTTCGGCTTGAGCCTCCGCCATCGCATCCCGGTCGTCACCGCGTGGTCGACGCCGGGCGCCGTCCTGATCGCCTCCACGCCCGGCCTGACCGGGCTTTCGAGCGCGGTCGGCGCCTTTCTCTTCGCCGGCGTCCTGGTGCTGCTGACCGCCGCCATCCGCCCGCTGGGGACGCTGATCGAGCGCATTCCCGCCTCGATCGCCGGCGCCATGCTGGCCGGCATCCTGCTCCGCTTCGTCTCGACGACCTTCGAAAGCGCCCAGACCCTGCCGCAACTGGTGCTGCCGCTGTTCCTGCTCTTCCTCGTCATCCGCCTGTTCACCGGCGCCGGCGCCGTACTGGCGGTGCTGGTCGCCGGCATCGGCCTCGCCTATGCGCTGGGCCTGGCTCCACCCTGGCCGGGCGGGCCGGCACTCTCGACGCTGGTGGTCACGGCCCCCAGCTTCGAGGCCTCCGCCCTCATCGGCCTCGGCCTGCCGCTGTTCCTGGTCACCATGGCGTCTCAGAACCTGCCCGGCTTCGCCGTGCTGCGCGCCGCGGGGTACCAGGTGCCGTCCCGCTCGATCCTGGCCGTGACCGGCCTGGTCTCGATCCTGACCGCGCCTTTCGGTGCGCATGCGACCAACGCGGCTGCGATCACCGCCTCGATCTGCACCGGGCCCGATGCTCATCCCGATCCGAGCCAGCGCTGGCTCGCCGGTGTCGCCTACGGCATCTGCTTCGCGCTTCTGGCTGCCTTCGGCACCTCGCTCACCAGCTTCTTCCAGGCGATGCCACCGGCGCTCCTGGTCACCGTCGCCGGCTGCGCGCTGGTCGCGCCGCTGGCCGGTGCGCTGGGCGCCGCGATGGCCGCGCCCGACGAGCGGGTCGCCGCCGGACTGACGCTCGCCGTCACCACTTCAGGCGCCAGCTTCCTCGGCATCGGCTCGGCCTTCTGGGGATTGGCCGCCGGCCTTCTCGTGATCGGACTCGGCGCGGTCCGCCGGAAGGTCTAGGAGGTCAGCCGCGCGGTCGCGGCGCCCAGGAAGTCCAGTAGACCGCCAGCGCCATGGCGACGCCGTAGACCACCATGGCGGCACCGACCAGCGCGAACATGGTCCATTGCGGGGCGTCGGTCGTGGCGAGCCACCAGCCGCCGATGGCGATCATCACCAGCCGCACGGTCCCGGCCAGCACCGGCCCCAGCATCTTTCCGGCACCCTGGGCCGCGAAATAGAGGCAGAGGCCGAGACCGAAGAAGCCGTAGCCCGGCCCTGACCACACGAGGTAGGAGCGGGCCGACGCCAGAACGGCGGGATCCTCGGTGAAGAACGCCGCCCACAGGTCGGGGAACACGGCGACCAGCAGGCCGGCCGCGCCGATGAGGACGGCGGAGAGCACGCCGCCGGTCCAGGCGACCTGGCGCGCGCGGTCGACGTTGCCGGCGCCGATCGCCATCCCAACCATCGGCACGCAGGCGACGCCGATGGCGAAGGTGATCGGGATCAGCAGGAATTCAAGCCGCGCACCGATGCCGTAGCCCGCCAGCGCCTCGGTGCCGAAATAGGCGACCAGCCGAGTCAGGATCAGGATGGTGAGCACCGTCTGCAGCGGCGAGACACAGGCGAGCGCGCCGACGCGCAGGATGTCGGCGAACATGGCGGCGCGGAACGGCACGGCGAAGGACAGCCGCACCCGCGAGCGCCCGGAGACCAGGAGCCAGAGGAAGAACAGCGTGCCCATGCCGTAGGCCAGCACCTGGCCGAGCGCGACGCCGGCCATGCCCCAGCGAGGAAAGGGACCAATGCCGAGGCCGAGGCAGCCGCCGAGGATCATCTGCAGCACGGCGACCGACAGCAGCGTCGCTGACGGCACCTTCATGTTGCCGCCGCCGCGGATCACCGAGGCGAAGGTGTTGGTGAGCCAGATCGCCGGCGCGCCGAGGAACACCACGTTCGAGAAGGCGAGCGCCTGGGCCAGCGCCTCGTCGCGGCCGCCGAGCAGCCGGTAGATCTCAGGCCCCAGCAGAAGGAAGAAGACCGTGAAGCCGAGACCGGCGACGGCGCCGATCGCCGCCGCATGCAATGCCAGCGATCGGGCTCGCGCCTCGTCGCCGGCGCCGAGCGCCCGGCTGACCGCCGACGAGACGCCGCCGCCCATGGCGCCCGCCGACATCATCTGCTGCAGCATCACCATCGGGAACACCAGCGCCATGCCGGCCAGCGCCGGCGTGCCGAGGCGCCCGACATAGGTGGTCTCGGCAATCGCGACCAGCGCGGTCGCCACCATCGCCACCATGTTCGGCAGGCTGAGCCGTACCAGGGTCGGCAGGATGGGCGCCACCACCAGCGGATTGGCCGCGATCGTCGTCATCGGCAGCGCCTTTGTCTGTATATGCAGATATGAAGCATCGCCTTCATACCCCCTCTCCCGCGCAACGCGCGGGGGAGGGACGGGGTGGGGGCCGAGCGCAGCGAGGGAACGGATCGAACCAAAGAAAGACCTCGCTTCGCTCGGCCCCCACCCTGCCCTCCCCCGCCTATGGCGGGAGAGGGTTCCGAAGGAGCCAAGGCGGTCGAACTCGTCATGCCTGCAACCGATCGAGCATGCGGTCGAGCGTGGCGTTCAGCGCCGTGGTATCGGCGGGGCCGAAGGAGGTCTCGATCTGGCGTTGCGCCCGGCGCCAGGCCGGCCTGGCGGCATCGAAGGCGTCCCGGCCGCGGGCGGTGAGATGAAGCCGGCGGGCGCGGCGGTCGCGGGGATCGGCGGCGAAGACGACGAGGCCGTCGCGTTCCAGCGGGCGCAGGTTCCGCGTCAGCGTCGTCGGGTCCATGATCAGCTTGTCGGCCAGCTCGCCGATGCCGATGCCGTCGAAGGCGCTGAGCTGGGCCAGCAATCCGTACTGCGTCACCGTGAGGCCGAGCGGCTCCAGGTGTTGGTCGTAGATCAGCGAGACCCGGCGCGCCGCCTTCCGAAGGCGAAGGCAGGTGCAGATCGAGAGGCCGGATTCGACTGGGGCCTTGGCGGGCATTCCGGTGATATAGCTGTATATGCAGATAAATGCAAGATGCCGGCCGCAATCATTTGCGGTGCCCATAGAGCAGAGTCACGTTGATGCGGCGGTTGGCATAGCCGGAGCGGAAACGGATCGGCGCGGTCGCATGGATCAGATCGGAGTCGAAGATGACGGCGCGGTTCTGCCGGTAGGGCACGTTGGTCGCCTTGCCCCCGACCGACTGGATATGCCGGTGCAGCCCACCCGGATCGGCGTTGTAGGACTCGAACCCCCACTCCGCCGGGACACGCGCGTCATGGACGACCATCCCGCCGGCGGATGCATCGAGACAGGCCTCGTTCGGCGTGATCCAGAAATTGACGTTCACCTGCGCGGCATCGGCATGAGCGTTGATGCCCTGCAGCCCGTGATCGTATTTGAACGCCCAGAGCTTGATCAGCGGCAGGGTGCCGATCACCTGCGGCAACGCCCGGCGGAGATCCTCCGCGATCTGGAACAGGAGCGGGCAGGCGAGCCCGTCCATGCCGTCGGCACCGATATAGCCGCGGCCGCCCTGCGCGTGGCTGGCGTCGAACCAGATCGTCGAGTCCATGCAGAAGCGGCGGAGCGCCGCGAGCGCGTCGGGCGTCAGGAAACCGTCGACGACGGCGAGGCGGCGTGTGGCGTAGCTCTCGTCCGCCTCCTTGCGGTTCCATCCCTCGGCGACCGCGTGCGGAGAGACGCGAGCACCGGGGTCCAGATGGACCACGCGGTTGTAGCCGGCGCCGATGTGCTTTCGCTGCGCATCGGTCAGGCGGAGCACGCGGTTGCCGGCGTTCTCGACCTCGCTGAGCACATCGCCATAGGCACGTTCGAGCCGCTCGGCCCCCTTGGGCAAGAGGCCGGCGGCGGCGAGATGGCGGATCTGTTCGCGGTCGTGGCGAAGCTTGACCGCGCTCGTCAAGGCGAAGACATCGCCCTCCGGCGTGATCTCGCGGGGCGTGCGCTCGGGCCACCAGCGCGAGGCGTGGCGGGTGGCGAGAACCTGGCGCGAGGCGGCATAGGCTTCGTCGTAGGAACCGAGACGCATCAGCGCCGCCGCGCGCGCTTGGCGGGCGACGAGGTGCCGAGGATCGAGCGCGATGGCGCGGTCGAAGGAAGCGAGCGCGAGATCGGCCCGGTTCTCGGCCGCATGCGCGAGCCCGATCACCACCTCGGCATCGGCGTTCACGCGGTCTCCCTCAAATATTGCCGGCAGTACGTCGATGATGCCGAACGCCCCCTCCCCGCACAAGCGAGGCCGGGTCGCGCCGCGTCTAGCGGATGGCGGGACCGATCAGGTCGGGCGCGTCTGTGATGATGCAATCGACGCCCCAGCCTGCGAGCCGCTTCGCCTGCACGGGATCGTTGACGGTCCAGGTGAGGCAGGCATAGCCCGCCTTCCTGATCTGCCCGACCCATTCGGAGGTCAGCGCCGACCATTTGGGGTGGATGGCCTTGCAGGCGAGGCGCTCAGCCGCCTCGCGCCAGTCCTCCACATGCTCTTCGAGCAGCAGGCCCCGCGGCAGCTCCGGCGCCATCGCCTCGGCGGTCTCGAGCGAGGCGCGCTTGAACGAAGACAGGATCGGCAGCGGATGGCCCGCGGGCCAGGTCTCGCGGATGACGCGGATCGAGGCCAGCGCCGTCTCGCGCTCGCGCCCCGGGCAGGGCTTGATCTCGACGTTGACGCCGAGGCCTTCGGCCGCGATCACCTGCAGCGCCTCGGCCAGCGTCGGCACCTTCTCGCCCGCGTATTCAGGCGCGAACCAGCGCCCTGCGTCGAGAAAGCGGATCTCCTTCAGCGTCGCGGAATCGACCCGCCCGGCGCCGTCGGTGGTGCGCTCCAAAGTCTCGTCATGGATGACGACGGGAATCCCGTCACGGGTCAGCTTGGCGTCGAGCTCGACCCAGCCGGCCCCCAGTCGCTTTGCGGCGCGGAATCCGGCAAGCGTGTTCTCGGGCGCCCGCATCTTGGCGCCGCGATGGCCGACGACGGGCGTGAGCCCGAGCGGCGGCGGCAGAAGGGACGCGTCCCTCATCCGTCGATCGATCCTGGATGAGGGACGCGGATCCCCATGCCTACTCGCCGGCGGCCTGGGCGCCGTCGCCCGGCTTGCCGATGTCGGCGCCGGTCACCTGGTCGATCGACTTCATCGACAGCTTGACCTTGCCGCGATCGTCGATGCCGAGGCACTTCACCTTCACGGTGTCGCCGACATTGACCACATCCGTCACCTTGCCGACCCGCTGCGGGGCCAGCTCGGAGATGTGGACGAGGCCGTCGCGGGCGCCGAGGAAGTTGACGAAGGCGCCGAAGTCGACGGTCTTGACCACCTTGCCGGTATAGACCGCGCCGATCTCCGGCTCCGCGACGATGTTGCGGATCCAGTCGAGCGCCGCCTTGGCGGCGTTCTGATCGACGGCGGCGACCTTGACCGTGCCGTCGTCCTCGATGTCGATCTTGGCGCCGGTGACTTCGCAGATCTCGCGGATCACCTTGCCGCCGG
>CAXNIC010000100.1:0-14362 GCA_964201945.1 Alphaproteobacteria bacterium
AAAGTCGTGAATTCGCTTAAGTCCATGAAGGGCCGGCACAAGAACTGCCGCATCGTCCGCCGCAAGGGCCGGGTCTACGTCATCAACAAGACGAACCCGCGCTTCAAGGCCCGCCAGGGCTGACGGCCGGCAGCGGAAGGTCGTGGCCTTTCCGCTGTGATCCTCGCTACCGACATCGACTTCGACCGGGACGGCAAGCAGGTCTCTGCCGTCCGGGTGCCGTACACGCATATCGAGCGCGGCGCGACCTCGCTGCTCGTGCCGATCGCGGTGATCCGCAACGGCCCCGGTCCCACCCTCCTCGTCACCGCCGGCAATCACGGCGATGAGTATTCCGGCCAGGTCGCGGCCGCCGGCTTCGTGCGCTCGCTCGAGCCCGAGGCGATCCGCGGTCGCGTCATCGTCCTTCCGGCACTCAACCTGCCGGCCGCGACGAGCGGCCGCCGCGCTTCGCCTCTCGACGGCGGCAATCTCAACCGGCTCTTCCCCGGCGACGCCAATGGCGGCCCGACGGCGATGATCGCCCGCTTCGTCGATTCCGACCTGCTGCCCCGGGCCGATCTGGTGATCGACCTGCATGATGGCGGCACGGTGTTCGACTACGTCCCCTGCCTGTTCGCATCCGACCATCCGGACGCGGAGGTACGCCGGCGCACGCGCGGCGCGCTGGAGGCCTTTGGCGTCGCTTACGGCATCCTTAAGCCGTTCCGCCAGGAGGAGACCACGATGCTAGGCTCGGCCGCCCGGCGCGGAACGCCCTATCTATCGACGGAGATCGGCGGCAAGGGCACGGTCGGCAAGGAGATGCTGGCGCTGGCCAGGTCCGGCGTCACCGGGCTCCTCGCCCATCTCGGCATCCTGCCGTCCAACGCGGCCCCGAAGCCGCCCTCGCCACGCTGGCTGCAGTTCCGCGACGGCAGCCTGTTTCCGGTGGCGCCCGAGGACGGCGTCTTCGAAGCCCGCTGCAGCCTGGGGCAGGACGTCTCGGCCGGCGATCTCTGCGGGCTGGTCCATGTGGTCGAGCAGCCCGGGCGCGAGCCGGTCGAGGCGCGATTCCATGATGGGGGCGTCGTCGTCGGTCTCCGGCACATCGCCAGGGTCAGCGCCGGAGACGACCTCGCCCATGTCGCCGTCGACCGGGCGCCTCTCGCCGCTTGAGAGCGGCTCGCGGGCAGTTAGCTAGCGGAACAGCCCCTGCAGCGTCTGCGGCGACTGGTTGGCGATGCTGAGGGTCTGGGACGCGAGCTGCTGCTGCGTCTCCTGGGCCAGCGACCGCGCGCCGTCCGTATCGAGATTCTGGTCCACGCCCTGGAGGGCGCTGTCCTCGGCGATGCGGGCGAGCAAGCCGGGATCGATCCGGATGCTCGGCGAATCGCCTGATTTGGTTTCGGACGTCGACGCGGTCTTGGTCGCCGCGGGACGCGGCGTGACCTGATTGGTCTGCGGCAGGGCTGCCGAGGCAGTCGGATTGATTTCGGCCACTTCCTGTTCCCTTCTGGGTCGCCTAAATCGGGCGCGGTTTCTCGCGAGGCTGTAGTTTAGGCCCGTTGGGGCTTCCGGGCAACGCCCGGCAGACGGGGGTGGTTCCCGGGGGGATTTCGGCCGCCGGGCCGCCCGTTTGACTTTCGGCCGCATGCTTTCGAGGATCGCCCATGGCTTTGAGAATGCCCGCCCCAAACCAGGAGGTGCTCGCCCGCCGCCGCGAGATCGTGGCGGCGCTCCGCGACATCGTGCCCGGCGAGGGCGTCATCGACGCCGAGGAGGAGCTGCGCGCCTATGAGTGCGACGCGCTCTCGGTCTACCGCCAGCTGCCGATGGTGGCCGTGCTGCCGTCGACCACCGACCAGGTCGCCCGCATCCTCCGCTACTGCCACGACAACAAGGTCCGGGTAGTGCCCCGGGGTGCCGGCACGTCGCTCTCCGGCGGCGCGCTCCCGCTCGCCGACGGGGTGCTGTTGGGCCTCGGCAAGTTCAACAAGATCCTGGATATCGACTTCCCCAACCGCACGGTGACGGCACAGCCGGGCGTCACCAACCTCGGCATCTCGACCGCCGTCGCCTCTTCCGGCTTCTATTATGCGCCGGACCCCTCCAGCCAGATCGCCTGCACCATCGGCGGCAATGTCGCCGAGAATTCCGGCGGCGTGCACTCGCTCAAATACGGGCTCACCACCAACAATGTGCTGGGCATCGAGATGGTGCTGGTGACCGGCGAGGTCGTCCGCCTCGGCGGCAAGCATCTCGACTCCGAGGGCTACGACCTGCTCGGCCTGATGGTCGGCTCGGAGGGATTGCTCGGCGTCGTCACCGAAGTGACAGTGCGCATCCTGAAGAAGCCGTCGACGGCCCGCGCCCTCTTGATCGGCTTTCCCTCGAACGAGACCGCCGGCGACTGCGTCGCCGCCATCATCGCCGCTGGCATCATCCCGGGCGGGATGGAGATGATGGACAAGCCGGCGATCCACGCGACCGAGGACTTCGTCCATGCCGGATACCCGCTGGACGTCGAGGCGCTGCTGATCGTCGAACTGGACGGGCCCAAGGTCGAGGTCGACCACCTGATCGAGCAGGTCGCCGCCATCGCCCGCGCGCGCCAGTCGATGATGCTGCGGATCAGCGAGAGCGAGGAGGAGCGCGTGCTGTTCTGGGCCGGACGCAAGTCGGCCTTCCCCGCTGTCGGCCGCATCACGCCCGACTACATGTGCATGGACGGGACCATTCCCCGGAAGAAGCTGCCGGAGGTCCTGGCGCGGATGCGGGCGCTTTCGGAGAAGCACCAGCTCCGCTTCTGCAACGTCTTCCATGCCGGCGACGGCAACCTGCATCCGCTGATCATGTTCGACGCCAACAAGTCCGACGAGCTCGAGCGTGCCGAGAGATTCGGCGCCGACATCCTCCGCCTCTGCGTCGAGGTCGGCGGCGTGCTCACCGGCGAACATGGCGTCGGCATCGAGAAGCGCGACCTGATGGAGACGATGTTCGACGACATCGATCTCGCCCAGCAGCTCCGGCTCAAATGCGCCTTCGATCCGGAGTCTCTCCTGAATCCCGGCAAGGTCTTCCCGGTGCTTCATCGCTGCGCCGAGATGGGGCGCATGGTCGTCTCCAAGGGTCACCTGCCCTTTCCCGATCTGCCGCGGTTCTGATGACCACTCCTCGCGACGCCGACGACGTCCGCCAGATGGTGGCCGACGCCGCAGCGGCCGGCACGCCGCTCGAACTGGTCGGCCGCGGCACCAAGCGCGGCCTCGGCCGGCCGGTGCAGGCGGCGGCGACCCTCGACCTCTCAGGCCTCACCGGCGTCACCCTCTACGAGCCCGACGAACTGGTGATGACGGCGCGCGCCGGGACGCCGCTGGCCGAGATCGAGCGGATGCTCGCCGAAAAGACCCAGCGCCTCGCGTTCGAGCCGATGGACATGGGTCCTCTCTATGGCGGCCCCGAAGGCGGCGCCAGCATCGGCGGCGTCTTTGCCGCTAACCTCGCCGGCCCGGGCCGGCTCCGCCATGGCGCCGCCCGCGACCACCTGCTCGGATTCAAGGCGGTGAACGGCGAAGGCGAGATCTTCAAGTCCGGCGGACGTGTGGTGAAGAACGTCACCGGCTATGACCTGAGCAAGTTGATCTGCGGGTCCTACGGCACGCTGGCGGCGATGACCGAGGTGACGTTCAAGGTGATGCCGCTGCCGGAGAAGACCCGCACCGTGCTGATCTTCGGCCTCCCCGACGCTCGCGCCGTCGAGGCGATGTCGGCGGCTTTGGGAAGCCCGCACGAAGTGGTGGCCGCGGCCCATCTGCCGGCAGCGATCGCCCGGCGCTCGGGCGTCGCCTATGTCGCCAATGCGGGAACCGGCGTGACCGCCGTCCGCGTCGAAGGTCCCGCCCCGTCGGCCGAGCATCGCTGCGGGGCGTTGCGCGCCGAGCTGGCGGGCTTCGGCGCGACCGAAGAACTGCACGGGATGAACTCGGCGAAGCTCTGGCGCGAGATCCGCGATGTCCGCCCCTTCGCCGGCGACGCGCGCCCGCTCTGGCGACTCTCCGTCGCGCCGACCCAAGGGCCCGAGGCCGTCGCACGCATCGCCCGGTCGGCCGGAGCCGAGTGGTTCTACGACTGGGGTGGCGGCCTGGTCTGGCTCGCCGTTCCTCCCGCGGTCGGCGCCGGAACGATCCGGACCGCGCTCGGCGGCGGACACGCGACATTGGTCCGCGCTGAAGTTGGGCTCCGCGCCGCCGTACCGGTCTTCCATCCGCAGCCGACGGCGCTGGCGGCGCTGGCGAAGCGGGTGAAGGACAGCTTCGATCCCAAGGGCATCCTCAACCCCGGACGCATGGACTGATGCAGACCAACTTCACACTCGCGCAGCTCGCCGATCCCGACCTCCAGGTCGCGGAGAAGATCCTGCGCGCCTGCGTCCATTGCGGCTTCTGCACGGCAACCTGCCCGACCTATGTGCTGCTGGGCGACGAGCTGGATTCCCCGCGCGGGCGCATCTACCTGATCAAGGACATGCTGGAGAACGACCGGCCGGCCACGGCCAAGGTCGCCAAGCACATCGACCGCTGCCTCTCTTGTCTCTCATGCATGACCACCTGCCCGTCCGGCGTCCACTACATGCATCTGGTCGACCAGGCCCGCATCCGCATCGAAAAGACCTGGACCCGGCCGTTCTTCGACCGCGTATTGCGATGGCTGCTGGCAGCGATCCTCCCCTACCCCGGCCGCTTCCGCCTGGCCCTCATCGGCGCGGCGATCGCCAAGCCCTTCGCCGCCCTGCTGCCGGACCGCCTCGGCGCCATGCTGAAGCTGGCGCCCAACGCGCCGGCACCGCCCGCCGCCGTCGACGCGCCGCAGGTCTTCCCGGCCGAGGGCGTGCGCCGGATGCGGGTCGCACTGCTCTCCGGCTGCGCCCAGCAGGTGCTGGCGCCGACCATCAACGAGTCGACGGTGCGGCTGCTGACCCGCCTCGGCTGCGAGGTCGTGGTCGCCCGCGGCGCCGGCTGCTGCGGCGCGCTGGTCCATCACATGGGCCAGGAGCATCAGGCGCTGGCCCAGGCGAAGGCCAACATCGACGCCTGGCTCGGCGTGCCTGATCTCGACGCCATCGTCGTCAACGCGTCCGGCTGCGGCACCACGCTGAAGGACTACGGCCACATGCTGCGCACCGACCCGGCCTGGGCGGAGAAAGCGGCCAAGGTCTCCGCGCTGTCGAAGGACGTGACGGAGGTGCTGAGCAAGCTCGGCCTGCCCGAGGGTGCGCCCAAAGATCTCACCGTCGTCTATCACTCGGCCTGCTCGCTGCAGCACGGCCAGAAGATCAAGACCGAGCCGAAGACGCTGCTGGCACGGGCCGGCTTCGCCGTGGTCGAGCCGGGCGAAGCACATCTCTGCTGCGGTTCGGCCGGCACCTACAACATGCTGCAGCCTGAACTCGCGACCGCGCTCGGCAAGCGGAAGGCCGGCAATATCGAGGCGACCAAGGCCGACCTCGTCGCGGCCGGGAACATCGGCTGCCTGACCCAGATCGCCCAGCACGCGCATCTGCCGGCGGTGCATACCGTCGAGCTGCTGGACTGGGCGACGGGCGGGCCGAAGCCGGCGGGGCTTTGACGCTCGCGCTCGTTCCGACGGCGTTCGCCGATCTCTGCGACTGGCGCGCGACCTATCTCGCTTCCCTCTCCGAGCCGCAGGAGTTCCACTGCGAGCAACTGAGCCGCCGGGGGCAGCCGTTCCTGATCAGGCAGGCCGGCGAGGTCCTCGGCTACCTCATCATCGATGGCACCTCCACTCTGGTCGAGTTCCACGCGACCGACAGCGGAAAGTTCGATCCATGTGTGGAGCAGGCCGGCATCCGGCGCGTCCTCTGCAAGTCCTTCGACGAGCCGCTGCATGCCGCCTGCGCCCGCCGCGCGACGCACGCCGCGACGAAGGGCCGGCTCTACAGGAGGATCGTCGATCCCGGATTCGCGGCGGATCCGGCGATCCAAGCCCGTGTCGCCGATGAACGGGATGTGCCCGCCGTCATGGCGGCCGATGACGGGTTCTTTGACGGCGATGCCGAGGCGATGACCTATGCCCAGGCTGAGCAGCTGTTTCTCTACGAGACCGAGGCGGGCATTGCCGGATGCGGTCTCCTGCAACGGGTCACGCCCGATCGAGAGGCCTATGACATCGGCATGATGGTGGCGCCCGACCAACGGAGACGAGGCTTCGGCCGGTACATCGTCCGCCATCTGGTAGATCTCTGCCTCACCACCGGCAAGCGCCCGATCGCCGGCTGCAGCGTCGAGAACCTCGCCTCGCAGAGATGCCTCGAAAGCGCCGGCTTCCGAAGCGAGCACCGGCTGATCGAGTTCGCCTGGTAGCGGCGCCCCGGGGCGGCGGTTTGACAACCCTGGCTAGCACTCCTTAGCATCGTTCTAAGTTTGAAAGCGGCATCAAGCCGTATGCGAACATCACCAATGGGAGGATTGCGATGCGTGTGCTCACCCGTCTTCGTTTCACCGCCGCCGTCGCCGCAATCGGCATCGGCGCCGCCCTGCTGCCGGCAAGCGCTTCGGCACAGGCGATCAAGGTCGGCCTCGGCGACGTGCTCTCGGCCGAGACGCTGGCGCTCGTCATCGGCTTCGAGCGCGCCAAGGACCGCGGCGTCGCCTATGACCTGACCTCCTTCTCCAAGGAGGAGCTGGCGATCCAGGCGGTGATCAACAAGCAGGCCGACATCGGCGTCGGCACGCCCTACTCCGTCATCCAGAAGTCCAAGGTGCCGCTGAAGGCGGTCTTCCAGATGTCGCGCCTGGTGTTCTTCCCGGTCGCCGACAAGTCCTACAAGACCTGGAAGGACCTCGACGGCCAGCCCTTCGTCTTCCACGGCCGGGGATCGGGAACCGAGGCGATCGGCGACATCATCGCCAAGCGCAACGGCATCAAGTTCGGCCAGCGCAGCTACGTCCCGGGATCGGAGAACCGGGTCATCGCCATGATCAACGGCCAGATCAAGGCGACCATCGTCGATCTCGCCAACAAGAACCTGCTGATGAGCCGCGCCCCCGACCGCTTCCACATCCTGCCCAGCGTCGACGTGCCGGCCTCCGACGAGCTGGTCTTCGTCAGCGCCGACTGGCTCGCAGCCAACCGCGCCAAGGTCGACATCATCGTCGAGGAGCTGCTGAAGCTCTGGCAGGAGATGGCCAAAGACCCGTCGATCATCGACACCGAGCGCAAGAAGCGGAACCTGATGGCCGACCTGCCGAAGCAGGTGCTGGACGGGATCACTCCCTTCTACACCCAGGCGATCAAGGAAGGTGTCTACGATCGCCGCGGCGGCGGGGCGGACGCGGCCAAGATCGACTTCGAGTTCTATGTCGAGGCCGGCCAGATGCAGGGTCCGTTCGATACGCTCAAGATCGAGGACTATTGGGACCTGGGGCCGCTCGACAACGCACGGAAGAAGCTCGGCAGCTGAGCTGACCTGAAGGAACCTGTCGCCACGGCGCCTTCGGCGGCGCCGCGGCGGCGGCCTCATACAGACGCATGACCGAAGTCACTCCCTCCCTGGGGGCCGGTGCCCCCAGGGCCTCTCCGACACGGCCGCTCGCGACGCTGCCGCGCCCGCGTAGCGTCGTCACGGATCTCGCGATCCACCCGCTGACCCTTCGCCTGCTGACCGCACTCCTCCTCTTCGGCGGCTGGGAGTATGCCGGCCGCCTGCCGGTGAGCCCGGCCTTCCCCGGGTTCATCGAGACCATGGGAGCGGTCGCCGAAATGATGGCCGACGGCTCGCTTCCCCAGGCGCTGCTGGTGACGCTCGAACCGTTGGCGCTCGGGCTGGCGATCTCCGCCTTCCTCGGCATCGCGGTCGGGGTCGGCATGGGCTTGAGCCGCACGACCGAGTGGCTGCTGGCACCACCCTTCATCATCATGCAGGCAGCCCCGCTGGCTGCCCTCATCCCGCTCCTGGTCTTCGCCTACGGCATCGGGCTGACCGCCAAGGTGCTCGTCGTCTGCATCATGGCGATGCCGGTGATCGTGCTGAATTCCTACGGAGCCATCCGCCAGACCCCGGCCTCGCTGGTCGAGATGGGACGGTCGTTCTTAGGCTCCCGCCAGGCGATCATCGTCAAGATCATGCTGCCGTCGGCCAGCCCGGTGATCTTCGCCGGGCTTCGACTGGGCTCGGCCGCCGCCTTCATCGGCGCGATCCTGGCCGAGCTCCTGATCACGCCGACCGGCATCGGCGACCTCATCACCTACAACCAGGCCATCGCCGAATACCCGAAGATGTACGCCGCCATCTTCTCCGTGATCGTGCTCTCGGTCCTCTTCATCGAGGGCCTGGGGCGGATCGAGGCGATGATCTTCCGCCGCGAAGGACGCACGGCATGACCGCCATGGCTACCCGCGAACGCGCTTCGACCGACGACGCGCCGATCATCGAGGCCCGCGCCGTCTCGAAGATCTATGACGGCGGCACCGAGGCGCTCAACGACATCACGCTCGACTTCCCGCGCGGCAAGATGACGACGCTGCTGGGACCGTCCGGCTGCGGCAAGACCACGCTGCTCAAGATCATCGCCGGCCTGATCCCGGCAACTTCGGGTGAGGTCAGGGTGAGCGGCCGCCCGGTCACCGGCCCCGGCCCCGACCGAGCCTTCGTCTTCCAGGACTTCGCGCTGATGCCCTGGGCCAGCGTGCTGCGCAACGTCGCCTTCGGCCTCGAGCTCCGCGGCGTCGACCAGGCCCAGCGCGAAGCCGTCGCGCGGCGCTACATCGGCGAGGTCGGGCTTGCCGGCTTCGAGGACCGCCACCCGCACGAGCTCTCGGGCGGCATGCGCCAGCGGGTCGGGCTTGCCCGCGCGCTCGCGGTGGATGCCGACGTGCTGCTGATGGACGAGCCCTTCTCCTCGGTCGACGAGCAGACAAGGCGCAAGTTCCAGGAAGACATGCTGCGTCTCCTCTCGGTCGAGAAGAAGACCGTGGTCTTCGTCACCCACTCGATCGAGGAGGCGGTCTATCTCTCCGACCGCATCGTGCTGCTCTCCCGTCGCCCGAGCCGGGTGAGCGAGATCATCGAGCCCGACATCCAGCGCGGCGACGATCCCGACGCGATCCGCCGCCACCCTGCCTATCTCGACACCGTCGAGAGCATCTGGCAGGGCCTCAAGCGCTACCTGGACTGAACCGGCCATGAAGATGTGGGGATATCGCGTTCCGATGATGGCCTCGCTGGTCGTCTGGATCGCGCTGTGGGAGATCGTCGGCCAGGCCGGCGCCGCACTTGTGCTGCCGCCCTTCTCGTCCGTGCTCGTCCGCGTTGCCGAGATCGTGCCGACGCCGTCCTTCCTCACGGCGCTGGCGATCACCGGTCAGGCCTATGTGCTGGGCACCGTCATCTCGATCGTCGTCGGCGTGCCGCTCGGCGTGCTGATGGGCCGCTCGGTCGTTGCCGACCGCCTGTTGCTGCCCTGGGTCAACATCTTCCTCAGCGCGCCGCTGAGCGCCCTGGTACCGGTCATCATGGTGCTGTTCGGCTTCGGCAACACCACGATCGTGCTGACCGTCATCCTCTTCGCTGTCTGGATCATCATGCTGGACGCCCGCGCCGGCGTTCGCGGCATTTCACGCTCGCTGGTCGAGATGGCGCGGAGCTACGGCGCCACGCCCTGGCAGGCGTTCAGCAAGATCTACCTGTGGGCGGCGCTGCCGGAGATCCTGGCGGGCATCCGGCTCGGCTGCATCCGCGCAGTGAAAGGCGTGATCATCGGCCAGCTCCTGGTCTCCATCGTCGGCTTCGGCCGGTTGTTCGAGATCTACTCGTCCAACTTCCTGATGGAGCATTTCTGGGCTTTGGTCCTGACCCTCTTCGCGTTCGCGTTCGTGATCGCGGAGGGGTTGGGGTATCTGGAGCGCAGGGTCGAGTATTACGCCGCGAGCCGCAACTAAGACCACGGACGCGCGGTTAGTGCGCCCTCGCTCAGGCCTTAATGCTGCGCATTAAGGTACGCTCGGTCGCCGGCGCGGCTTCGTACGACTTCGCGGCGGCGCGCGAGGCGTACTTCAATGCGCAGCATTGAAGCTTGAGCCTCGCGCGTGATCGCCGCGTCCGCTTACAGCAGCGCGAACTTCACAATGAACAAGACGGCAAGCACGGCGACGACCGGGCTCACGTCCTGGAAGCGGCCGGCAGCGATCTTGATGCCAGCATAGGAGATGAAGCCGAAGGCGATGCCATGCGCGATCGAGAAGGTGAGCGGCATCGAGATCGCCGTCACCACGCCCGGCGCGTATTCCGTCACGTCTTCCCAGTCGAGCTCGGCAAGACCACGGGCCATCAGGCAGGCGACGAAGAACAAGGCGGGCGCCGTCGCATAGGCCGGAACCGTGGTCGCCAGCGGCGCGAAGAACAGGGCCAGCAGGAAGAGCGCGGCGACGGTCAGGGCCGTGAGGCCCGTGCGCCCGCCTTCCTTGATCCCGGCGGCGCTCTCGATGTAGCTCGTCGTGGTCGAGGTGCCGAGGATGGCGCCGCCCATCGCCGCCGCGGAGTCCGTGACCAGGGCTTGGCGGATACGCGGCAGCTTGCCCTCCTTGTCGAGGAAGCCGGCGCGATGGGCGAGGCCGATCAATGTGCCGGCATTGTCGAAGAGGTCGACGAAGAGGAAGGCGAAGACGACCGCGACGAGGCCGAGCGACAGGGCGCCGGCGACGTCCATTTTCATGAAGGTTGGCGCCAGCGACGGCGGCATCGAGGCGATGCCGTTGAAGGGCGAGAGGCCGAAGACGATGCCGATCACCGTCACCGCCAGGACGGCAATCATGATGGCGCCGCGGACGCGAAGCGCATCCAGGCCCACCATGAGGAAGAACCCGAGACAGGCGAGGATCGTGGCCGGTGCCTTGAGGTTGCCGATGCCGACCAGGGTCGCCTTGTTCTCGACGACAAGGCCGGCGTTCTTCAGCGCGATGATGGCGAGGAAGAGGCCGATGCCGGCCGAGATCGAGAGCTTGAGAGCCTTCGGGATCGAGTTGATGATCCATTCGCGCACATGGGTCAGCGTCAACGCCAGGAACAAGACACCGGAGATGAAGACCGCACCCAGCGCCACCGTCCACGGCACGCCCATGCCGTTGACCACGCCATAGGCAAAGTAGGCGTTGAGGCCCATGCCGGGGGCGAGCGCGATCGGATAATTGGCGTAGAGGCCCATCATCGCGGTCGCCAGCGACGCGGCGAGGCAGGTCGCGACGAACACCGCCCCCTTGTCCATGCCGGCATCGCCGAGGATCAGCGGGTTGACGAAGATGATGTAGGCCATGGTGAGGAAGGTTGTGATGCCGGCCAGCACCTCCGTCTTCACATCGGTATTGTTCTCGGCGAGCTTGAAGTATGTCGCGAGCATGTGTTCCCCCTCTTGCCGCGGTTGCTTCCCGGAAGCACGTCTGCCCGCCGCGACGAGAGGGAACCGATCTTTAAACGCCGTTGCGCACGAGCGGACGATCGGCAGACGGCACGCCCAGGGACTTCAGCTTCCGATGGAGCGCCGAGCGCTCCATGCCGACGAAGGCAGCGGTGCGGGAGATGTTCCCGCCGAAGCGGTTGATCTGGGCCAGGAGATACTCGCGCTCGAACAGCTCCCGGGCATCGCGGAGGGGCAGGCCCATGATCTCTCCGCCCCTTTCCCAGCGCAACACGGTGGGGGTGTTCGAGCCGATCTCCGGCGGAAGCGATTCGGCGGAGATCGGCAGCGTCGGATCGCCCGGCGCCATGATCAGCAGCCAATCCGCCACATTCCGGAGCTGGCGCACATTGCCCGGCCACTCATAGGCCTGGAGCGCCACCATGGCGTCCTCGCCCACATCGCGTTTGGGCAGGCCCGCGGTCTCGGCCGCCTGGGTCAGGAAATGGCGAATCAGGACAGGAATGTCCTCTCGCCGCTCGCGCAGCGACGGTACGCGCACCGGCACCACGTTGAGGCGGTAGAACAGATCCTCACGGAAGGTGCCTTCCACGATCATCGTCGGCAGGTCGCGGTTGGAGGTGGCGATGACGCGGGCGTCGACCTCGATGCGGGCGGTGCCGCCGACCCGGCGGAAGGCCTGGTCCTGCAGCACGCGCACGATCTTGCCCTGGGTCTCGGCCGGCATGTCCGAGACCTCGTCCAGAAGCAGCGTGCCGCCATGGGCCTGCTCGAAGGTGCCAAGCCTTACGTCGGCACCGGACTCGGTGCCGAACAGCTCGGCCTCGAAGCGCTCCGGCTCCAGGGTCGCGCAGTTCAGCACGACGAAGGGGCCGTCGGCCCGACGCGAGCGCGCATGGATCATCCGCGCCGCCACTTCCTTGCCGGCACCGGCGCCGCCGGTGATGAACACGCGGCTGCCGGTCGGCGCCACCCGCTCGATCGCCTGGCGCGCCTGCTGCAGCGGCTGGCTGATGCCGGTCAGGTCCGAGGCCGCGCCGGAGCGCAGCTTGAGTTCCTGGTTCTCGCGCCTCAGCCGCGCGGTCTCGATCGCATGCGCCACGATCAGCAGCAGGCGATCGGTCTGGAAGGGCTTCTCGATGAAGTCGTAGGCGCCGAGCTTGATCGCCTGGACGGCGGTATCGATGGTGCCGTGACCGGAGATCATCACCACCGGTACGCCGGGGTGCTCCTTGCGCACCGCCTCCAGCAGCTGCATGCCGTCCAGCGTGCTGCCCTGGAGCCAGATGTCGAGCACCAGCAGCGACGGGCGGCGGAGCCTGAGCTCGGCCAGCGCGGTGTCGGAGTCGGGCACCGCCCGCGTGACGTAGCCTTCGTCCTCCAACACACCCGAGATCAGCATGCGGATGTCGGCTTCGTCATCGACGATCAGAACGTCATGCGCCATGTGCGACGACCCTCGGTCCCTTCTTCACGATCTCGCCGAGCACGCCGCCCGGCAGCACCAGGGCGACGCGCGCGCCTCCCCCTTCGTTGTCGCCGAGGACGAGACGCCCGCCATGGTCCTCGGCGATCTTCTTGACGATGGCAAGACCGAGCCCGGTTCCCTTGGTCCGGGTCGTCACATAGGGCTCGGTCAGCCGCTCGCGTCCCTCGGCCGGCAACCCCTTGCCGTTGTCGGTCACCTCGATCCGGGTCTCGCCGCCGTCGAGCGAGAGCGAGAGGCGGATCAGCCCCTGCGGCAGCGTGCCCGCTTTCGGCGGCGTCCGCCCCTCGATCGCGTCAGCGGCGTTCTTGAGGAGATTGGTGAGCGCCTGGCGAAGCTGGCGGGCATCGCACGGGATAATCACCGGCGCCGCGGGGACGTCCATCTCGACCTTGGCGATCGCCGCGTTCTGGCGCTGGAGAAACACCGCCTCCTCGCAGATCGGCTGCAGCGCCTCCGGCTTGATCGTAGCGCGCGGCATCCGGGCGAAGGAGGAGAACTCGTCGACCATCCGTCCGATGTCGGCGACCTGGCGGACGATGGTGTCGGTGCAGGCCTGGAAGGTCTCCGGATCGGACTTGATCTCCTTCAGATAGCGGCGCTTCAGCCGCTCGGCGGAGAGCTGGATCGGGGTCAGCGGATTCTTGATCTCATGCGCGATCCGGCGGGCGACGTCGGCCCAGGCCGCCTGGCGCTGGGCCGTCAGCAGCTCGGTCACGTCGTCGAAGGTGACGACGTAGCCCATCGCCTCGTCTTCGCGGGTCTCGACACCGATCCGTGCCAGCAGAATGCGTGTCCGACCGTCGCGGACGATCTGCACCTGGTCCTCGGCCAGCTTGTCGGGGCGACGGACCACCTGCTCCCAGAGCGGCGCCAGCTCCGGCACCGCCTCGGCCAGCAGGCGACCGGTCAGGCTCTCGGGCTGTACCCCGAGGCGGGTGGCGGCCGAGCGGTTCGGCAACGTGATGCGGCCCTCGCCGTCGAGGCCGATGACGCCGGCCGATACGCCGGACAGCACCGTCTCGATGAACCGCCGGCGCACATCGAGCTGGCGGTTGGCATCCATCAGCTCGCCACGCTGCGCCTGCAGCTGCTCGGTCATGCGGTTGAACGCCTGGGCCAGCACGCCGATCTCGTCATCGGCCGCACGTTCTTCGACCCTTGCCCCGAGGTCGCCGGCACGCACCCGCTCGGCTGCCCGGGCGAGACCCGCGATCGGTCGCGCGAGCTGGTTGGCGAAGGTGAGGCCTAGCCAGATCGCCGCCAGCAGCAGCAGCAGAGCCACTGCGGCGAACCAGATGATGAAGCTGAACTGAAGCCCCGAGGCCCGCGCCTCGATCTCCTGATATGCGGCGACCGCACGCCGGGTGCGATCGGCATAGGCGAGAGCGGTCGCATCGACGACCCGGCCGATCATCAGATAGGCACCGAGGAACCGCTCGAGCTGAACCACCGCCCGCACGCG
>CAXNIC010000101.1:0-14307 GCA_964201945.1 Alphaproteobacteria bacterium
GCCGTTGGGAACGAAGCGCTCGCGGTAATCTTCCTCCGACATCCCGCCCTTGCCGATGATCATCTTGCAGCCGGAGACATCGAACCAGCGTTGCATCCATTGCGAGAAGCGGAAGCTGGCGGTCGCCGTCACCGCGCCGACGTGATAGCTGCCGTCCGGCCTGACCGAGGCGGCCGGCGAGCAGTGGAAATTGACGTTGGAGATCGAGGCGAGGTCGACCGGCGGCGCCACGCCGTCGGCGAGGATGCGTTTGTAGACGCCCTCCCGCCCCGTGTAGAGCGGGCCGTCGAGATAGACGACCATCCCGGCCTCGAGCTTCGCCAGATCCTCCGGCGTGACCGGCATCTTGAGGCGGATCTCTTTCATTCCACGCTCTCCCGCCGATAGTAGGGGGTGAACCAGCCCGGGTCGCCGCGGTACTCGATGGTGCCGTCGCCATGCAGCCGCGCGACGGCGCGCCGCGAGGACAGGCAGAAGGCGTGCACGCTCATCGGCATGCCGCCGGTATGCGTGTGCGCCACCTCGATGTGACAGTCGACCACCATGGACGAGCCGACGAAGCCCATCGGCCCCATGCCGATCCTGTTACCGAGCTCCTTCAGCTCCACTTCGAGCGCGGCGATCTTCGGATCGGGGTTGCGATCGCCGACGACGCGAAGGCAGGCCGCCTGCTTGCCGATGGTCATCGCCGTATCCTTCGATCCGCCAAGTCCGATGCCGATGATCGCCGGCTGGCAGGCGAGCCCGCGGCGGCCGAACTGCACCAGCACGTCGAGGAAGAACTTCTTGATACCGTCGATGCCGTCGGCCGGGAACAGCATGCGGTAGTCGGTTCCGAACAATCCGCCCTTGTGCACGGTGGTGATGTCGACCCAGTCGGCGTCGGGCTCGAAGGAATATTCGACCTCGGGCGCGCGGATCCCGATGTTGTTGTTGTTGTCGGCGCGGGTCAGCGGATGGACGCGGTTGGGTCGGAGCGGCACGTCGTTCGTCGCTCGCGCCAGCGCACGCCTGAGCGACTTTTCGAGCGCGACGAAGCCGCCTTCGACCTTGGCCTCGTTCCCAGCCTTCACGTAGAAGCGCGGCAGGCCGGTGTCGGCGCACATGGCCCGGCGGTCGGCCTCGGCCGCCTCCCAGTTCTCGACCATCGCCTTCAGCACGAACTTCGACAGCTCGTTCTTCTCCGTCTCCAGCATCGCCCTTATGCCGTCGGAATAGTCGCGCGGGATGACGATGGCGGCCTGACGGGTGATCTCGTAGGCCGCATCCTCGATGACGGATGCGGGGATCATGCGAGGCTCTCGCCGGGCCTGACCCGGGTGAAGGCGACGGGTTCGGTGGTCACGGCAATGCTCCCTCCCTGGAGGGTGACGAAGGTGTTCTCCGAGCGGTCGAGCGGACCGGTCTCGGGAAAGTCGGAACGGTAATGCGCGCCGCGGGAGTCGTCCCGGCGGAGGGCCGCGGCAGCGATGGCGCGGCTGGTCAGGATCAGGCTGTCGAGGCTGAGCCAGTCGGCCCAGGTGAGGTTGAAGGCGCGGCCGGTGTCGGCGAGGCCGGTCTCGCCCAGCTCCTCGGCCAGATCCTCGAGCGCCTTCTGGCCACGGACCAGGCTCTCGTCGCTGCGGATGATGCCGACATCGTCCCACATCAGCCGGTAGAGCCGCTCGCGGAGTTGGTTGAGGTCGCCGGGCTTCCGCGAGAACGGACGCAGCGCATCGGAGACCGCGGCCTCGATCGCCGCGTCGTCGGGAGCGACGATGGCGCCCTCGGCCCTGGCGAAGGCAGCCATGGCCTCGCCGGCGATGCCGCCGAAGACGGTCGAGTTGGCGACGCCGTTGCCGCCGAGACGATTGGCGCCATGGACGCCGCCGGTGTCCTCTCCGGCCGCGAACAGCGCCGGGAGCGAGGTGCGGCAGTCGAGGCCATAGACGACGCCGCCCATCATGTAGTGGGCGGTCGGCACCACCTCGACCCGACCCGAAACCAGGTCGAAGCCGACATCGGCGCAGCGCGTCACCATCCCCTTGAACTGGCGCCGGACCATCTCCGGATCAAGATGCGCCATGGTGATGAAGACGCCGCCGTTCGGGCCGGTGCGGCCGGCCTTCATCTGGTCGTACATGCCGCGGCTGACGACATCGCGGGTCGCGCGCTCGTTGCGCGGATCGTATTTGTGCATGAAGCGCTCGCCCGCGCCGTCGAGGATGTGGCCGCCGGCACCGCGGAGGCCTTCCTCGATGATCGTCCCGGTGATGCGGGTGTCGACGCCGGCGATCAGGCCGGTCGGGTGGAACTGCACCATCTCCATGTCGCGGAGCTTCAAGCCCGCGCGGAGCGCCATGGCGAGGCCGTCGCAGGACTTGTCGCCCGACGGCGTGTGGTAGAGGTACATGGTCGGACCGCCGCCGGTCGCCAGCAGCACGGCCTTGGCGGCGACGAAACGGAACGTCCCGGTCCTGATGTCCACCATCAGCACGCCGGCCAACCGCTGGCCGTCGCGGGACGGGATCAGCGCCAGCGCCCGGTGCTCCTCCATCCGCTTGATGCCGCGCGCCCACACCTGCTCAGCCAGGCGATTGATGATCTCGATGCCGGTCAGGTCGCCCTTGTGCACGGTGCGGTCAACGGTCTGGCCGGCGAAAGCCTTGAAATGCAGCCTGCCATCGGGGTTGCGGTCGAAGAAGCAGCCCCAGCGGTTCTCCAGCTCGACGATGCGCTCGACCGCGCCCTCGACCAGCCGCCAGGCGAGATCCTGGTGGTTCAGCCACTTGCCGCCTTCGATGGTGTCCATGAAGTGGCGCTCGAGCGAGTCGCCCGGCGCCAGTGCCACGTTGTAGCCGCCCTGGACCATGCGGGTGCAGCCGCTCTTGCCGAGCAGGCCTTTCACCGCGACGGTGATCTCGAGGCTCGGATCCTTGTCATGCGCATGCAGCGCCGCCAGCAGGCCGGCGCCGCCGGATCCCAGGATCAGCAGGTCGGTCTGGTGACGTTCTATCCCGGTCATGCGAAGGACCTCAGGATGAAGCCCGCACCGACGGCGAGCGCTGCCGCCGCAGCCCAACCGATCCAGTTCTTCTGGCGATCGCTCCAGGGCAGGAGCTCGATCGCCAGCAACCGGAGACCGCCGAACATGTGGAGCGCCAGCAGGACGACGAGGCCACCCTCCGCCACCTTCACCAGCGGCTGCGCCGACCAGACGAGAAAACTGTCGAGCGCCGCGGTCTCGACCGCGAGGCCGAGGACGATCAGGTGAACCGGCAAGAACAGCGCCAGCGCCACGCCCGAGATCCGATGGACCAGGAACGCCCGGTATGAACGGTGCTTCCGCATCAGGCGATGACCTGTACGGCGCGAAGGCCGAGAAGCAGCAGCAGCAGCGCGAAGGCCAGGGCCGAAAGATCGAGCGAGCGGCCGTTCCACGCGGTCCATTCGCGGATGACGACGCGAAGCCCGATGGCGCCATGCACCGCCGCGGCGACGACGAAGAGCGCGTAGATTGCCGGCCACAGCGCCGAGGACCGGGTGCGCCCCAGGATCTCGGCGGCCGAGAGTCCGCCGGAGACCGCATAGAGGATGACGCCGAGATGCAGGAAGACCAGCGGCGCCAGCACCAGCGCCGATCCGCGCTGGGCAATGTAGAGCCAGAGCTCGAGCCGCTTCACAGATCGCCCCTGAGGGCGGCCCACAGCACCAGCCGCTTCAGGCCGGCGATCGAGCGCGTCGGGTTGAGGCCGACCGGGCAGTGCTCCGCACAACTGCCGTGGCCGTGGCAGGCATGGCAGCCGGCATCCTCGGCGACGGCGGCGAGGTGACCCTTGCGGTCACCGTCGCGGACGTCGTTGACCAGGGTCCAGGCGCGGTTGAGCGCGGCCGGCCCGAGATAGTCCGGCCGCCAGGCGACGACGTCACAGGCCGAATGGCAGACGGCGCAGCCGATGCATTCGATGCCGGCGGCGGCCTCCTTCCGGGTCGGATCGTCGGGAGCGACGACGGCGACATCCTTCGCCCCCGCATCCGACGGAATGAAGCGACCCCTGGCCTCCTGCATCTTGTCGAAGAACGGCGCCATGTCGGTCGCCAGATCCTTGATGACCGGCAGGTTGCGCAAGGGGCCGATCCTGACCTTGCCCTCGGCCGCGACCTTGTTCACATGCGTCCGGCAGGTCCAGCGTGGCGTGCCGTTGACGGTCATGGCACAGCTGCCGCAGACGCCGACCCGACAGGCGAAACGGTAGGAGAGGCTCGGGTCGAGCTTCCGCTGCACATACGTCACGAGGTCGAGCACGGTCTGGCTCGGCTGGGTCGGCACCTCGAACGTCTCGAAGCGTCCCACCTCGGCCCCGCGCCAGATTTCGACCTTCAAGGTCCCGGTCATCGCTGCATGCCCCAGAGGCGCACGGTGCGGGCCTCGATGGCGCGGAACACCACGCCTTCCATGGCGAGCCCGATCAGGATGACCATGACCAGGCCGGCGAAGACCTCCGGAATGTTGAGCTCGTTCCGGTTCTCGAAGATGAACCAGCCGAGCCCGCCCGAGCGTGAGGAGACGCCGAAGACCAGCTCGGCCGCGATCAGCGTCCGCCAGGCGAAGGCCCAGGCGATCTTCAAGCCCGCCAGGATCGAGGGAAACGCAGCGGGGATCAGGACGCCGGCGACGTAGCGAAGCCCGGTGAGCCCGTAGTTGCGCCCGGCCATGCGCAGCGTGTCGGAGACCGCGGTGAACCCGGCATGGGTGTTCAGCGCCAGCGGCCAGAGGACGGAGTGAACCAGGACAAACACGAGCGAGGTCTCGCCAAGGCCGAACCAGAGGAGAGCGATCGGCAGAAGCGCGATCGCGGGCAGGGGATTGAACATGGCGGTCAGCGTCGAAAGCAAGTCGCTTCCGACGCGGGTCGAAACCGCGAGCGCGGTGATGGCGAGCGCCAACGCCACGCCGATCACATAGCCTTTGGCCAGCACGACGATGGAGGACCAGGCGCGCCAGAGCAGGTTGCGCGTCAGGATCGACTCCCAGAGCGCATCGAGGACGGCGCCGAAAGAGGGGAAGATCAGCGGATTGGAGAGCCAGGCGCCATAGGCCTGCCAGATCGCGGCCAGGGCGAGCACGATGAGGATGCGCCGGACGCTGGTGAGATTGATCAGCTTCTCAAAGGGCGAGAGCGGGCGCGCGACATCGCCGATCGCGGCCATCGGCGGCAGCACCCGCTCGAATTCCGGCCGCTTCGGCGGCGCCGGCTTCGCCATGCCGTCAGCCATGGGCCTCGACCCGGTCGGCGAACAGCATGTCGTGGATGCGGGTCTGCAGGCGCTGGAAAGCTTCGCCGCCAACGGCCCGATGGTCGAAGTCGTCCGCATCCAGCTCCGCCTTGACCCGGCCGGGGTGCGGTGAGAGCACCAGGATGCGGCTGCCGACGATGATCGCTTCCTCGATCGAGTGGGTGACGAACAGCACGGTGAAGCGCACCTCGTCCCAGAGGCCCAGCAGCTCCTCCTGCATCTTCCGCCTGGTGAGTGCGTCCAGCGCCGCGAAGGGCTCGTCCATCAGCAGAATCGCCGGCTCCATCGCCATGGCCCTGGCGATGGCGACCCGCTGCTTCATGCCGCCCGACAGCATGTGCGGATAGGCGTCGACGAACCCGTCCAGCCCCACCTTGGCGATGTAGGACCGCGCCCGATCCTCAGCCTCGCGCCCGCGAAGGCGCCCGCTGGCGGTCAGCGGGAACATGACGTTCTCCTTCACCGTCTTCCAGGGCGGCAGCTGGTCGAACTCCTGGAACACCATCATCCGGTCGGGACCGGGCTTCTCGACGATGTGGCCGGAAAGCCGGATCTCACCCTCGACCGGCTTCAGGAAGCCGCCGACCGCCTTCAGCAGGCTCGACTTGCCGCAGCCCGACGGCCCCAGCACGACGAAGCGGTCGGAGGGGAAGACCTGGAAATCGACCTGGTACGTCGCGGTGACCAGGTGCTCCGGCGTCTTGTACTGGAGCGTGACGCCGGAGACGTCGAGAAGCGGGGTCAATGCCCGGCTCAGCCCCCCTTGCCTGCCGCCGCCTCGGGGAACATGTAGTCCTTCCAGCTCTCGGCCTTGTTCTTCAGCGCCCCGACCTTATTCATGAAGGCGGCATAGGCCATGGTGTTCTGCGGTTCCAAGGTGAAGACGATCTCCGGATCGTTCAGCATCTTCAGGATGAAGGCCGGGTCGTCCTTGCTCTTGTTGGCCTCGATGTAGAGCTTCGCCGCCGCCGGCTTGTCGGCGTTGATGCGCTTCACCGCTTCGGCCAGCGCGTCGCGGAAGGCGGCATAGGTCTTCGGGTTCTTGGTGCGGAAGTCCTCGCGCGCCCAGACCAGGTTGAAGGTCGTCGGCCCGCCCAGCACGTCGTAGGAGTTCAGCACGCGCGTCACATTCGGGCTGTTGAGCTGCGTGTATTGGAACGGCGGGCTGCCGAAATGCGAATTCACCTCGGTCGCGCCCGACATCAGCGCCGCGGTCGCATCCGGATGCGCCATCGAGACGGTGAACTCGTCCAGCGCGTCGAACTTGCCGAGCAGTTTCTCCGCCGCCATCTGCAAGGTGCGCGCCTGGACCGAGACCTTCACCGCCGGCAGCGCGATCTTGTCCTTCGCGGTGAAGTCCTTCAGCGACTTGATCGCCGGGTTCCGCGTGGTGAGGTAGAGCGGCATCGAGTTGATGGCGGAGATCGCCTTGACGTTCATGTTGCCCTTGGTGCGATCCCAGATCAGCAGCAGCGGGCCGACGCCGCCCGAGGCGACATCGAGCGAGCCGGACAGCATCGCGTCGTTCATCGGGTTGCCGGATGCGAGCTGTGACCAGGTGACCTTGATGTCGAGGCCCTGGCGCTTGCCGGTCTCCTCGATCAGGTTCAGGTGGCGCATCATCTGCAGCGGCAGGTAGCTGATGCCGAACTGTTCGGCGATGCGGATCTCGCCTTCGGCCACGGCCGGGCTCGCGATCAGGCCGAAAGCCAGGGCCAGCGTCATCATCCGTTTCATGTTTTCCTCCCACGCGCTTCTGTTGAGCCGGAGTATGCCCCACTCGCCGGGGGCCGTCGATTTCTGCATACTCCGCGCCCCATGAGCGCAAAACGCACCGTCGCCGACGCGATCGCGGCAACCCTGAAAGCCTATGGCGCCGAGTTCGCCTTCGGCATCCCCGGCAACGACGTCCTGGAGCTGATCCGCGCCTGCGAGGAGGCGGGCATCCGCTTCGTGCTGGCGAAGAGCGAGCCCTCGGCCGCCTTCATGGCGGATGCCGTCGGGCAGGTGAGCGGCCGGCCGGCCGTGCTGATCCCAGCCCTTGGCCCCGGCCTCGCCAACGCCATCTCCGGCATCGCCGGCGCGCTGCAGGAGCGCTCGGCCATCGTCGTGCTCGGCGGCGAGATGGCGACCAAGCAGATGGGCCTCTACACCCACCAGGTCTTCGACCATGTGGCGCTGGCGACGCCGGTGACCAAGCTGGCGGCGCATCTGAACCCCGCCCGGGCGGCGCAGCAGACGGCGAAGGCCCTGGATATCGCGCTCGCCCATCCCGCCGGTCCCGTGTTTCTCAACTGCCCCGCGGATTACAGCCGCGCCGCCTCCGAAGAGCCGGCACAATTGCCGCAGCGGCGGCTACGAGCAACCTTGGACGAGACGGCAGTCGCAATTGGGAAGGAAATTCTCCGGAAGGCCCGGCGGCCGCTGGTTTTGGTCGGCCGTGGTGCCGTGCGAGAGGGAGTCGCCGCGCCCTTCAAAGCCTTCTGCGAAGCCTGGGGGACGCCCGTCCTCGCCAGCTACAAGGCGAAAGGGGTCATCGACGAGCATCACCGCCTGTCCCTCGGCAGCGTCGGCCTCTCACCGATCGTCGATGCCGAGAACCAGAAGCTCGTCGACGCCGCCGATCTTCTGGTGCTGGTGGGTTTCGATCCGATCGAGTTGCGCGACGCCTGGATCGACGCCTGGCCGCAGTCAAAGCCCGCGCTGTCGCTGGATTGGGGTCCGCTGCCGCACCGGATGTTCCCGACGGGCACCGAAGCCTTCGGTGATCTCCCCGCCCTGCTCGCGCAACTGACGGCCGGACCGGCCGCGACCTGGCCCGAGGAGCTGTTCGGGACGCATCGCGCCAAACTGGCGGAGATCGTGCGGCCACGGACGCCGGCGACAGGCATCAGTCCCGCCGGCCTGTTCAAGGCCGTCAGCGACCGCGTGCGACCCGACTGGCTGATGACCGTCGATGTCGGCGCCCACCGCATCCTCGCAAACCATGCCGTCCTCTGCCGCTCGCCGGGCCAGCTGATCCAGTCGAACGGCCTCTGCCACATGGGCTATGCCCTGCCCGCCGCGATCGGCGCCGCGCTGGCGAAGCCCGGCGCTCCCGTCGTGGCGCTGATCGGCGACGGCTCGCTGCTGATGTCCTTGGGCGATCTCGCCGTCGCCGCCGAGCACAACCTCCCGATCGTCGTCGTCGTCCTCGACGATCAGGCACTGGCGCTGATCAAGCTGAAGCAGGCAAAGATGCAGATGGCGCCCCGCGCCGTCGACTTCGCCGGTCCCCGCTTCGACCTGCTGGCCCAGGGCTTCGGCATCGACGGCGTTCGCGTCGGGACCCAGGCCGATTTCGAGCGGGCCTTCGACGCCGCCCTCGCCTCCGGACGCCCGACGATCATCGACGCCTTCGTCGATCCCAGCGAATACTGGGAGCAGATGTAGAGAGGGAAAGGCAGAGCCTTTCCCGTTTCAGCGCCAGTCGTTGATGCGATCCAGCGGGTAGATCGGCCGGCGGATCTTCTTGAAGTCGAGCAGCGAGTTGTCGGAGGTGGTCACCCCCTGGCCGTCGAGCCGGAAGGTGTGCTTCGCCAGCTTGGCGAAGCCGGCACGGTAGTGGATGCGGGACTTCAGCAGGAGGTAGCGCTTGGTCTCCGGCTGGATGCCGAGCGAGGTGAAGACGCCGAGGTCGAAGGGTTCGTGGTGGTAGGAGACCACGACGATCTCCATCTTGCCCGTGTCGAGCACCGCGGCCGGTCCGAGCTGCGACTTGGTGCCGGTCGCCATCGGCCCGCGCAGGATGAACTCGCCATCGCTTAAGGCCTTGACCTTGCCGGTGACGGTCAGCGGCTTGCCCTTGAGGTTGATCGACGGCATGTCGGTCTTGCCGCCGAGCTTGATCGTGACCGTCGCTCCCGGCCCGGCCTTGATCATCTCCTTCACCGCCTCGGGATCCCAGACCGCAGCGACGGCGACGTCCTCGAGCCCTTGGCGCATGACCTCGGCGATCACCGTCATCACGTCCTGGGTGGCGCCGGAGGCGGCGTTGTCAGAGTGGTCGAGCAGCACGATCGGGCCGTCCGAGAGCCCCTTCGCCTCCTCCACCGCTTCCGCAAGCGGACGTGCCGTGTAGACGAAGTCCTCACGGACGACCCAGGCGGCCCGCGCGATCTCCTCGGCCGCCTCCTCCGCCTTCACCCGGTCGCCATTGGCGATGGTGACGACGGAGGTGCCGGCGTCGCGGATGTCGGCGAGCGGGAACCCGAACAGGATCGAGGCCGAGATCAGGCCCGCCCGCTCCTTGGCCCGCGCCAGCGCGTTCAGGCTCTTCATCGGTTCGTCGTCGGTGCCCTGGCGCAAGGTCTGGGAGAGCAGCGGCAGCTGCCGCCAGGTCATCACCGGCCGGGTCTTGCCAGCCATGGCGTCCAGCACGATTCGCCCGGCCCTTCGGCCGGTGTCGTACATGTCGAGATGCGGGTACGTCGCATATCCCACCAGCGCGGTCGCGTTGTCGACCATCGCCTGGGTGCAGTTGCAATGCGGGTCGAGGGCAACCGCGATCGGCAGGTTGGGATGCAGCTTCCGGATGCGGGCCAGCAGCGCGCCCTCGCCGTCCTCCTCGGTCTCCGTCACCATGGCGCCGTGCAGGTCGAGGAAGGCGGCATCGCAGCCCTTGTCGATCGCCTCGCAGATGGCGTCGGTGATGTGCTTGTAGGCATCGTCCGCGACTCGGCCCGACGGCAGAGCGCTGGCGGCGATGGGCAGCGAGATGTCGGCCTTCGCCTCCTCCGCCAGGTCGAGGAAGGCCGAGATGGCGGTGTTGGTGCCCTTGAAGTAGCGCCGGGCCTCCGGGCCTGAGCGCATGTCGCGATGCCCGAAGCGCGCGACGTCGGTCGGGATCGGCGAGAACGTGTTGGTCTCGTGCAGCATCGCGGCAACGACCAGGCGCATCGGAACTCCCCTTCAGAAAAGCAAAGCGCCCTCTCCCGTCTTAAGGGAGAGGGCGCTTTATCGTAGCTCAGCTTCGCGCCGTGGCGTCGACTTCCTCGTCGCTCGGGAAGCGGCCTTCCTTGTGCTTGGAGAAGGCGACACGGCCGTCGATCGCGATGTCGAAGATGCCGCCCTTGCCCTTCACCAGCTGTACCTCGGCGCCAAGCCTAACAAGTCTGTCCCTCGCACGGAGGGCTCTCGGTTCGTAGTTTCAAGACGTGCAGTACTCGATGCGAGCCTTCATGGGAGATCCTCTCGGGGTACGACGGTGATGAGGGAGAGATAGGGACTCAGTCGGACTTTTGCAGCATGCGGCCGAGCGGGCGTCCGCCGACCACGTGGAAATGGAGGTGGGGAACCTCCTGGTGGCCGTTCTCGCCGATGTTGCAAAGGACGCGGTAGCCGGCCTCGGCGAGGCCGGCATCGCGGGCGACCTTGCCGATGGCGCGCATCAGGGCCGCCTGCTCCGCGTCGGACGCCTTTTCCGTGAAGTCGTCGACCGAGACATAGGCGCCCTTGGGAATGACCAGGATATGGACGGGGGCAAGCGGACGGATGTCCTGGAAGGCCAGCACGTGAGCGTCCTCATGGACCTTCTTCGACGGCAGCTCGCCCCGGAGGATGCGGGCGAAGATGTTGCCGGCGTCGTAGCTCACGCGTCGTCCGCGTCTTCCCGCGCACGCCTTTCGGCGACGCCGCTGATGCCTTCCCGCTTGGAGAGCTCGGCCCAGACCTCGGCCGGGTTGATGCCGGCATCCGCCCACATCACCAGCACATGGTAGAGGAGGTCGGCCGACTCGGCGGTCAGCTTCTGGCGGTTGCCGCGGATGGCTTCGATGACCGCCTCGACCGCTTCCTCGCCCACTTTCTGGGCGATGCGCTTGGTGCCCCGCTGAAGGAGCTTGGCGGTGTGGGAGGTCTCGGGATCGGCGCCGCGCCTGGAATCGATCACCTTGAAAAGGCGGTCGAGACACGCGCCGTCCAACGCATGGGCATCGGACATGTACGATGCGATACCACGTTTCTTTTAGCGATGTAACCGTTTCGTCGGGCGGACTCAGGTCAGCCGGACGGCGACCCCGGCCGCTGCCATCCGGCGCTTGGCCTCGCCGATGGCGATCTCGCCGAAATGGAAGATCGAGGCGGCCAGCACCGCCGAGGCATGGCCGCGGACCACCCCATCGACCAGGTGGTCGACCGAGCCGACCCCGCCCGAGGCGATCACTGGGATCGGCACGGCATCGGCGATGGAGCGGGTCAGGTCGATGTCGAAGCCGGCGCGGGTGCCGTCCCGGTCCATCGAGGTCAGCAGGATCTCGCCAGCCCCCAGCGTCGCCATGCGGACCGCCCAGTCGACGGCATCGAGGCCCGTGTCGTTCCGCCCGCCATGGGTGAAGACCTGCCAGCGGTTGCCAGATCGCTTGGCGTCCACGGCAACGACGATGCACTGGCTGCCGAACTTCTCGGCCGCCTCCTTGACGAACTCCGGGCGCTTCACCGCTGCGGTGTTGATCGAGACCTTGTCGGCGCCGGCCAGCAGAAGGGCGCGGACGTCCTTCACCTCGCGCACCCCGCCGCCGACGGTCAACGGCATGAAGCACTGCTCGGCCGTCCGGCGAACCACGTCCAGCAGGATCGAGCGGTTGTCCGAGCTTGCGGTGATGTCGAGGAAGCAGAGCTCATCGGCGCCAGCGGCGTCATAGGCGCGCGCGTGCTCGACCGGATCGCCCGCATCCTTCAGGTCGACGAACTGCACGCCCTTGACCACGCGGCCGTCCTTGACGTCGAGGCAGGGGATGAGACGGACCTTGAGGCTCATGCTGCCGCCTTCAATGCCTGAGCCGGGTCGACCCGGCCGTCATAGAGGGCGCGGCCGATGATGACGCCGGCGATGCCGTCGGCCTCGCGCGCCTTCAGGCGATGGACGTCGTCGATCGAGGCGAGGCCGCCCGAGGCGATCACCGGGATGCCGAGCCCCCTGGCGAGATCCGCCGTCGCCTCGACATTGACCCCGGCGAGCACGCCGTCGCGGCCGACATCGGTGAAGATCACGGCGGCGACGCCGGCATCGCGAAAGCGCAGCGCCAGCTCGCGCGCCGGAAGCGACGAGACCTCGGCCCAGCCTTCCACCGCGACGAAGCCGTCGCGGGCATCGATGCCGACCGCCACCTGGCCCGGGAACTTGGCCGCCGCTTCGCGCACCAAGGCCGGGTTCTTCACTGCGGCGGTACCGAGGATGACGCGCTTCAGGCCACGGGAGAGCCAGGCCTCGACCGTCTTCAGGTCGCGGATGCCGCCGCCGAGCTGCACCGGCAGGTCGACGGCCGCGATGACGGCGGAGACCGCCTCGGCGTTCTTAGGTGCCCCGGCGAAGGCGCCGTCGAGGTCGACGACGTGGATCCACTGGAAGCCGGCGGCGGCGAAGGCCCGCGCCTGGGCCGCCGGATCGGGGTTGTAGACCGTCGCCTGGTCCATCAGCCCGTGCTTGAGCCGCACGCATTCGCCGCCCTTCAAGTCGATCGCCGGGTAGAGGATCACGCCTCGTCTCCGTTCAGCACCTTGTAGAAGTAGAGGCCGGCGACGAACTGTCCGCCCACCCGGGCATAGCGCGGGTTCGTGCCCCAATGGACATAGCCCCGGGCGGTGTAGATCTCGATCGCCCGGGTCTGGGTCTCGCGGACGTCGAGGTTGAGCGTCTTGTATCCGGACTCGAGGGCAACGGTCTCGATCGCCTCGGTGATGGCGTGCGAGAGGCCGTGGCCGCGCGCCCAGGGGGCGACGAAGGCGGTGGTGAGCCAGCAGGAATGGGCCTGGGCCTCGTTGTTGCGGGGTGGGCGCTGGAGCTGGGCCGAGCCGGCGATGGTGCCGTCGAGCCGGCCGACCACCAGGATGCGCTCGGGCACCATCAGCACGCCCCGCCAGAACGCCTCCATGACGTGCCTGGGCGGTGGCTTCAGCCAGCCGAACCCGCCGCCCTCGGTGATCGCCTCGGCCGCGGCCTCGCAGAGATCGTCGATCTCGTTCTCCGAAAGCTGGGTCACCCGCCCGGCCGAGATCTTGGAGCCGCTCATGGCCGCCACTTCAGGAAATTGGCGAGGAGCCGGAGGCCGAGCGCCTGGCTCTTCTCGGGATGGAACTGGGTCGCGACCCGGTTGGCGCGGGCGATGGCGGCGGTGACCGCACCACCATAGTCGGCCGTCGCCAGCAGATCGTCCGGCTCGTCGCAGGCCATGTGGAAGCTGTGGCAGAAATAGGCATGCGCGCCCGGCTCGATGCCAGCGAAGACCGGGTGCGGGCGCGCGAGATCGAGCTGGTTCCAGCCCATATGGGGCATCTTGAGGCCGGGGTCCGACGGCTGGATGCGCTCGACCCGGCCGGCGATCCAGCCGAAGCCCGGGGTCGAGCCGAGCTCGAGGCCGACCTCGCTCATCAGCTGCATGCCGACGCAGATGCCGAAGATCGGCCGGCCGCGCCGCTCCACCGCCTCGACGATGGCTTGGGTGAGGCCCGGGATGGCGTCCAAGCCCGCCTTGCAGTCGGCGAAGGCGCCCTGCCCCGGCAGCACGATGCGATCAGCACGGGCGACCTCGCCGGGATCGGCGGTGATCACCACGCGCTCGGATCCCGCCGCCGCCCGCTCGACCGCCTTGGCGGCCGAGTGCAGGTTGCCCGACCCGTAATCGATGACGGCGACCGTCATCGGGACCTCCGGGGGGAGGCCCTCATGCAGACATCGATACGCATGAGAGCCTCTAGAGCGTGCCTTTGGTCGACGGAATTCGGCCGGCCTGTCGGGGATCGACCTCGATCGCCTGGCGGAGCGCCCGGGCGAGGCCCTTGTAGCAGCTCTCGACGATATGATGATTGTTCTCGCCGTAGAGATTCTCGACATGGAGGGTGAGGCCGGCCGCCTGGGCAAAGGCCTGGAACCACTCCTTGAACAGCTCGGTGTCCATCTCGCCCAGCTTGGGCTTCGAGAACTGCACCTTCCAGATCAGGTACGGGCGGTTGGAGGCGTCCAGCGAGACGCGGGTCATCGTCTCGTCCATCGGG
>CAXNIC010000102.1:0-14302 GCA_964201945.1 Alphaproteobacteria bacterium
GAGAAGGCGTTCTTCTCGAGGTTATGGGTGTGGCCGATGTGATCGACGCCGGGCACCATCGTGCCCCACATCTTGCGGTTGGCGACCATGCCGCCGACCGACATGCCGCCGAAGCCGACGCCGTGATATCCGCGCTCGCGGCCGATCAGGCGGGTGCGGGTGCCCTGGCCGATCGCGCGCTGGTAGGCGACGGCGATCTTGAGCGCGGTGTCGACCGACTCGGAGCCCGAGTTGGTGAAGAACACCTGGCTGTATCCCGGCAGCATCGAGGTCAGCCGCGCGGCCAGCTCGAAGGAGAGCGGGTGGCCCATGTTGAACGACGGCGCGAAGTCGAGCTTGGCGACTTGCTTCTGCACCGCCTCGACGATGGACTTGCGGCCATGGCCGGCATTCACGCACCAGAGCCCGGCAGTGGCGTCCAGGATCTTTCGACCGTCGACGGTCGTGTAGTGCATGTCCTTGGCCTCGGCCAGGAGGCGGGGCGCCCCTTTGAAATGGCGGTTGGCCGTGAACGGCATCCAGAAGGGTTCGAGGTCGTTCGGAAGCGCTGACGGCTGCGCGGTCATGGGGGCAGACTCCCTGGAGGGCGGAAGCCCCGATTATGGCCGGCACCGCCGGCCACGGGAAGGGGATCCGGCGAGGCGCGGCGATTTGCACGCTTTGGACGAGGCCGGCGCCTTCAGAAACGGAACCGCTTCAGGGCCACCTGCCGGCCCGAGGCGAGGGTCAGGGTGGCGGCGACCGGCGACGAGAAGGCGAGGGTGAGCGTGCCCAGGTCGCCCGCGCACGTCGCCGCCTGGTGCGCTCCCCCCAGGGTCTGGCCGCCGGCGCAGCGGGCGAGGGTCCCGGTGAAGGCCCGGGTCGAGGACATGGCGCCGGACGAGGTGACCCAGCTCGCCTGGCCGCGGTCGTCGTAGAGGAAGCCGGCGAGGAACAGGCTGCTGCTCTGGACCTCGAGATACCAGCCGGTGCCGGGCTCCTCCGGGTTCCACCACCAGCCGGACTCGGGGCTGCCGAGCTGCGGCCCGGCGGTGACGCCGCCGGTGGTGAACTCGTAGCGCCCGATGCCGGCCGTGTGCGCCCCCGACAGCGAGGCGGCGGTGCGGGACGCGATGGCGATCTCCGCAGTGCCGGCGGATCCGAGGAGGGTCGCCGCGCGGTAGCTGCCGGTCAGTGTCTGCCCGCCACCGTAGGAGTCGAGGCTCTTCGATGCGCGCGTCGCCGACAGCGTGCCCAGGCCCAGGTACCAGACCGGCGTGCCGTCGGCGGCGTAGAGGAAGGCGCCAAGCAACAGGCGATCGCCCGCGGTCTCGATGGCGAAGCCGGCTCCCGGCTCGGTCGAGCTCCACCACCAGCCCGAGGCGAGCGGCGCCAGCAGCGGATTGCCGGCGAGATAGAGCTGTCCCGCGCTCTGGTTGGAGGCGAGGTCGGTCGCCTGGCTCGAGAAGGCGATGAAGCGACCGTCGCCGGAGATCGCCGGGTCGGCGGACGAGCCGTTGCCGGCCGCGTCCGCCGTGGTCGTCGAGACCAGCGCCGTCGTGCCCGCAATCATGTCGCGGACCTGGATCTGGCCTTGCGCCACATAGGCGACGAAGCGGCCGTCGCCGGAGATCGCGGGCGAGCTGCCGTCGGCGGCGACGGTCTCGGTGGTGCCGAGGGCGAGGTCGGCGCGCATCGCCTTGCCGCCGGTCTGGAAGGCGAGATAACGGCCGTCGCGGCTCAGGCGTGCGACCGTGCCGGTGCCGACAGTCGCCTGCGCGCCGGTCGTGAGGTCCTTGCGATAGACGCTGGTCTCGTCGTCGAAGGCGACATAGCGCCCGTCGGCCGAGATCGCCGCCCGCCGTCCGCTGCCGACCAGCACCACGGCTCCGGTCGTCCGGTCCTTGCGATAGACACGACGGGCGGCGGTGTCGGTGCCGGCGACGAGGTTGGTCGCTTCCGACTCGAAGGCGACGTAGCGGCCGTCCACGGAGAGCGCGGGATTGTCCGAGGTGCCGTCGGCAAGGATGCCGGCGGCGGTGGCGCTGACCGCCACCGGCGAGGGCGTGATCGTGCTGACGCGCGCGCGGGTCGCGTCGGCGGCCCAGACCTGGCGGACGCCGTTGCCCCAGGGCAGCCCGATATTGGCGGCGTCCGAGGCGAAGGCGATGGTCGAGGCATCGGCGGAGATTGCGGCCGCGCCGGACCAGCCGTTCGCCGGGCCGGCGATCGAACCGGTGAAGCTGCCGGTCGAGAAGCGGGCGAGGCGCCCGGAGGCGACGTCATAGCGCACGACGTCGGGCGAGCTGTTGATGTCGGCCCCGAACAGGTTGGTAGATGCGGACTGGAACACCAGGGCAGCGCCGTCGTCGGAGAGGGCGGGGGCGCCCGAGAGCCCGTTGCCAGAAACGCCGGCGTCGGTGACGGAGGTTGCGACCACCGTCGCCTGGGTCCGTTGCGCATAGACCACGAAGGGGAAGGTGACGGTGGCGGCCTGGCCCTGACGATCCCTGACCTGCAGCATGATCGACAGCCGGGCCGCGATCTTCAGCGGCGGCGTAGCGAGCCAGCGTCCGCTCGCGGCTTGCGCATCGGCGGCAGCCGCCGGCCGGCCAAGGGCGAAGGGTGACGACGACGACGGCGTGCCGGAGAAGGTGAGTGTCACCGGATCGAAGGTGAGCCACGACGGGAGCGACGATCCATCGGCGAGCATCGCCGTATAGGTCAGGTCGGAAGCGTTGAAGTTGCCGGCGGGGATGCTGGCGGAGAGCCTGCCGCTGCTGTCGACGACGACCTCGACGCTGGAGAAGGTGAGCTCGCCGGTGCCGCTGGATCCGAGCCAGGTCGGTGGCGTGCTGCCGCTGGATGTGGCTGTGGCAAAACTCGCGGTGCAGGAGCGGGCCGCGCTCATGGTGACGGATGCGGCCGTGCTGGAGCCGCTGCAATCGCCCGACCAGCCTGTGAAGGTCGATCCGGTGGCGGCGGCGGCAGTCAGCGTCACCGAGGCGCCGGTCGAAAAGAGGGCAGAGCAGGTCGAGCCGCAGGAGATGCCCGACGGCGACGAGGTCACCGTGCCCGAGCCGGTACCGGCGCGGGTCACCGTCAAGGTTTCGCTGGCGCCAGCGGACTTAATGACAACGGCGTCGACCGCTCCGATCCTGGTGACAACCGGCGTTGTCAGATCGCCGCTGGCACCGCCACCGAGGTAGATGGTGCCGGAGGAGTCGACGGCGAGACGAAACGCGTATCGGCTTAGATCGGCTGTCGCGCCTCCCAGATTCTGTGCGGCGACGAGCGTGCCTGTGGATGCCAGCTTCAGGAAGAAGCCGTCGTTCGAGCCGATGGCGGCGAGAGCCGGGCTGGTCAGCGCGGCACTCTGGAAAGCCCCGCTCACGTAGATATTGCCCGAAGGGTCGACCGCGATGCTCTGTGGTGACACTGTTGCGCCGGCTCCACTGAAGCTCTGCGTGAGAGCGACGGAGCCGCTCGAGTCGTATCTGATCACGAACCCGTCCGCAGTGCCGACTTTGGTCAATGCCGGCGTCGTCAGGCTGCTGCTGAACCGTCCTGCGACATAGACGTTGCCGGAACTGTCTGCCTTCGCTGCAAAGCCGTATGTCGCCGAACCGGCACCGTTTATTCCCCGGGTCCAGGCCGTTGTCCCCGTACTGTCGATCTTGATGACATAACCGTCGATACTGCCAATCAGGACGAGCGTCGGCGTCGTCAGATCTGCGGAAAAATACCCGGTGACGAAGACATTGTCCGATCCGTCGATAGCGATGCCGGAGCTATTGGTGCTGCCGGCCGGCCCCCCGTAGTTTCTTGCCCAGGTGATCGAGCCGCTGGAGTCGAGTTTGATCACGAAGGTGTCGGTGCTGCCGATCGTGGTCAGCGCAGGCGTGGTCAGCGCCGCGGTGAAGGTTCCGGAGAAAAAGGGATTGCCTGCACTGTCGATGGCGACACTGGCTCCCAAGGTACTTCCGCCCGCGGCACCATAGCTCCGCGACCAAACGGTCGTTCCGCTGGAGTCCAGCTTGAGAAGGAGAGCGTCGACACTGCCGACGAGCGTAGCGGCTGGGGTCGTCAGGTTTGCCGTGTTGAATTGTCCGCCGAGATAGACATTGTTCGATCCGTCGACCGCGATGGTCGAGAGCGACAAATTTCCGCCGGCACCGCCGAAGTTCTTCGCCCAGGTCACGGTCCCGCTGGAATCCAGTTTTACGGCAAAGCCGTCAATGTCTCCGATCTTCGTCAAAGTGACGCCGCCGAACGCCAGCGTCGCGCCGGTGAAGGAGCCGGCGATATAGGTGTTGCCGCCGGTGTCCGTCGCGATTGAATTGACTTGGGCGCTTGATGCGGCCGTCCCGTAGTTCCTGGTCCAGGTGAGGTCGATGGTCGCGTTCGCTGGAGACATGCAGACACCGAGCGCGGCGAGCAGTCCGAGGACGAGTCCAGCCAAGAGTCGGCGAAGCGGCATATCCGGTCTCCCATGTGCGCAAAGTCGGCGCAGGGGAGCGTCGGCGGTCGCGCGCGGTGCCGCATCGCCCGGTCGGATTAACCCGTTCGGGGGACGCGCCGCCGCCACCTCATTTCAACAATAAGTTGTTGTCTCTATTGACGAATTTGACGCCGGACGCATGACTGCACGGCGGCCGTCATCCTTCACATGGCGGATGCTCCCGTTATTTTCGCCAAATACGGTCTTGTCATGACCCGCCTCGCTTCCCCGTCGCCGATTGCCGCTTCGTCCGTCGATGACCTGATCGGCCTGCTCTACGACTCGGCGGCCGATGCCGCGAAATGGAACGACCTGCTGCGGGCGCTGGCCGGACACTTCCGCAGCTTCGGCAGCGACCTCATCCACTTCGATCTCGACGACAACCGCTTCTCGATGCATCTGCGCCATGGGTTCGATCATGTGCCGCCGTCGCTCGTCGCCAGGTTCCAGGAACTCATCCCCGAGGATGTGAGATTTCTCGCGCTCAGGCGCCGCTACGGACAGCGCCCGGCGGTCGTGACGGTTCATTGCCGGATGCTGGTGACGGACGAGGAGCTCTGGGCATGCCGATGCTACCGGGAGGCGCTTCAGCCGGCGGGCATCGAGTACACATTGGCCTCTCACGTCATCGACGGCGCACGGCTGACGACCCTTGCGGTGATGCGCGGGCCTTCCGATCCGGTCTTCACCGAGACCGACCATGCCGAGTTCCACCGCCTGGTCCCGCACCTTCAGCGCGCCGTGGCGATCCAGCGCCGCCTGGCCGAGCTCGACTTCGCCGCCCGCAGCTCGCTCGACGCCCTCGACCGGATTCCAACCGGAATCGTCGTCGTCGATGCGGAGCTTCGGGTCCAGGCGGCGAACGCTGCCGCCCGCCGGCTGCTCGACCGCCAGGACGGGCTGCTGGTGCGCGAGGGACGCCTGATCGTCGAGGACCGTCCGGTCCACGCGGCGATGAGGGCGGCGGTCGCCGCCGCGATCGACGGTGCGCGGGACGGGCGGTCGCCGCCGGAACGTGCCTTCGCGATCGGCGGCGGCCGCAGGAGCGCAGCGGTCTCGGTCCGGCTAGGCTCGCTGTGGGGCAATCACCTCAAATTCGGCCTGGCACCGCTCGCCGAACCGCTGGCGGTGCTGTTCGTTGCCGTTCCGGGCGAGGCGCTGCGGCCGTCGGCGGCGGCGATCCGGGTCTTTCTCGACCTGACCGAGGCCGAGGCGAGCCTGGCCGCGGCGCTCGCCGCGGGAGCGACGCTCAAGGACGCCGCATGCGACCTCGGCCGGTCGCAGGAGACCTGCCGAAGCCAGCTCAAGTCGATCTTCCTCAAGACCGGCACTGCGCGGCAGGCCGACCTGGTCCGCCATATCCTCTCGACTCCATCCTGGGTCGATCCCTGAGGCACTTCGGCGTTATCTTCGGGCGATGCATCGTCCGATCCTGATCGGCAGCGAGATCTACCGGCATTCGATCTACGGGGCGAAGCACCCGCTCTCGATCCCGCGGGTGTCGACCGCGCTCGACCTGATCCGGGCGATGGGCTGGCACGATCCGCTGCGCTACGTCGACGGCCCGGTGGCGACGCCGGCGCAGCTCGCGCGATTCCACGACCCCGCCTATGTCGAGGCGGTGCGAGCGGCCGAAGCGACGCGGCACGTGCCGGACGAGATCCGCGACCGCCACAACATCGGCCGCAACGGCAATCCGGTCTTCGCCGAGATCTTCAGCCGGCCGGCGACCGCCTGCGGCTCGACCTTGAAGGCGGTCGAGCTGCTGCGCTCTGGCGGCGTCGTTCACAGCCCGGCCGGCGGCACCCATCACGGCCGGCCGGACCGTGCCAGCGGCTTCTGCTACTTCAACGACCCCGTGCTCGGCATCCTGGCGTTCCTCGATGCCGGCATCGCGCCGATCTACTACGTCGACCTCGACGCCCATCACGGCGACGGCGTCGAGGATGCCTTCCGTGGCGATGGGCGCGTGCTCACCGTCTCGGTGCACGAGGCCGGGCGCTGGCCGAACACCGGTAGCCGCGGCGAGCGCGGCGGCGGCAATGCCCGCAACCTGCCGGTGCCTGAGGGATTCAACGACTCGGAGCTGGCGGCGATCGTCGAGCGGGCGCTGCTGCCGCTCGGCCGGCGGCTGGCACCTGCCGCCATCGTGCTCCAGTGCGGTGCCGACGGGCTCGCCGACGATCCGCAGAGCCGGCTCGATCTCTCCAACGGCGCCTTGTGGTCGGCGGTGGCGAAGCTGGCGCCGCTGGCGCCACGCGCGCTGGTGCTCGGCGGTGGCGGCTACAATCCGTGGTCGGTCGCGCGCTGCTGGGCCGGCATCTGGGCGGTGCTCGACGGGCGCGACCCGGCCCAGCCCTTGACCCCGGAGGCCGAGACGGTGTTGCGTGGGCTCAGCTGGAACCACAGCCGGGCGAAGACCGCGCCGGAACGCTGGTTCACCACGCTGGCAGACCCGCCCAATCTGGGGCCGGTGAGGCCGGAGGTCGCCGAGATGATCGAGGAGGTCATGCTGCCGTGAGACGCGTACTCGCCCTCGTGTTTTTCCTGCTCGCCGGGCCGGCGCTGGCCCAGCTCGTCACCTTCCCCAAGGACACACTGACGGTCGAGACCGCCTCGGGGTCCAAGCATCGCTTCAACATCGAGCTGGCGACCTCGCCCCAGCAGATCGCCCAGGGGTTGATGTTCCGCCGCCAGATGGCGTCGGACGCCGGCATGCTGTTCATCTTCGAACGGCCCGACCCGGCGACCTTCTGGATGAAGAACACCTTCATCCCGCTCGACATGATCTTCATCGGCGTGGACGGGCGGATCATGAACATCGCCGAGCGGACGATCCCGCAGAGCGAGACGCCGGTGCCGGCGGCCGGCCCGACCCGTGCGGTGCTGGAGGTCGTTGGCGGCACCGCATCCCGCCTCGGCCTCAAGCCGGGCGACCGCGTGCGCCACTCGTCCTTGCCATGAAATCGGAACCCTCCCTCGGCTCTGCCGGGGGAGGGCAGGGTGGGGGCTCGGAGTGCCACGAGAGTACTCAGCCCCGGCATGGTGGGCTGGACAGGAGAAACTTGGCAGGGGCTGACAGCGGCAGTGCACACCTCGCCATGCCCCCACCCTGCCCTCCCCCACGCTTCGCATGGGGGAGGGGTCTAATGGTTAGCGTTTCCGCGCCAGGGTCAGGCCGTCGCCGATCGGGAGCAGGCTGGCGGTCACGCGCTTGTCCTTGTGGATCTTGGCGTTGAGCTTGCGGATCGCCTGGGTATCCGGGCTGTTCTTCGCGGGATCCGCGACCGATCCGCTCCACAGCACGTTGTCGATGGCGATCAGGCCGCCCTTCCGGAGCAGCTTCAACGCGCCTTCGTAATAGGCGTCGTAGTTCGACTTGTCGGCGTCGATGAAGGCGAAGTCGAAGGTGCCGGCATGCCTGGTCTTCAGCAGCTTGGCGATGGTCTCGGTCGCCGGTGCCAGCGTCAGCGTGATCTTCTTGTCGAGCTTCGCCTGCTTCCAGAATTTGCGCGCGATCGAGGTGAACTCCTCGCTCACATCGCAGCACCAGAGATGGCCCTTCTCGGGCAAGGCAGTCGCGACGCAGAGGCCGGAATATCCGGTGAAGGTGCCGATCTCGATCGCCTTCTTGGCGCCGATCAGCTCGATCAGCAGCATCATGAACTGGCCCTGCTCGGGCGAGATCTGCATGCCGGCCATCGGCAGCTTCGCTGTCGCCTCGCGCAGCTTCTTGAACAGCGGCTTCTCGCGCAGCGAGTTGGCAAGCAGGTAGTCGTAGAGCCGGTCGGTCATTTCGAGCGTGCGTCGGGACATCAGGCATTCCTTGGATGGCGTGAGCCTGCGAGGGTGCCACCGAACCCGCCGGCGGAAAAGCCGGTTGACGGCCGAAGGCGCCGGCGCGACCGTGCCTCGACCCCATTCAAGGATCGGCGTGCGATGAAAGTCTCCCTCATCCAGATGAACTCGACCAACGACAAGCCCCGCAACCTGAAGCAGGCGCGGGAGCTGATGGAGGCGGCGATCAGGGATGACGGGCCGGACCTCCTGGTGCTGCCGGAGGTGTTCGACTTCCTCGGCGGCACCGGGGCCGAGAAGCGGGCGGCGGCCGAGACCATCCCCGACGGGCCGGCCTACTCGCTCTGCCGCGAGATCGCGGCCACGCACAAGGTCTTCGTCCATGCCGGCTCGATCCTGGAGAAGGTGCCGGGCGAGGAGCGACTTCACAACACCACCATCGTCTTCGATCGCACCGGCGCGCAGATCGCCCGTTATCGCAAGATCCACCTGTTCGACATCGTCACGCCGGACGGAACGGCCTACAGGGAATCGGCGGCGATCAAGCCGGGCGACGAGGTGGTGACCTACGATCTCGACGGCGTCACCGTCGGCTGCTCGATCTGCTACGACCTCCGCTTCTCCGAGCTGTTCATCCAGCTTGCCAAGAAGGGCGCGCAGGTGATCGCGCTACCGGCCGCCTTCACCTTGCAGACCGGCAAGGACCATTGGGAGGTGCTCTGCCGGGCGCGTGCGATCGAGACAGAAACGTACTTCCTCGCCGCCGCCCAGCATGGGCCGCACACCCAGGGCAACGAGACCCGGCATACCTACGGGCACTCGATGGTGGTCGATCCCTGGGGGCAGGTGACGGCGATGGCGTCCGACGGCGTCGGCATCGTCTCGGCCCGCATCGATCCGAAGCGGGTCGAGAAGGTCCGCCAGATGATCCCGGTGGCGCAGCACCGGGTGCTGTAGCGGTTCAGGCGGGGACGGCGACCTTCCGGCGGCGCATCGCGGCAAGGCGGAGCGCCATCACCGCCAGCAGGATCGCGACGAAGCCCCAATAGCTCGGATGGGCCATCGCGCGGCTGCCGAAGCCGTTGAGAAACCCGACCCAGATGTAGAAGGCGCCGAACCCGTGCAGCCAGCGCCAGGCGCGTGGACCGATCGCGGCGGCCGTGCGGTCGAAGGACGTCGCCGTCATCGCGATGATGAACAGGTAGCCGATGCCGCCGGGGATCAGCATCGAGAGCCGGACCTCCTGGCGGAACTCCATCGGAGCGACCAGGGCGAGGGACAGGATGGCGAGCGCATGGATGCCGTGGGAGGCAGCGAAGGAGATGCCGAGGTAGCGACGGTTCCGCCGGACCCAGGCGGTCGTGCGGTTGGGCCAGAAGCGGGCGAGCGCCGCGGCGCTGTAGGCAAGGCAGAAGAGGACGAACGAGGTGCGGGCAGTCGCGCGGATGGCGGCGCGGACGCCATCGGTGTCGCCGCCGCCGCTGGCGGCTGCGGCCAGCGCGATCGCCGCGACGCCGAGCGTCAGGACGGCGACCAGGAACCACTCATCGATCAGGCTATTGCGGGACGACTGCATCGGGCTCTCCATCGGTAAGCGTCAATGTAATTGCTGATAACATTAAGCGTCAAGAGAAGTTTGCAGTGCTTACATTTGCGCGCCGCGCTGTTAGGTTGGCCGGATGCGCACTCCTACGAAACGCAAGCCGGTGCGGCCGCGCGCTTATCACCACGGCGATCTGCGCCAGACTCTCGTCACCGCCGGCCTGGCGCTGGTGGAGGAGGGCGGCGCCGAGGCGTTGAGCGTGCGCGAGGTGGCGCGGCGGGCGGGCGTCTCCTCAGCCGCACCCTTCCGCCACTTCCCCAGCCGGATCGCGCTGATGACGGCGATCGCCGAAGAGGCGATGCGCCGGTTCCATGCCGAATTCCACCGTGCTCTGGATGCGGCGGCCACGAGCGACCCGATGGAGCGCTTCCGTGCGATCGGCATCGCCTATCTGCGCTGGGCGTTCCGCAATCCGACCCATTTCCAGGTGCTCTCCGATCGCACCCTCTTCGACTTCGAAGGAGCGACCGAGCTTCGACGGCAGGACGAGGAGATAAGGGCGGCGATGGAGGTCGCGGTCACCGCGGCGGTTCGGGCCGGCCGGCTTCGCAGCGACGACGTCCGCCTGCTTCAGCTCACCGGCCGCGGCCTCGTCTATGGTCTCGCCCGCATGCAGATCGACGGCCACATGCCACGCTGGGGCGTCGCCGAGGACGAGGCGGAGGCGATGGCAGTCGCGGCTCTCGATCTCCTGGCCGCTGGCCTGGCTAAGCCGGCTTAAGCCAGCCCCGGCGGCATCCGCCTGGCCTTGGTGCCCTGCTCGAAGGCATAGGCGAGGCGCAGCAGCTTAGCCTCGCTCCAGGCACGGCCGGTGAACGTGGCGCCCAGCGGATAGTCCGGCGTGTCCTTGGCGCCGACACCGGCGGTGAAGCCTGCCGGCACCTGTACGCTGGGATAGCCCGGCTTCGCCGCGATGCCGGCACCGGAGTTCGCCGGGAACAGCACGGCGTCGAGCTTGTGCGTGTCCATGTAGAGATCGAGGCCGAGCTTCTTCGCGTGCAGCACGTCCATGCGGCGGGCCGACTTGTATTCAGGCTCGCTCAGGTCGCCCTTGGTCCGGGCCGCGGCGAGGAACAGGTCCTGGCCGAAGCGGAGCGCCTTCACCGGGTTGTCGAGGTTGAAGGCGATGATGTCGTCGATCGTCTTCATCGCCGTGCCCTTCGCCCATTTCTTCAGGTAGGCGTTGAGCCCGGCCTTGAGCTCGTAGACGAAGACGATCGGCGAGCGCTGGACCTGATGGTAGGTCGGGCTGAAGTGGTTGCGGTTGAGAACGGCGATCTCGGTTCCGGCGCCGCCGATCCAGCCGGAGGTCGGGATGCTGGCGCGGACGATGGTGGCGCCGAGATCCTGCAGCGCCTCGATGGTCAGGCGCATGACCTCCTTCGAGCGCGGCGAGAGCGGGCCGTAATAGACGTCGTTGCCCGGGTCGCCGGGATCGCTCGGCACGCCGATCCTCGCCCCTTTGAGCCCGTCCTTGTCGAGATGATCGAGATAGTCGTCCGGCCGCTTCTGCTTCGCCGTCGCCGCATCCAGCGGATCGACGGCGGCCAGCACGTTCAGCAGCAGCGCCGAGTCCCGCACCGTCCGCGTCATCGGCCCGGCGGTGTCCTGGCTGTGGGAGATCGGCAGGATGCCGGCGCGGCTGATCAATCCCACGGTCGGTTTCACCGTGACGACGCCGCTCTGGGTCGCGGGCGAAAGCAGCGAGCCCGAGGTCTCGGTGCCGATGGTGGCCGCCGCCATGCCGGCGGCGACGGCGACGCCCGATCCGGCGCTGGAACCGCCGGGCTGCACGATGGGAATGCCGTTCTCGTCCTGCGCGGGCGCGAAGGCGTTCTTCACCTGGCCGGCGATCGAGCTGTAGCCCGACGGCATGCCGACGGCGAGGATGTTGGCGAATTCGGTCAGGTTGGCCTTGCCGAGGATGACGGCGCCGGCCTTCCTCAGACGCGCGGTCACCGTCGCGTCCTTCCTTGCGAACGCATCGGCCAGCGCCAGAGATCCGGCGGTGGTGTGCTGGCTGTCGCCGGTCGCGATGTTGTCCTTGAGCAGGATCGGCAATCCGGCGAGCGGCCGGCGCTTGTCCGCCTTCACGCCGTCGAGCTTGGCGGCGATAGCGCGTGCGTCCGGGTTCACTTCGCGGACGGAGTTGATCTTCGGCCCGCCCTGGTCATAGGCGGCGATGCGGTCGAGATAGGCCTCTGTCAGCTTGCTGGCGGTGGTCTTGCCAGCGGCGAGCGCATCCAGCAGCTCGCTTAAGGACGCGTTCTCGACCGTCATGATTCCCTCCCTTAGCCGGCGGCCTTGATCAGCCGCTCGGCGATCTCCTCGCCCGTCGAGGCGAGCCAGGTCTCGTTGACCCGGATCGGCAGCATGTCGGCAGTGACGTCCGGCATCTTCAAGCCTGCCGCTTCGGCTCGTCCGCGGAACGCCTTCAGCGCCTCGGCGTCGCCCTTGGTCAGCCGCAGCTTCACGATGTTGCTGCCGTCGGGGATGCGTTCGATGGTGAAGCGGCCCGACGCCTCCAGCTTGGCATAGGCCGGGTCCGACATCGCCTTCGCCTTGGCCCAGCGCCCGGCCATGCCGTCGAGGAAATGGTCGGCCACCACCGCCATCTGCCAGACCTGCGAGAGCCCGCCGCCATGACGGCGCCGGTCGTGATAGAGCCCGTCGATCAGCGCCGCCGGTCCTGCCAGCACCGCGCCGAAGGGCGTGCCGAAATACTTGTAGAGCGACATGTAGACCGTATCGAACGGCGCACAGAAGTCCTTCACGCCGCGCCCGGTCCAGGCCGAGGCGAGATAGACCCGGGCGCCGTCGAGATGGCGCTTGAGCCCGGCCTCCTTCGCATAGGTGATCGCCGCGTCCATGTCGGCCAGCGGGAACATCTGGGCGAAGCGCCGGCGCACCGGCGTCTCGATCACCATGGCGGAGAAGGGGATGGAGACGCGCGCGCCGGCGGCACGGTCGAGCTCGGCCTTCATCGCGGCGACGGTGAAGGCGGCGCCCTTGTCCTGGATCGGCACCAGGACGAGCCCGCCGAGACGCTGGGCGGAGTCGCCGGTGTCGTTCTGGATATGGCCGTCCGACTGCACCAGCACGCGCCGGCGGTTGCGGTCGGAGAGGAGGTCGAGGGCGAAGTTGTTCGCCAGCGTGCCGGTCGGCATCAGGATCGCGCGCTCCTTGCCGAGCTCGGCCGCAATCTTCGTCTCGAACGTCTCGACGAAGCCGCCGAGCCCGTAGCTGTCGGCGGCGACGTCGGCCTTCTCGGTCAGGTCGGCCAGGAGGCGCGCATAGGCGCGAGGGCTCAGATCCGGCCCGTCGGTGGCCAGGTTGACGCGCGGCAAACTCATGGAAGGACCCCCTGTTGAGCTCTCTCGCGTATCATCGCCGGGCGCCGGGAACAAGCATCGGCGCGGACTTCAGAAAGACGTGAAGGGAGGCTACGCCCATGTGTCGTTGGCTCACCTATGCCGGACGCCCGATCTATCTCGATTCGCTGATCTTCGAGCCGGAGAACTCGCTGATCGCCCAGAGCCTGCATGCGAGGAAGACCTCGGTCACCACCAATGGCGACGGCTTCGGCGTCGGCTGGTATGGCGGGCGCAAGGTGCCCGGCATCTACCGCGACATCCTGCCGGCCTGGAACGATCCGAACCTGAAGAGCCTGGCGCATCAGGTCGAGGCCTGCCTGTTCTTCGCCCATGTGCGGGCGTCCACCGGCACCGCGACCAGCCGCGCCAACTGCCACCCCTTCGGCGTCGACCGCTGGCTGTTCATGCATAACGGCCAGATCGGCGGCTATGACCGGGTGCGCCGACGGCTGGAGGCGATGCTGCCGGACGACCTCTACCGGCACCGGCACGGCACCACCGATTCCGAGCTCTTCTTCCTGCTGCTGTTCGTCAACGGGCTGGAGGAGGACCCGCCGTCCGCGATCCGCCGCACCATCCGTTTGATCGACACGATGACGGCGGAGGCCGGGGTCACCGACCCGTTCCGCCTGACCGCAGCACTGACCGACGGCACCCGCGTCTACGCCATCCGCCATTCCACCGACGACAAGCCGCCCAGCCTGTACTGGGGCGGCCCGTCCTACGCGCTGACCGTGGTTTCGGAACCCCTCGACGCCGACCTCCGCAACTGGACGGAGGTCGACCCGGAAAGGCTGGTGATCGCCGAGGCCGGCAACCAGCCGCGGGTCGAGGCGCTGCTCTAGAGCTTCGTGATCGGTGAATCGTCCAAAGAAGGATAGTCTTGAGGCAACCTGATACGTAACCGTACGCCGAGGGCCGCAGGTTAGGTAGGACGCTTGCGCTTGACGGCGGGTTTTCGTGACCACTGCCTGGCCATGGCTTCGAGGGTGCGAGTGCGGGCGTCGAAGTCGATGAAAGTTGGGTCGAAGGCTTCCTCGCCGATCC
>CAXNIC010000103.1:0-14106 GCA_964201945.1 Alphaproteobacteria bacterium
GAGCTCTCCGGCACCTTCGGCGCCACCGCGTCGACCCACTGGCTGTCGGCGGCGACCGGCATGGGCGTGCTCGAGCGCGGCGGCAACGCCTTCGACGCGGCGGCGACCATGGGCTTCGTCCAGCAGATCGTCGAGCCGCACCGGAACGGGCCGGGCGGCGAGGTGCCGATCCTGTTCCTTGAGGCAGGCAAGGGCGGCGTTCGCGCCATCTCTGGCCAGGGCGTGGCGCCGGGGGCGGCGACGATCGACCGCTACCGCGCACTCGGCGTCAACCTGATCCCGGGCACCGGCTACCTGGCGGCGACCGTTCCCGGCGCCTTCGATGCCTGGATGCTGCTGATCCGCGACCGCGGCACGCTCCCTGTCCGCGACATCCTGGCGCCGGCGATCGCGCTTGCCGAAAGGGGCTATCCCGCCATCCCGCGCCTCGCCAATGCCATCGCCAAGGTGGCGGAGGTGTTCAGGACTGATTGGCCGACCTCGGCTGCGGTCTACCTCGCCAGCGGCGAGGCGCCCAAGGCCGGGACCTATATCAAGAACCCCGTGTTGGCCGAGACCTTCCGCCGGGTGGTGGCGGAAGCGGAGGCGGCCGGCGGCGACCGCGTCCGCCAGATCGAGGCGGCCAGGCGGGCCTGGTCCAAGGGCTTCGTCGCAGAGGCGGTGGAGCGCTTCGTCAAGACGCCGGTCAAGGATGCGTCGGGCCGCGCCCATGCCGGCCTCGTCACCGCCGACGACATGGCGCGCTGGCGGGCGAAGGAGGAGGCGCCGGTCAGCTACGATTATGGCCGCTATACCGTCGCCAAATGTGGCCCGTGGAGCCAGGGGCCGGTATTCCTGCAGCAGCTGGCGCTCCTGCAAGGGATCGACGTCGGCTCGCTCGATCCGAACGGCGCCGAGTTCGTGCATCTGGTGGCCGAGAGCACCAAGCTCGCCTTCGCTGACCGGAACGCCTATTACGGCGACCCGGATTTCGTCGAGGTGCCGCTGCCGCAGCTTCTCGATCCCGCCTACAACGACCGACGGCGGAAGGAGATCACCGAAAAGGCGATCCGTGGTGCGCAGCCGGGGGCGGTGCCCGATTATCGGCCGAACATCGGGAAGCCGGTGCGTCCGGGCGCGGTCGAGGAGCGCTGGAAGGGCGCGACGCCGGGCGACACCTGCCATCTCGACGTCGTCGACCGTCACGGCAACATGGTGGCGGCGACGCCGTCGGGCGGCTGGCTGCCGAGCTCGCCGGTGATCCCGGACCTAGGCTTTCCGCTCGGCACCCGCGGTCAGATCTTCTCGCTCGATCCCGCGCACCCGAATGCGCTGGCACCGGGTAAGCGGCCGCGGACGACGCTGACACCCTCATTCGCTCTGCGTGACGGCAAGCCGTACATGGCCTTCGGCACACCCGGCGGCGACCAGCAGGATCAATGGGCGCTGGTGATGTTTCTCCGCCACGTCCATCACGGCATGAACCTGCAGCAGGCGATCGATGCACCCGCCTTCCACACCGCCGATTTCGAAAGCTCGTTCTGGCCGCGTGAGGCGGAGCCGGGGAAGCTGATCGTCGAGGGGCGTTTCGGCGAGACGGTGGTGAAGGACCTCGAACGGCGTGGCCACAAGGTCGAGGTCGCCGACGACTGGAGCGAGGGCAACCTCTCGGCCATCACCAAAGACGGCGACGTCATCCGCGCCGCCGCCAACCCGCGCTTCATGGAAGGCTACGCGATCGCGCGGTGACATCGAAACCCTCCCCCGCTGCGCGGGAGAGGGGGCTCGAGGAGGCTTCGCTTGGTCTACGGCGTATCCGTGAACGGATACACCTTGTCCATCGGCACGTGCTTGTAGGGCAGCGAGGTCAGGTCGGCGGGGCCGTAGTCCGGCGTGTCGACGATCAGGATCTCCTCGGCGACCGTCTCGTAGACGGCGCGGAAATGCGTCTTCGAGCGGAGCAAGATGATCGGGAAGTCCTCGGACTTGAAGCCGAACTGGGTGAAACAGTCTTCGTCCAGCGCAGTCTCGGCATTCGAGGTGACGCTGACGACGATGCCGCCGGCGTCGATCACCGCCATCGGGCCTAGACGTACGATGCGCCCGCGGCCGACGGGGCCGGTCGAGGCGAATTCCTTCTCGCCGGCGAACAGCACCTTGCCCTTCAGCTTCACCGGGCCGCCGGCGCGGTCGGAGGAATGGCCGCCGGCCATGATCTCCACCTCGGCGCCGACACCGGCCTTGATCGCCTCCTGGGCGGCCTTGGGGTCCCAGAGATAGGGGACGAAGGCCTTCGGCGCGTTCTGCCGGAACAGCTCGTGCAGCAGGTGGGTGGAATCGTTGAGGCGGTCGGCATGCTCCAGGAGCACGATCGGCTTGCTGGCCGAGTTGGACTTCCTGAGCGCCAGTGCCACGCCCTCCTTCATCCCGTAGACCAGGTTCTCCTTGTAGAGCTGGTGGCGAAGACCGCGGATCGTGTCGGAGAGGCCTTTGACGATGCTCTCGGCCAGGTCCTTGTCGTCGTCGGTCACGGCGACGACCGAGAAGCCGCAATTGGGAACGTCGGCATAGGAGAATCCGGCGAAGACGGTGACGTCGATCAGGCCGGGGAAGCGCTTCGGCAGCTCGAGCGACTCCGCGACGATGTCGGCGAGCGGATGCAGGTTGGTGGCGCTGAAGATGCTGGGCACCATCACGTCCGGCCGGGCGATGGCGACCACCGGCTTGATCTCGCCTCGCAGCATGCGGACGAGGCAGCGGGCGGCGCGCTCGCCGGTCTCGCCCATGTCGGTGTGGGGCGAGTAGTGGTAGCCGAACAGGGCATCCGAGTGCTTCAGGATCTCCTCGTCGAGATTGCCGTGATAGTCGAGGCCGAGCACGATCGGCATCTTCTTGCCGACGACGCGGCGGACCTCGCGGACGATGTCGGCGTCGGGGTCGGTGCGCGACACCGTGGTCATGGCGCCGTGCAGGCAGAGCAGCACGCCGTCGATGCGATCCTTGACCTTGGCGATCCCATCGCAGATCTGCTTGCAGTAGTGGTCGAAGGCTTCGTCGGTCGCGGCAGCCGCGGCGCCGGCGCCGGTGCTGACGATGCCGATCATCTCGACGCCTTCGGCCTCGCAGACCTTGACGAAGCCGCCGATCACCCGGTTGACGCCGCGATGAGAGGAGATCACCGCCTCGCCGACCACCTCGCGCCGCCGGAAGTCTTCGAGCGTGGTCGGGTTGGGAAGGAAGCTGACCGACTCGAGCTCGAAGCCGGCGATCGCGACGCGCATGGGCTACCTCGGAAAATGAAGATGACCGGACCTTACGACCCCGTTGGTCGGTGAACCGGCTTCAGCGAGCGCAGATAGGCGACGATGGCATCGAGGTCGTTGTTGGCCATCTTGGCGTAGTAGGGGAAGGCCATCGGCGGTGCCAGCTTGCGTCCGTCCTTCGACACCGCCTTGGTGATGGCGCGCTTGATCTCGGCATTGGTCCAGGTGCCGAGCCCGGTGGCGCGGTCCGGTGTCAGGTTCGGCGGCACCACCATGCCGAGCGGCCCTTCGAGCGGTGGCCCGCCCGCGCCCATCTGGTTGGCGAAATCGCGCCGGCCGTCGGCCAGCATAGGCGTATGGCACTCGGTGCAGTGACCTAGGGCGTTCGTGAGGTATCCGCCATAGGCGACCTTGTCGGTGCGCTTGGGCTCGGGCACCGAGGCGAGCGGGGGGCCGTAGTTGGGCGGCAGAGGCATGCGATAAACCGACTTCTCGACCTTGTTCCGGATCGGCTTGAGCCGGCGCAGATAGGCCACCATGGCGCGTGCGTCGCCGTCGGAGATGTCGCGGTAGAGCTCGATCGGCATTGGCGGGCCGATGATCGAGCCGTCCGGTCGCTTCCCCTCGCGGATCGCGACGATGATCTCGGCATCGGTCCATTTGCCGATGCCGGTCTCTGGATCGGGCGTGATGTTGGGAACGACGGCGGTGAAGGGCGGGGCTTCGATCTTGAAGCCGCCCGCCATCTCCATTCCGGGGATGTCACCCCGTTCGCCCTTCGGCGTGTGGCAGTTGCCGCACGCCGCGATCGTCTGCACGAGATAGGTGCCGCGTTGCAGGGGCGTCTGTTGCGCCATGGCCGCCGTTGTGAATCCGGCGGCCATGGCAAGGACGAGACCCAGCAATGCACGTGAAGCGAACATCGACCGACTCCCTGGATCGGATCAGACCTTGCGGATGTTGTAGAACAGCAGCACCGGCGCCGAGAGCACGCCTTCGACGTTCTTCCGCCAGGCGAACGGAGAGGCCGCCTGGCCGGTCAGGATCGACGGCATCGTCTGCCAGAGGCGGCGATGCAATGCCTCGATGGCCTTCTTCTTCTCGCCCTCGTCGGTCTGCTTCAGGAAGTGGGTGCGGAGCTTGTCGGCTTCCGCGTCGCAGGCCCAGCCGAACCAGTTCCGGCCGCCGCATTCGGTGTTGGTGGCGAAGTTGAGCAGCGGGTGGAACATCAGGCTGTTCGACGCGGTGGTAGTGAAGATGCTCCAGCCGCCGGCCGTCGGCAGATCCTTCTTGGTACGCAAGGTCAGCACGCTGTTCCAGTCCATCGAGCGCAGCTCGACATTGCCGCCGATCTGACGGAGAGCGTCGGCAGCGACCTGGGCGATGGCGCCGATCGCCGCGTTGTCGGCGGCGTGCAGCACCACGATCGGCTCGCCCTTGTAGCCGGACGCCGCCAGCAGCTGCTTCGCCTTGGCGAGGTCGGGTTTGCGGAACTCGTCGGAGCCGACCTCGGTGCCGAAGCTGGTGCCGCAGTAGAAGAACGAGTAGCAGACCGAAGTGTTCTTCTCGCCATAGGCGGCCTGGAGATAGGCCTTCTGGTCGACCGCGAGCGCCAGCGCCTGGCGGGCGCGCACGTCGTTGAACGGCGGATGCAGATGGTTGGGGCGGACAATGCCATAGGCGCCCTTGTCGAGCGCCCGCAGGACGACGTCCTTGCTCTTCTCCAGCACCGGCAGCATGTCCGCCGACGGACCGTCGATCAGGTCGACCTCGCCCGCGACCAGCGCGTTCGCCGCCGTCGCCGGATCGGGGATGACGATCCACTCGACCCGGTCGACACCGGCGACGCGTCCGCCGGCGAGCCCGTTCGGTGCCTCCGACCGCGGCACGTAGTCCTTGTTCTTCTCCCACACCACCTTGGTGCCCGGCCGCCAGTCGGCTGCCACGAACTTGAAGGGGCCGGACCCCACCATCTCGGTCACGCCCTTGAACGGGTCGGTGGCGGCGTGCCGGGCCTGCATGATGAAGGGAACCGTGCCGGCGCTGGCGCCGAGCGCGAACTCGACCCAGCCGACCGGCTCCTTCAGCACGATCTTGAAGCTGTTGTCGTCGACGGGGGCGAGCTCGGCGATGAATTCCTTCAGCTTCTGGCCGGCGACGTCGCGCACCATCCAGCGGTTCAGCGATGGCACCACGTCTTTCGAGGTCACGGGCGTCCCGTCATGCCATTTGAGGCCGGGGCGGAGCGTCATCGTGTAGGTCAGCTTGTCGGCGGAGACGGTGGTGTTGCCGACCATCTGCGGCTTGACGGTCAGGTCTTCGTCCCAGGCGAACAGGGTCTCGAACACCATGTTGCCGTGGTTGACCGAGATGCGGGCCGTGGTCTGGATCGGATCGAGGATCTTCAGGTCGGAATGCGGCACGACCTTCAGCACGCTTTGGGCGGAGGCCGCGGTGGCTCCGAGTGCGAGCGCGACGGCGACGGCCGAAGCCAGGAATTTCGACGACATGATCTAGTCCCCCGTTCGTTGCTGGTTGGACCACCCGGCCTTCGGCCCTGTTCTCTCCGATCATGGTAGCCGGTCCGGCGCCGAGCGGAAGACCCATCTCGCAGCGGCCGCGCTCGGACGAGTGCGGGTCCTGACCGGCAACCGGAGATCGGCTTGCGTGCCGGGCCGTGAAGGATCGGCGCGAGGCTGCTAGTCTCCGGCCGGTCGTCCCTCCCACGTCAATCAATCCCCGGAAAACTCCCGATGCCCAGCGTCAGCAACCGTTTCGCGCTCACCTATGCCAAGGCCCGCCGCAAGTTTCAGCTCGCCGCCGATCTCGCCGGCGTCGCCGTCCGCTCCTATCCCCATCCGATGAAGGGGCCAGATGGCGAGGACATGGCGACCGACGCGGCGCTGCTCGGCAATCCGAACGCCAAGTCCGTGCTGGTCATGACCTCGGGCGTGCATGGGCCGGAGCTGTTCTGCGGCTCGGGCGCGCAGGTCGACGCGCTGCTCGACCTCGACATCGGCCGCTACGGTGACGTGGCGCTCTTGCTGGTGCACGCGGTCAACCCCTACGGCACCGCCTGGCTCAGGCGCACCAACGAGGACAACATCGACATCAACCGCAACTTCGCCGACTTCTCGAAGCCGCTGCCGGTCAATCCCGGCTACGAGGAGCTGGCCGACGCCTTCGTCCCGGCCGACCCGAGCGACGCGGCGCTGAAGGCGGCCGATGCCCGCATCAAGGCCTATGCCGACAAGCACGGCCCTGCCGCGCACGCGCTCGCCACCTCCGGCGGCCAGTACTCGCATCCCTTCGGCATGTTCTACGGCGGCAAGGGTCCGGCCTGGTCCCGGCGGACGATGGAGTCGATCGTCGCCGACTATGGGCTCAAGACCCGGAAGCTGGTCGCGGCGTTGGACTTCCACACCGGCGCCGGCCCCTTCGGCTATTGCGAGCCGATCTATTCCGGCGACATCGAGCATCCGGGCTGTGCGCGACTCCAGCGCTGGATCGGCCCGATGATGACGCTCCAGCGTACCGGCAAGTCGGCGACCCCGCCGCAGCAGGGGCTGAGCTCGGAGCTCTGGGAGAAGAGCTGCGGGCCGCACGCGGCCTATGTCAGCTTCGAATACGGCACGGTGCCGAATGTCGAGGTGATCGCCTCGTTGCGCGCCGAGCACATCCTGCATCGCCAGGGGAAGAACGACTGGCATGATGCCTCGGTGCAGGCAGTGAAGCAGCGGATGCTTCAGGCCTTCGCGCCTGATCGCGACGAATGGCGCGAGATGGTGGTCGTGCAGGCCCGCCTGCTGATCGATCGGGTCGCCCGCGGGCTGGCTGCGGAGGCGTGAGAGCGAGACGGAGGCAGCGATGGCGAATGAGGCCTATCCCCGCGACATGATTGGCTACGGGCGGACCCCGCCCGACGCCTCCTGGCCGGACAAGGCCCGGATCGCGCTCCAGATCGTCGTCAACTACGAGGAGGGCGGTGAGAACACCATCCTCCACGGTGACGCTGCATCTGAAGCCTATCTCTCGGAAATGGTGGGCGCGCAGCCGATGGTGGGGGCGCGCAACCTCAACATGGAGTCGATGTACGAGTTCGGCAGCCGTGCCGGCGTCTGGCGGCTGCTCCGTCTGTTCGAGCGCCGGAAGATCCCGATCACCGTCTTCGGCGTCGGCATGGCGCTCGCCCGCAACCCGGAGGCGGTGGCGGCGATGGTCGAGGGCGGACATGAGATCGCCAGCCATGGCTGGCGCTGGATCGACTATCACGGCATGCCCGAGGCGGACGAACGCGACCATATCCGGCAGACCATTGCGACCATCAAGCAGCTGACCGGCAGCGGTCCGCTCGGCTGGTACACCGGCCGCATCAGCGCCAATACGCGCCGCCTGGTGGTCGAGGCTGGCGGCATTCTGTATGACTCCGACTCCTATGCCGACGAGTTGCCCTACTGGGTCGAGGTCGCGGGTCGCCCGCACCTGATCGTGCCGTACACGCTGGATGCCAACGACTTCCGCTTCGCCATGCCCCAGGGCTTCAACTCGGGTGACCAGTTCTTCACCTATCTCCGCGACAGCTTCGACGTGCTGTATGCGGAAGGCGAGACCCGGCCCCGGATGATGTCGGTCGGCCTCCATTGCCGCCTGGCCGGCCGGCCGGGACGTGTTGCCGCGCTGGAGCGCTTCCTCGACCACGTCCAGAGCCATGACCGGGTGTGGATCTGCCGCCGCGATGCGATCGCACGGCACTGGCAGGCGAAACACCCGCCGAAGTGACGGTCAGCCCAGCTCGAACGTCGTGATCCCGAAGGTCTTGTCGAGCGGCAGGTCCGGGGCGGGGCCGCGATACATGCGGGCGGTCTCGAAGCCCGGCGTCAGGCCATGGCGCTCGGCCAGCGCGACGGCTCTGGTGTTGGGCAGCGGCGGGTCGATGACGATCGGCTGGCCGGCTACGGTTCCCGACAATGCGTCGAACAGGATCTCGGCGATCGCCTCGGTGTCGGCGAAGAGCGGGCCGATCTTGTGGCCGTCGAGGGAGGGGCGGATGACGCCGTAGCCCTGCACCTGCCCATCCTTCACATAGGCGAGCGCGGTCTGCGGGCGCTGGATCCAGAGGCGGGTGAAGACCTCGCGCGGGCCGGCGAAGAAGGCGCGGTCGTAGGCGATCACCGCTTCGGCGAGGTCGCCCGCCGGCTGGACCACATGGGGATCGCGAGGCGATGGCGCCCCGGCGATGCCGCCATAGCGCACGTTGCGGTGGGCGAGGACGAAGCCCTGCTTGCGGTAGTTCGACTGCTGGTCGACGACGCCGTCGAGGCCGATGACGCGGTCGCCGAGGCGCTTCATCCCAGCCTCCCAGACGGCGAAGCCGTAGCCCTTGCCGCGGAACTCCGGCCGGCAAATATAGAAGCCGAGGAAGCCGAAACCCGAACCGTAGGCGACGACCGAGATCGCCGACACCGGGTCCGGCCCGAGACGCCCGATGAGGAAGCCCCCCGGATCGGTCGCGAGGAACACCGGCGCATCGGCAAGCCCGGGGTTCCAGCCCTCCAGGGCCGCCCAGTCGACCATGCGGGCGAGGTCGGCGAGGGTGGCCGTGGTGATCGAGAGAGACGCGGGCATGGGGCCTCTGAAGGGTGGGAGCGGATCGCCGGACGAGGGTATGATAGCCGGCACGGCAAGGAACGAGACGAAGATGAGCGACGAAATCACCAAGACCGATGCCGAGTGGCGCGAGACCCTGACCGATGAGCAGTACCGGGTGCTGCGCAAGCACGGGACCGAGAGGGCCGGCACCAGCCCGCTCGACCGCGAGAAGCGCCAGGGCATCTTCCACTGCGCCGGCTGCGGCCTGCCTCTCTTTGCCTCGGAAGCCAAGTTCGACAGCGGCACCGGCTGGCCCAGCTTCTTCCAGCCCCTCGACCGGGCGATCGAGACCACCGAGGATCGCAGCTGGTTCATGAAGCGGGTCGAGGTTCACTGCCGGCGCTGCGGCGGCCATCTCGGTCATGTTTTCCCGGACGGACCGCAGCCGACTGGGCTGCGGTATTGCATGAACGGCGTGTCCATGACTTTCGAGCCAGCCTCAAATAGTTAGGCGGCCCTCTTCAAGTAACCACACGCTGCAATCTGGCTCACGGTCCCGTGATCAAGTGTTTGGCGCTTGACGCATAAAAGTTTAGATAATCTTAATGGAATTCAGCTAGAACCAGGGTCGGCCCGAGGTTGGGCCAAAGGCGAGAGCGTATGCTCGGTGGGCCGATTGTGAGGGTATTATGCCGGATGGCGGTCGCAGGGACTTGGCGCGTTCGGGCGTCTGGCAGGTTTCGCCGATGACCGGTGGCGCCCCCGCTTGCCCATTCACGTTGGATCGCCGTCTCAACGTTCTGTGGGATCACTGGGCGTCGTCGCTGCGTCCGGATCATCTGCCGTGCCGCGAGGACATCGACCCGGGCGCCCTTCGCGAAATCCTGGAGATCACTTGGATCTACCGGCTGGACGACTCCGGGCGCGACTTCTACTGCGCGCTGGCCGGTGATCTCATCATGACCGCCTGGCAGAGGCCGAACATGATCGGCGCGCCGATCACGCTGCTGTTCGCGCCTGACATCTATCAGATGCTGCGGACGCGCTGGCTCGAGCTGCTGGAGCGGCCGGCGGTGATGCATGGCTCGATGCGCTACAATCCGACCGGCTTCGAGACCTCGGCCTCGCAGCCGGCCGAGCGGCTGAGCCTGCCGCTGCATGGCCCCGATGGCCGCCCCTACGGCATGATCGGCGCCACCGGCTACGTTCGGGCGCCGCGCTCGACGCGTCAGGAGCCCGAGACCCAGCGCCTCCTGCCGCCGAAGATCGTGCCGATCGCCGACCTTTTCCTCACCGCGCCGCCACGGCCGCAGCCGATTTAAGTGGCGTCCGGGAGCGAGTCCGCGTCGCCATAGAGCGTGCAGGCCGGGTGGGTGCGGAGCGCCGTCGCCGGGCAAGCTTCGCCGATCGGGTCGTTGAGCGTCCGGCGGACCGCGTCCCGCTTGGCCGGCCCCGGCACCACGCAGAACAGCCGGTCGGCGCGCAGCAACCTCGGGATGGTGAGGGTGAGCGCCGTCCGCGGCACCTCCTCGATGCTGCGGAAGCCGCCGTCGTCGGCCTGCTGGCGGCGGCAGATCGGATCCAGCTCGATGATCTTGACGTCGGCCGGGTCCGAGAAATCGGCGACCGGCGGGTCGTTGAAGGCGAGATGCCCGTTCACGCCGATGCCGAGGCAGACGAAATCGATCGGCGCCTCGGCCAGCAGGCGCGTGTAGTCGCGGATGCAGGCCGCGGCGTCCGGCTCCGGCGTCATCAGGTGGACGGTGCCGATCGGCACCCGGTCGAACAGGACCCGCTTCAGCCATGGCCCGAAGCGCTGCGGCGCCGTGGCCGGCAGCGTGTGGTACTCGTCCATGTGGAAGGCCGTGACCCGGCCCCAGTCGATGTCGGCCTCCGCCACCAGGGCATCCAGCATCTCCTGCTGGCTCGGTGCCGAGGCGAAGATCATCCGGAGCCGACCTTGAGTCCGAAGACGCCCGCGCATGGCGGCGGCGATGTCGGCCCCGGCGGCCAGGCCCATCTCGGCGCGGGTCGGAAAACGGCGGATTTCGATCATGGATTTAAGGCCCTCCGGTCGCGGGCCAGCTGTCGCATGCGGGGCGCCGTTACCGCAACGGGTTGCGGATGGCTGGTGAGCAGGTACACTTTCCATATGGAAATGCGTGTCGGGATCGGCCGAGAGGGGCCTCGGGGATGAGCTCCGTCGAGCCCGACCTGCGGCTGCCGGCGCGGTCGCGCGCGGCGGGCCGCCGGCGTACCCCGACCTTTGCCGCGCTCGATCTTGGCACCAACAACTGCCGGCTGCTGGTGGCGACGCCGGCTCCGGGCGGTTTTCGTGTGGTCGACGCCTTCTCCCGGATCGTGCGCTTAGGGGAGGGCATGGGCACCAGCGGGGTACTCTCGGAAGCGGCGATGGAGCGGACCATCGACGCGCTCAAAGTCTGTGCCGCCAAGATCCGCCGCCAGGGCGTCGCCCGGGCCCGCATGGTCGCGACCGAGGCCTGCCGGCGGGCCGACAACTGCCAGGACTTCGTCGATCGCACCCGGCGGGCGACCGGGCTCGAGCTCGAGATCATCACCTCGGGCGAGGAGGCGCGGCTGTCGCTGACCGGCTGTGCCCCGCTGCTCGATGCCGCGCCGCCCTGGGCGCTGGTCTTCGACATCGGCGGCGGCTCGACCGAGCTCTCCTGGGCCCGCCTGGTCGAGGGCCGGCCGGAGGTCGCGGGCTGTATCTCGCTGCCGCTGGGGGTCGTCACGCTGGGGGAACGGTTTCCCCATGGCTGCCCCAAGGGCTACGCCGACATGGTGGCGGAGGTCAGCGCCTTGCTCGATCCCTTCGATGCCGAGCACGGCATCTCGGCGACGCTGGCCGGCGGTGGCGTGCAGATGCTGGGCTCGTCCGGCACCGTCACCACGCTGGCCGGCGTCCATCTCGACCTGCCGCGCTATGACCGCAACCAGGTGGACGGCTACCGTCTCGCCTTCGAAGCAATCGAGACGGTGACCCGCCGCATCGCCGTCATGCCGATCGGCGAGCGCGAGCGCCATCCCTGCATCGGGCGCGAGCGCGCCGACCTGGTGCTGGCCGGCTGCGCCATCCTCGAGGCGATCTGCCGGCGCTGGCCGGTCGGCATGGTAAGGGTGGCTGATCGTGGCGTGCGCGAGGGCATCCTGCTGGCCCTGATGGCGGAAGAGGGGCAGGCGTGAGCGAGTTCGGCGGGCGGCGGCAGAAGGCGACCAAGGTCAAGACGGCGAAGGGGCGCTCGACCTCCTCCAAGCGCTGGCTTCAGCGCCAGTTGAATGACCCTTATGTCGCCGCGGCCAAGCGCGAGGGCTGGCGGTCGCGCGCCGCCTTCAAGCTGACCGACCTGGATACGCGCTTCCACTTGCTGAAGAAGGGCACCCGGGTCCTCGATCTGGGCGCAGCACCGGGCGACTGGACCCAGGTGGCGGTCGCCAAGGTGGGCGCCGGCCGGGTGCTGGGCGTCGACGTCCTGGAGATGGCCCCGGTGCCGGGGGCCGAGATCATGACCCTGGATTTCCTCGATTCGGCGGCGCCGGGGCTCATCAAGGCCACGCTGGGCGGGCCGGTCGACCTCGTCCTCTCCGACATGGCCGCACCCACCACCGGTCATGGCACCACCGACCATATCCGCACCGTGGGTTTGGCCGAAGCGGCGCTCGAGTTCGCGATCGAGGTGCTGGCCCCCGGCGGGGCCTTCGTCTGCAAGGTGTTTCAGGGCGGTGCCGAGAAGGTGATGCTGGCCACATTGAAGCAGCGTTTCGCCCAGGTCCGCCACGCCAAGCCCGCCGCCAGCCGCAAGGAGAGCGCGGAAACCTACCTCGTCGCCCAAGGATTCCGCGACGCCCCTTGAGCAAGTTTATGTCTCGTGGTATCTGGCCCCGCCTCAGCGGTGTAGGAGCCGACATGCATATCCGCGAGGCTTTCACGTTCGACGATGTTCTGCTTGAGCCGGCGGCCAGTTCGGTCCTGCCGGGCCTCGCAGACACCCGCACGCGGCTGACCCGCGGCATCGAGCTCGGCATTCCGCTGATCTCGGCCGCCATGGACACCGTGACCGAGAACCGGCTCGCCATCGCCATGGCGCAGCTGGGCGGGCTCGGCATCGTCCACAAGAACTTCGATCCCGCCCGCCAGGCCCAGGAAGTCCGGGCGGTGAAGAAGTTCGAGTCCGGCATGGTGGTGAACCCGGTCACCATCCACCCCGACCAGCCGCTGGCCGACGCGCTGCAGGCCATGCTTCAGCACAAGATCTCCGGCATCCCGGTGGTCGAGCGGAAGACCCGGAAGCTGGTCGGCATCCTCACCAACCGCGACGTCCGCTTCGCCACCGAGACCAGCCAGCCGGTTCACGAGCTGATGACCAAGGAACGCCTGGTCACGGTGAAGGAGGGGGTGGGGCGCGAGCAGGCGAAGCAGCTCCTCCACAAGCACCGGATCGAGAAGCTGATCGTGGTCGACGACGAGTATCGCTGCGTCGGTCTGATCACGGTGAAGGACATCGAGAAGGCGGCGCTCTATCCGAACGCCACCAAGGACGACCAGGGGCGGCTCCGCGTCGGCGCGGCGACCGGCGTCGGCCGCGACGGCCTCGCCCGTGCCGAGGCCCTTCTGGAAGCCGAGTGCGACGTCATCGTCGTCGACACCGCGCATGGCCATTCCGACGGCGTCATCGGCTCGGTCAGGGATCTCCGGAAGCTCGCCAACTCGGCCCAGATCATCGCCGGCAACATCGCCACCGCCGACGGCGCCAAAGCGCTGATCGATGCCGGCGCGGATGCGATCAAGGTCGGCATCGGCCCGGGCTCGATCTGCACCACCCGCGTGGTCGCCGGTGTCGGCGTGCCGCAGCTGACCGCGATCCTGGATGCGGTCGAGGTCTGCAAGAAGAACAACGTGCCCTGCATCTCCGACGGCGGCATCAAGCAGTCGGGCGATCTCGCCAAGGCGATCGCGGCCGGCGCCGACTGCGCCATGGTCGGCGGTATGCTGGCCGGCACCGACGAGGCGCCGGGCGAGGTCTACCTCTACCAGGGCCGCTCCTATAAGTCGTATCGCGGCATGGGCTCGGTCGGGGCGATGGCGCGGGGCTCGGCCGACCGCTACTTCCAGCAGGAAGTGCAGGACAGCTTGAAGCTGGTGCCGGAAGGCGTCGAAGGCCAGGTGCCCTACAAAGGCCCGGTCGGCCAGGTGGTGCACCAGGTGATCGGCGGCCTCAAGGCGGCGATGGGCTACACCGGCAACCGCACCATC
>CAXNIC010000104.1:0-14047 GCA_964201945.1 Alphaproteobacteria bacterium
TTCAGGTTCTCGGTGGTGACCTGGGCGACGGCGTTGTGGTGGAAGAGGTCGCCGGCGCCCAGCAGCACGATCTTCTCGCCGTTGTAGCCGGCCTCCTTCAGGAGCTGCTTCGCCTTCTCGTAGTTCGGCTTCATGTAGGGCTCGGCACCGGCCTGGGTGCCGTTCGGGCTGCCGCAGGTGAAGAACGAGAAGCAGCTCTCGCCGCCGCCGAAGGCCGCCTGCATGTATTCCTGCTGGTCGATCATCATCGCCAGCGCCTGGCGCGCCTTCGGATGGTTGAACGGCGGGTGCAGGTGGTTCGGACGCAGCAGGCCGTACCAGCCCGCCTTCGAGAGCGCCTCGACCTGCACATTCGCGTTCTTCGCCAGGATCGCCTTCTGGTCGTTGTTGATCGCCTCGATCATGTCGACCTCGCCCGCCGCCAGCGCCGCCGCGGCGACGGCTTGGTCGGGCATCGAGGTCCATTCGACCCGGTCGACCTTGGCGACCTTGCCGCCGGCGAGACCGTCGGCCGGCTCGTTTCGCGCCACGTAGCCGTCATGCTTGGCATAGACGACCTTCGAGCCGGAAACGAGTTCGGCCGCCACGTATTTGAACGGGCCGGAGCCGATGGTGTTGTTGTGCGCGGTGAACGCCTCGGTCTTCGCCGCAGCCTCCGGCATGATGGCGGGAATGCTGCCGGCCGTGGACGCCAGCGTGAACAGCACGAGCCCGTAGGGCTCCTTCAAGGTCAGCGTGAAGGTGTTGTCGTCGACCGCGTCGATCGAGGCGGTGAGCTCGTTCAGCTTCTGGCCGGCGGAGTCGCGCAGCATCCAGCGCTTGATCGACGGGATCACGTCCTTGGTCGTGACCTTGGAGCCGTCATGGAAGGTGAGGCCGGGGCGGAGCGTGAAGGTGTATTTGAGCTTGTCCGCCGACAGAGTGTGGTTCCCGACCATCTGCGGCTTCGCCGAGAGCTTCGAGTCCCAGGCGAACAGCATGTCGTAGACCATCATCGCGTGGTCGTTGGTGATGGTTGCGGTGGTGAAGTGGGCGTCCGTCACCTTGAGGTCGGCGTGCGGGACCATCTTCAGAACCTTGTTGCTGCCCTGCGCCGAGGCGAGGCTCGGTGCCAGAAGCGCGGCGGCGGCGACGACGCCGACCCGTCCCAGGAATCCCAGCGTGTTCATTTTGATTATCTCCCTTTGTTTCACGACGATCCTTGGATGCTATGCCAGCAGGGAGCCGCCGGGAATGTCGTTCTGCGGGATGAACCTGGGCGGGCATCGGCGCACTAACCTTCTGGCCCTCTGGAACATCGCCAAGAACATGCCGGGCTCGTCGTCTTGTCCCCGGGGTCGAAGGCCCTGGGGCGGGGAGGGACAAGGGGGAGCGAGTCGCAGGCATCCACGGGGGTGGGGCCATGACGATCGCGCGAGCCGTCTTCCCGGCGTACTGGACGCTGGGGACGGCAGTCTTCCTTTTGATGCTTTCTTCCATGTCCGTCGCCGCCCAGCCGTATGAGGGCGGTCAGGCGGTCGCGGCTATCCGTCCATCTCCCGTCGCCGACATCGCCGTGCCCGCGGACGCTCTCCGCGCGCTCAGGGTGCGGCTCGTCACCGCGATCCTCATCGCGCTTAGCGGCGCCTCCGCGCCGGGCGGATCACAAGCCGTCATGTGGTCGCAGGCGAGGGCAGGGGCAGGCGAGGTCGCGGAGCGGGGCGAAAGCCGCGGAGCGGCGCCTCCTACCCCTTTACCTCAAATCGTGACTGCTAATTCAAGCAGATGATGAAGTTATTCAATTTCCATTTCGATTCAGTTCAATACTTACCGTAATACCACAGTATTCGCGACTCGCAATCGCAAATAATTACAAGACTTTTCAGACATTTTCCTGTGACCGGGGCATAGTCCCGGCGCTGACCACCTAGCGATCGCAATCCCCGGGCGACGACCAGAGACGGCTCAGCTGGCCCTTCGACGAAGCGACCGAGACGCTTCGCGATCGACACCCGCCGCGGCGGGTGAGGGTGAGAAAAAATCGCTCGGGCGGGCTGCACCAGCGTCGGCGGAATACGGATCGCCCGACGTGACCCTCGGAAAATGTGCAGGGCCGTCCTTAACCGGATGAACCTAAATGCCCTTCCGCCCACTAACGTCTTTGCGTTCGGTCTTATCGCCAAAAGGTAACGGAACTCGCCGCTTTGTCACCGAGGCGTCGTCGTCGGTCTCGGATCGAGGGAAAGCAAGGGGAGCGGGTCGGAACTGTTCGTTCACTTCGGGTGGTCTTATGGCTTTTGGGTGGTTCGCGCCGGTGCGCCGTAGCGCCTGGCTGTCGATGGCCGCACTCGCTCTCGCGGTCTTCACCTCGCCTGTCTCGGCCCAGTCCGTCGCCCCAGAGCGCGCGCTCGAGGCGCTGCCGGCTCCCGCATTTGCCGCACCGGCCGCGTCCCCGGTCCTCGCCGACCGGGTCCATGCCCGCAATCTCCGCGTCATCGCCCGCTTCCGCGGCGGCCGCGAGGCGGAGCGCGCCGGCATCTCGGGCGCTGCCGCCGCCGACCAGGCGATCGCCGGAACCCAGGATCGCCTCGCCCGCCGGCTCTGGAACCGCGGTCACAGCATGCCGGGCTGGCATCCGTACCGCTCGGTCGCGGCCGTGGCGATGGAGGCCGACGCCGCCTCGCTCGCGAGCCTGATGACCGACCAGGACATCGAGTCGGTCGAGGAGGACCGCCTCTCCAAGCCCGACCTCTCGGTCTCGACCGCGCTGGTCCAGGGGCCGCAGGCCTGGAGCATGGGCTACACCGGCCAGAACGTGGCCGTCGCCATCCTGGATACCGGCGTCGACCGCAATCACCCGTTCTTCGGCGGCCGCGTCGTCCACGAAGCCTGCTTCTCGACCACCTTCGCCCCCCAGTCCGCCGTCAGCACCTGCCCGAACGGCACGCCGACGCAGATCGGCACCGGTGCGGCGGCGCCCTGCGCGACCTCCGAGTGCTTCCACGGCACCCATGTCGCGGGGATCGCCGCGGGTCATGCGTCGGATGGTTTCTCCGGCGTCGCCAAGGGCGCCCAGATCATCGCGATCCAGGTGTTCAGCCGCTTCAACGACAGCGGCATCTGCGGGAAGGCGAGCTGCGCGCTCTCCTACACCTCGGACCAGCTCCGGGCGCTGGACTACGTCCTGCAGCTTCGCGCCACCTACAACGTCGCCGCCGTCAACATGAGCCTCGGCGGCGCGGTCCATACCTCGCAGGCGAGCTGCGACATGGCCAACCAGACCACCAAGCGCGCCATCGACACGCTGCGCGCGGTCGGCACCGCGACGGTCATCGCCTCGGGCAACGACGGTTACGTCAACGCCATCAGCGAGCCCGGCTGCATCTCGTCGGCGATCTCGGTCGGCAACACCACCAGCGCCGACAAGATCTCCATGCCGTCCAACATCGCGAGCTTCATCACGCTGATGGCGCCGGGAACCTCGATCCGCTCGGCCGCGCTCAACGGCAGCTACACCTATGCGACTGGCACCTCGATGGCGACGCCGCATGTTGCCGGCGCGCTCGCCGTCCTTCGCCAGGCCAGCCCGTCGGCCAGCGTCGGCGACCTCGTCGCCGCGCTTCGCAACGGCGGCCGCGCGCTCACCGTGACCGTTGCCGGCTCGGGCCAGACTTATAACTATGCGGTGAAGCGCCTCGACGTCGCGGGCGCGGTCGCCGCCGTCTGCTCGACCTGCATCAACCCTGCGACCGGCTGGTGGTGGAACCCGGCCGAGCCTGGCCGCGGCTTCTCGCTGGAGACCCGTTCGGGCCGCTTCTACTTCGCCACGTTCCTCTACGACACCGACGGCTCGCCGCTGTGGTTCGTCGCCAACGGCCAGCAGACCGGCACCACGCTGACCGGCACGCTGGCCAAGTTCGGCTCGGGCCAGACGCTGGCCGGCGCCTATCACGAGCCGCAACTCGTAGGCACCGCCGGCTCCGCGACGCTCTCGTTCAATTCGTCCACGACCGGCAATCTCAGCTGGCCCGGTGGCAACGTTGCCCTCCAGCGCTTTCCGATCGACGGCCAGGCCGTCCGTGCGCCCCAGGGCGGAGCGCCCGAGACCGGCTGGTACTGGAACGCCAACGAGTCGGGGACCGGCTGGTTCTTCGAGGTCCAGGGCTCCAACCTGTTCCTGGCGGGCTACCTCTACGACGGCGCCGGCCGGCCGGTCTGGTACGTCGCCAGCGGCGCGATGACGGGCACCACCGCCTTCGACGGCGACCTGCAGCTCTACGCCGGCGGTCAGACCATGACCGGTGGCTACCGCACGCCGACCTCCACGGCGGCGATCGGCCGGATCTCGGTCCGCTTCAATGCGGGCACGGCCACGGTGACGCTGCCGCAGGGCCGCACGGTCTCGCTCAGCCGGTTCACGGACTTCTAGACGAGTTGGCGGAGGGGACGCCGCGGCCGGTCGCCTTCGGACGATCGGCCGCGGCTGATTCCGGCTCCCTCAACCTTTCGATGAACCTCGGCGCGATAACGCGCACTCACTCTCATGCATGGCGGCGCTGTCGGCGTCGCCTTCTCTTTCGGGTGGCATGATCTTGATCAGATCGACTCGTCTGTCGCGCTCCGTCCTGTGGGCGCTGTTCGTGGTTCTTGGCTTCCTGCTAGGTACCGCAGCACAGCTTGCGGCCGCCGAGCCCGCCAAGCCTCTGGCCGAGCGCATCCAGGCAGGCCCGGTCAAACTCATCGTCATGCTTCGCGCCGATACCGCGGGGATCGCCGTAGCCCAGGAACGGCTGGCGGCGCGCCTGCGAGATCGCGGTCACACCCTGTCCGGCTGGCACGCCTACAGCTCGCTGCCGGCGGTGGCGATGGAGGCGGATGCGAGCTTGTACGCAACTCTGGCGGCCGACCCCGAGGTCGAAAGCATCGAGGAGGACCGACTCGCGAGGCCTCATGCCGATGATGACGGTCATGAGATAGGCATCAACGCAATGGGTGCCTGGACGATTGGCTACACCGGCCTGGGGCGGGCGATCGCCATTCTCGATACCGGCGTCGATGCTGCGCATCCGTTTCTCGGCGGCCGTGTCGTCGCCGAAGCCTGTTTTTCGACCAGCGTTTCATTCCAGCAGGTGAGCAGCCTCTGTCCGAATGGAGAGGGGACGCAGATCGGCCGAGGTGCAGCTGCGCCCTGCGCGGGCTATTCCGACTGCGCCCACGGCACGCTCGTCGCCGGTATCGCCGCCGGCTTTGAAAGTTCAAACAACAGCGGGATCGCTCCGGCCGCGCAGATTATCGCGATTCAGGTCTTCAGCCGCGTCGACGATCCGGCCGTTTGCGGCGGATCGGGCGGCTGCATCCGCGCCTACACATCCGATCGGTTGCGGGCCTTGGACTACGTGTACTCGCTGCGAAACACCCATGCGATCGCCGCGGTCAACCTCAGCCTTGGCAGCACTGCCTATGACTCGCAGGCAAGCTGCGATGCCGCCAACCTGACGACCAAGCAGGCGGTCGACCAGTTGCGTGCCGTCGGCATCGCAAGCGTCGCCGCAACCGGGAACGAAGGATTGCGAGGTCGCGTCACGGAACCCGCCTGCATTTCCTCGGTCATTTCCGTTGCGTCCTCCCTTGATCTTGACGACATCGAGCCCGGATCCAATCTCGATTCCTACGTCTCGATTATGGGCTACACCCCCGGCATCGGCATAGGTTTTGGCCTTCGCTCGTCGGTCCCGGGCGGCGGTTTTGGTCCGCTGGTGGGCACCTCGGCAGCGGCGGCGCAGGTCTCGGGCGCCTTCGCCGTGCTTAGTCAGGCGAATTCCGCCCCCAGCGTCGGCGATGTCGTCGCGACCATGCGAAGCACAGGCAGCGGCGTCAACTTCGGCCGGGGGGGAAATCTCTGGGGCTGGACGGGATTCAGGCGACTCAAGCTCGAGGGCACGTTGGCGGCGCTCTGCCCGGACTGTATCTCGCCCTACACCGGCTGGTGGTGGAACCCGAACGAGTCCGGGCGCGGCTTCGCCGTCGAGACGCGGTTCGGTCGCATGTTCATCGCCGCCTATCTCTACGACGACGACGGCTCGAACGTCTGGTTCGTTGCCGACGGCGTGCGGACCGGCAACACGCTCACGGGCCTCCTGGTCAAGTTCCACTTCGGTCAGTCGCTCGACGGCACGTCTCGCAGTCCGAGGCTGGCCGGGCATGTCGGGAACGCGACGCTCGTCTTCAGCTCGCCGACCGCCGGCACTCTGAGTTGGCCAGGCGGCTCGATCCCTATCGAGCGCTTCGCGATCGACGGCCAATCCGTGCAGGCGCCGAGCGCGGGCGCGCCGGAAACGGGATGGTGGTGGAACGCCAGCGAGTCCGGTACCGGCTGGTTCTTCGAGGTCCAGAGTACGAACATGTACCTCGCCGGCTATTACTACGACGCGACCGGCAAGCCGGTCTGGTACGTCAGCGGCGGCCCGATGCTGAGTGCGAACGCCTATGATGGCGAGCTCCGCCTCTATGAAGGCGGCCAGTCGCTGACCGGTGGTTACCGGCCGCCGTCGTCCTATGACTCGATCGGCGGGATCTCGCTTAGGTTCCCGAGCCGGACCACGGCGACGCTGGCACTGCCGCAGGGGCGGACGATCCCGCTCACCCGCTATCCCGTTCGTTAGCCGACGGTGGTCGAATAGGCGCCGCGCCCGACCGCGATCAGGCGGCCGGCAACGTCCTTGATCTCGACGTCGACCACGCCGATGGTGCGGCCGCGCTTGACCGTGCGCGCGATGGCGAGCAGGTCGCCCTCGGCCGGGCGGAGATAGTCGATGCGGAGATCGATGGTCGGCACGCCGCCGCCGAGGCTGACGGCCAGCGCATAGTCGCCGGCGATGTCGGCGAGCGCGGCGATGACGCCGCCATGGATCTGCTTTGAATCCGGTGAGCGTTCGAAGCCGGGTTTGAACGGCAGCCGCACCGTCGCCGTTCCGGCCGCGGGATCGCCCTCCACCAGCTCGACCCCGAGCCACGCATGGAAGGGCGGCGTCCGGATCGAGCGTCGGAGCTTGGCGACCGTGTCGGTCATGGCACCAGCAGGACCTTGCCGAACACGGCGCGCTGCTCCAGCAGCCACTCGGCGTCCCGGCCCTGGGACAGCGGCAGCACATGGCTGATGACCGGCTTGATGCGGCCGGTGGCGAAATAGTCGAGGAGGGTGGCGATGTCCTCCTTGGTCCAGCCGTTGCAGCCCATCACGTCGATCTCGCGCACCCAGATGTAGCGAAGGTCTTCCGCGGGGTCGTAGCCGGCGGTCGCCCCGCAGGTGAGGATGCGTCCGCCCTTCCGCAGCGTCTTGAGGGAGGGGATCCAGGTGTCGCCGCCGGTGTAGTTGACGACGACGTCGACCCCCTTCTTGCCGCTGATGCGCCAAGTCTCCTTGCTGAAGTCCTGGGTCTTGTAGTTGACCAGATGATCGGCGCCGAGCTCGCGCAGCTTCAGCAGCTTGTCGTCGCTGCCGGCGGCCCCGATCATCTTGGCGAGCTGCACGCAGGCGGTGCCGACGCCGCCCGACGCGCCGAGGATCAGGATCTTCTCGCCGGCCTGGAGCCGGCCGCGTGTCACCAGCATGCGGAGCGCGGTGCCGTAGGCGACGGGGAGGGCGGCGGCGGCCTCGAAGCCGACGCCGTCGGGGATCGGGACCAGGTTCTCCTCGGGCACGCGGGCGAATTCGGCCATGCCGCCCGGAATCTCCTCGCCCATCATGCCGTCGGCGGTGACCGGCTGGACCACGACGCGGTCGCCCAGCTTCCAGCCGCGCACATCCGATCCCAGCTGCGCGATCTCGCCGGCGATGTCGCCGCCGGAGATGAACGGCATCGGCACCGGCAGGCCGGGCATGCCCCTTCGCACGAAGATGTCGAGATGGTTGAGGCCGCAGGCGCGCACCCTGACGATGACGTCGGTCGGCCGTGGGACCGGATCCGGCCAGTCGTCATAGACCAGGTTCTCGAGCCCACCCTGGGCCTTGATCACCATCGCCTTCATGTCGACGCGTCCCCCGGCAGCCGAAGCGAGGGCGCCAGAATAGGCGAGATTCGCCCTCCGGCAACTGGCGGTGCCGGCTTTAAGGCAGGCTCGCCCCGTCGAACTCCGTGATCTTGAGCGCCTTCAGGTCGATCCCTTCGGCGCAGCGGAGGTTGAGCGCGACCATCGGCTTGCCGTCGGGCGCGGTGCCTTCGGCGAAAGGTGCGCAGCCGCAGGTCTTGCAGAACTGATGGCGGATCACGTGGCTCTTGAAGGTGTAGACGGTGAGCGCCTCCCGCGAGGTCTCCAGCTTGAACTTGTCGGGCGTGGTGAAGGCCAGGAGCGATCCCCGCCGGCGGCAGATCGAGCAGTTGCAGGACATCGCCTCGGTCGGCGTGTCCGGCGTGGTGTAGGCGACCTTGCCGCAATGACAGCTGCCTCGCATCAGTGGCTCCTTTGGTTCGGGCAGTAGGCGGAACCCGCCGGGCACGCTCCGGTTCTACACCGTGAGCCGGAAAAGGAGCGCGCGATGCGAGTCAGCGAATGGATGACGCCGGACGTTCGGATCGCCCATCCGGACGAGACCCTGCGCGAGGTCGCGCGCACCATGGCGGAGGTCGATGCCGGCGCCTTGCCCGTCGGCGAGAACGACCGGTTGGTCGGCATGATCACCGACCGCGACATCGCCATCCGCGGCATCGCCGAGGGCAAGGGTCCCGACGCCACCGTGCGCGAAGTGATGAGCGAAGACGTCCGCTATTGCTTCGACGACGAGACGATCGAGGACGTGCTGCGCAACATGGCGGAGATCAAGGTGCGCCGGCTGCCGGTGCTGGACCGCGACAAGCGCCTGGTCGGCATCATCTCGCTCGGCGACCTGGCGACCAGCGGCATGGTGGTCGAGAGCGGCAACGCGCTCTCCGGCATCTCGCGGCCCGGCGGAGACCATTCGCAGGGACATTGAGGGCTTGGGTCGCTGGCTCCCGGGGAGGGATTCGAACCCCCGACCAAGCGGTTAACAGGCGCAAAAAATCCTGAAATCTGGCGAAACCGCCTGAAGCAAAATGAACCACTGAACCGCGCAGAACCCCAGTAAACACTGGGCTATTTCGCGACCGTCGTCATTGCATCGGGCCACACCTAGTACCATACTGTTTCCGTCAAAGTGTTGCCCCGGGGTAACCCCGAAACAGCCGACGGACCAATTTTGAAATGACCACTTCTTCCCGCCTGACGGCTCGCTTTGTCGAAACGATGAAAGCTCCGGCGAGCGGCCGGGCCGAGCACTTCGATGGCGCCACGCCGGGTTTTGCGCTGAGGGTTACAGCCAGCGGCCATAAAAGCTGGACAGTCCTGTATCGACACGGGGGCCGGGTGCGCCGACTGACGCTCGGCACATATCCGGCACTGGGGCTTGCTGACGCCAGAGAGAAGGCGAAGGACACACTCCGGGCTGCGGCGAAGGGTGGCGACCCGGCTGCCGAGAAGAAGGCTGAGCGGGCGGCCGAGACCTTTGGCGAGCTCGCTGATCTCTACCTTGAGAAGTATGCGAAGCGAGAGAAGCGGAGCTGGCGGAAAGACGAGCTGATCCTCCAGAAGGATATCCTTCCCCGGTTCAGGACCCACCGGGCGAAGGACATCACCCGGCGCGACATCATCGCGATGCTGGATGAGATCGTCGCTCGAGGCGCTCCGATCCAGGCCAACCGCACGCTGGAGATTGTCCGGAAGGTCTTCAACTGGGCCCTGAGCCGTGACCTCCTGGCGGCGAGTCCATGCACAGCTATTTCGAAGCCGAGTTCCGAGAACACGCGTGATCGCGTTCTCTCGGCGGCGGAGATCAGAAAGGTCTGGTCGGCCTTCACCGAGGAGGGGCCGATCATAGGTGGCGCCTTCAAGATGCGACTGCTCACAGCGCAGCGCGGAGCCGAGGTCTTGGCGCTCCGTTGGGATCAAATCGCAGATGGGTGGTGGACGATCGCAGCCGAGACCAGCAAAAACGGCAAAAGCCACCGCGTGCCGGTTGCGCCGATGGCCGCCGCGGTCCTGGCCGAGATCAAAGCAGAGACGTTGCGCCCGAGGAAGGGCGACGATCCAGCGACACCGCGCGCCCTCGGCGAATGGGTCTTCCCGTCGCCGACGCGAACGGGCGAGGCGATCGGTTGGACCTACAAGGCGCTCGACCGGATCAGGACGACTTCTGGCGTAGACTTCGTGCCGCACGATCTCCGGCGCACTTCGGCGAGCCTCATGACCGGTATGGGCATAAGCCGGCTTGTCGTGTCGAAGATCCTCAACCACGTCGAGAGCGGCGTCACGGCCGTCTACGACCGGCATTCCTATGACCCTGAGAAGTATAAGGCCCTCGAAGCCTGGGAGATGCGCCTCCAGGCTATCCTCGACGCCGAAGAGGTTGAGGCCGAGATCGTGAGGATGCCAGTGGCCGCATGACGATCGGCACCAGCATTTCTACTTCATTTCAATAGCAGAAGCGCATTAGTTCTTAGGCGTTTCTGCGAGTGATTGATAGATAGTTGCAGCGGCGAGAAAAAGTCCCTTTCATTCGACAATTATTGAACCCAGATATTACTCACCGCAACGAGGGTGAGTCCGATGAAACACGAAGCTTCAACCAGCGATCACCCCGCCGAACGCGGCACGGCCAGGGCGAAGGTGGATGCCAATGCGCCAGCGAAAATCGTCGAACTTGATCCTCTCGCGATCTACCGCTGTAAGACCGTCTTACCCATTGCGGGCACCAACTCCCGCGTGACTTTGTGGCGCAGGATCCGCAGCGGCCAGTTTCCGGCGCCTATTCAACTCGGCGTCAATTCAATCGGTTGGCGCGGCGAGGACCTGATCAGTTGGCGCTTGTCGTTGAGGCCGGTCACGTGGGCTCGGAACGCACCGGAGAAGACTTAGAGGCGTCGGCCATGCCCGACCGCCGGCACGTGGACCTTCGACCAGAAGCCGCGCTCGCCAGCTCCCGCATGAAGGCCGGGCGCATTCGCTGGCTCGACGCCATGGCTTGCCTTCCCGGCTTCGTCTACGCCGGCGGCGTCGGCGAAGGTCGCGTAAAGTTCCTGAGCGGCGGCCTCTACCAGCCGATCGACGACGCAGACGCGGTAGAGGCGCTGCTTCTCGGGTGCTGGAGCGACCTGCCATCCCGCTCCGAGCTCATCGACCTCGTCGCCATCCAGATCGGCGGCCCCGGATGCTGGGGAAGCCGCCTCGGCATCGCCGTTGCTTTGGGCGTCTCCACCGTCTCACCCTTCTCTGGGGCTGCGGTACCTGTCTCCGCGTCGCCCTGGCGCTGGCTCCGGGCCGGCGGCTCCGGCTTGTGGTTCCCGAATCCCACTACCGCCGACGCGCGTGACCTCCTCCTCCAGTTCGCCCTCATCCATGCCGAGGACGTCGAGCACGGCCGACAGCTTCGCGACCTACTGCACCGACCATTGCCGAGAATCATGGTCCCCGACGTTGCGAGGGTCGCATGACGAGGCCGCCGAGGATGGTCGAGCTCGACGACCTCGACCGCCGCTCCGGACCGACGCGACGCCCGGCGTCTCGCTCTGCCCTGGCACCCCTCGAGCCGTTCTCGCCGACGGCCTGGGCCGACGAAATTCCGCCGCCCTACGACTGGATTGTGGATGGCTGCTTTCTCCGCGGGACAGTCGGGATGGTGTCGGGCGATGGTGGCCTCGGCAAGTCGCTCTTGATGCAGATGCTCGCCACCTCGACGGCGCTCGGCCGACCTTGGCTCGGCCTTGCGACCAAGCGCGCCAGATCGCTCTTGGTCGCCTGCGAAGACGACATGGACGAACTGCACCGCCGGCAGCACGCCATCTGCCGTGCCTACGGCTGCGAGCCCGCCGACCTCGGCGCCATGCACCTGGTCAGCCGCGTCGGAGAAGACAGCTTGTTGATGGAGTTCGACCGGCGGACCGATGCACCGAAGCGCCTCCCATTCTTCGATCAGGTCCGCGAGCATGCGTTGGATCTCGGGATTGAGGTTCTGATTTTCGACACAGTCGCGGATGTTTTCGGCGGCAATGAAATCGTACGGAACCAAGTCCGGCGCTTCATCGGCGAGCATCGTCGGCTCGCGATCGAGATGCAGGGCACGGTGATCTTGACCGCGCACCCATCGAACACCGGTATCAGCACCGGCACCGGCGTCAGCGGCAGCACCGGCTGGAACAATGCCGTTCGGTCGCGCGTGTATCTGACGCGGCCGCGGCCCATCGAAGGCGAAGAGGAGGACACGGACGAGCGCGTCCTGCGGACCATGAAGAACAACCACGCGGCCAGCGGCGGCCGGATCAAGCTCCGATGGAAAGACGGAGTCTTCGTGGTCGACGATGGCCCCGGGCCGCTCGACAAGGTGGACCGGATCGAAGTCGACCGCCTGCTCCTCGACGGCCTCCGGACTCTGCTCAACGCGGGAACGATGGTGTCTGCGGAGATCGCAGCACGGACCGGATTCGCCACTCTCGTGCGCGCCCTTCCGGCCTGCAAACACCTCGCCTATAGCGTCGTCGTCGGAGCGCAAGGTCGCCTGATCGATGGCGGCAAGGTGGTGAAGGTCGAGCTCGGCCCGCGATCGAAGCGGCGGCTGTATCTGAGAACGCCGGAGACGCTATTGCCGGGTGAAGCGACGGGGGAAACCACATGAGCATCCCCGGCTTCCGACGCCTTCCCACCCTCTTCCGACACCTTCCGACCCCGGGCTTCCGACGCCTTCCAACCCCCTTCCGACGCCTTCCGACCCACTGCGGTTCCGACCCCCCCATACCCCCCCAGCGCGCGCACGCGCACGCGAGGGGCTTCGCTTGGGCTACGCCCCCTCGCTTTCCAAAGCCGTCGACGTGACCACTTTGCTGGCCATCGACCGCGACAAGGTCCGGGTCCGCGAAGAGCCCGACGGCACGTTCACGATCTTCGTCATCGACGGCGCTGGTCAGCCTAGAGCGGCCTCGCGCCTCGAGTGCCTGCTCGTCGCGCTCGTGTGCCCGGTGATCCGCACCCGGCTTCAGGTACCACGCGATGACCGGCGACGAGCGCGATGCTGCCATGACCAAGGCCGTCAGCGATGATCGTGACCAATCATCTGGGCAAGCGCTCGCCAGCTTGTTGGCCACCCGGGGGGAGCGATCGAGGGCGAGACGGAGAACGCCGAGGACCGCTGGGGGTGTCGAACTTTTACGGGCGCGTTTCTGAGAAAGGTTTGCAATGAAGGGTAGAAAGCCAGTCCCCACCCATCTGCGGGTCATCAAGGGCAACCCGTCTAGGCGGCCGCTCCGCCGCCCGCCGGCGCCAGCACGATCGTCACCGACGCCACCGTCCCACCTGTCGGCTTCCGCGCGCATCGCTTACTTGGAGATCGTCGGGCTCGCTTCGTCACTCGGCACGCTCGCCAGCTCCGACGCCATTGCGTTGGAAGGTTGCGCGGGCGCGCTGGATGATCTCAGGACCAGCCGTGCGGCGTTGGCGTTGGAGTTGACCGAGGTGGGCCCTGACGGCGTCCTGGTGACCCTTGCCGCGGCTGGAGCCCGCACGTACCGAAGCGGGGCCCTGTATCGCGCCCGGCCCGAGATCGCGCACATCGCCGACGCCGAGAGGCGCCTGTCATCGTGGTTGAGCAAGCTCGGCTTGACGCCCGTCGACAGAGAGCGAGTCACCGCCTATCCGCGCTCCGACGAAAACCCATTCGCCGAATTCAGCGCGTGATGTTCCGGCTGCTGGATCGCATGACGGCGGAGGAGATCGTCTCGGCGATCGAGGATCTGGAGCCGATCGTTGCCGAGCTCCTGGCCGAAAACCGCGCCGGCGCCGCTCGGCTTGTGCTCGACGCTCAACGATCGGCAGGCCGAGAAGTTTTCATCCGCCTCCTGATCGGTTCGGGCCGGAACCGCGAGGAAGGCGCGGCGGCTTACGAGAATGCGACCGCCAAGCCCAAATACGATGCGTGACGTGTAAAATCGCGCGCAATAGTGACCCCCTGAGGGGCGGTTTTCGCGTCCAATTCTGACCCCCTCTAACGCTGTGTGTCAGCGTCCCT
>CAXNIC010000105.1:0-13984 GCA_964201945.1 Alphaproteobacteria bacterium
TGTGGTCGCCGGTCTTCACGAAGGCGAGGATGGCGCCGACCACGGCGGCGAAGCCCGACGGAAAGGCGATGGTGCCATAGCCGCCTTCCATCGCCGCCACCGCCTGGCCGAAGGCGCGATGGGTCGGCGTGCCGTAGCGCCCGTACACATAGCCCTTGAAGTCGGGCTTGTGCGCGTCGTCCCAGGCGGCGACGCTGGGAAAGGTGATGGTGGAGGCGTGGTAGACGGGCGGATTGACGATGCCGTGGTTCGCCTCCGGATCGAGGCCGGCATGCGTGATCACGGTGTCACGCCGGTAGGTGCCCTTGGGTGCCATCACTCGCTCCGGGAGAGGTCGAACGGGAAGGGCGCCATGGTGGGCGCGGCCCGGTTCAGGCGCAAGTGGAAGGAAGCGGTTGCGGCGATCACGAGCGGATTGTAAGCATTGAAACCATGAGAGGCCCTAAGGCCCTTGGGAGGCGGTAAGCGACATGTCAGCTCAGGTTCAGCGAAAACTATCCACCGACGTCGTCATCCAGATGACGGGCGTGCACAAGTGGTACGGCGACTTCCACGTCCTCAAGGACATCAACCTCTCGGTTCACCGCGGCGAGCGCATCGTCGTCTGCGGGCCTTCGGGCTCCGGCAAGTCGACGATGATCCGCTGCATCAACCGCCTGGAAGAGCACCAGAAGGGCCAGATCATCGTCGACGGCATCGAGCTCTCCCAGGACGTGAAGAACATCGACCTGGTCCGGCGCGAGGTCGGCATGGTGTTCCAGCAGTTCAACCTGTTCCCGCACCTGACCGTGCTCGAGAACCTGACGCTGGCGCCGATCTGGGTGCGCAAGATGCCGAAGGCCGAGGCCGAGGCGGCGGCGATGAAGTATCTGGAGCGCGTCCGCATCCCCGAGCAGGCGAAGAAGTATCCGGGCCAGCTGTCCGGCGGCCAGCAGCAGCGTGTCGCCATCGCGCGCTCGCTCTGCATGTCGCCGAAGATCATGCTGTTCGACGAGCCGACCTCGGCTCTCGATCCCGAGATGATCAAGGAAGTGCTGGAGGTCATGGTCGGCCTCGCCGAGGACGGCATGACCATGATCTGCGTGACGCACGAGATGGGCTTCGCCCGCACCGTCGCCGACCGCATGATCTTCATGGACTACGGCGAGATCGTCGAGCAGGCGCCCCCGGAAGAATTCTTCCAGAACCCCAAGTCCGACCGCACCAAGCTGTTCCTCAGCCAGATCCTGAAGCACTAGCCGCGTACTGCACCGCCCTCTCACCCCCTCCCCCGGCTTTGCCGGGGGAGGGACGGGGTGGGGGCCGAGCGCAGCGAGGTTCCAGCGTGCCGTCGCAGATGCGGCGTGAGCATGACTGCTGCTATCTTCGCCGCGCAAATCCGACCTCGCTTCGCTCGGCCCCCACCCTGCCCTCCCCCGCCTACGAGGCGAGGGAGGGATTAAAAATGCATGAGCCGCCCATGACCTCCCGCCTTCCCTTCGTCGATCTCCAGGCCCAGCGCCGGCGCATCGGGCCGCGCCTGGACGAGGCGCTTGCCCGCGTGCTGGCTCATGGCCAGTTCATCTTAGGCCCTGAGGTGCGGGAGCTAGAGAGCCAGCTCGCCCGCTTCTCCGGCGCCAGGCACTGCATCACCTGCGCCAACGGTACCGACGCACTGCTGCTGCCGCTGATGGCCTGGGGCATCGGGCCGGGTGACGCGGTGCTGGTGCCGGCCTTCACCTTCGTCGCCTCGGCCGAGGTCGTGGTGCTGGCCGGCGCCACGCCGGTGTTCGTCGACGTGGCACGGGACAGCTTCAACCTGACCGCCGAGAGCCTGGCGCTGGGCGCGCTCGCCGCCCGAGAAGCCGGCCTCACGCCGAAGGTCGCCATGCCGGTCGACCTCTTCGGCCAGCCGGTCAACTTCGCCGCCTTCGAGCCGGTCTGCCGCAAATACGGGCTCAAGATTCTCTCGGACGCCGCCCAGAGCTATGGCGGCGGCCAGGGCAATCGGCGGGTGGGCTCGCTGGCGCCGGTGACGTCGACCAGCTTTTTCCCCTCGAAGCCGCTCGGCGCCTATGGCGACGGTGGTGCCATCTTCACCGACGACGACGCGCTGGTCGACGTGCTGAAGAGCATCCGCATGCACGGCCAGGGCATCGACAAGTATCACAACGTCCGCATCGGCCTGAATTCGCGGCTGGATACGATGCAGGCCGCCGTGCTGATCGAGAAGCTGGCGATCCTGGAGGACGAGGTCGCCGCCCGCGATCGCGTCGCCCGGCGCTATTCGGCGGCGCTGGCGGACGTCTGCGAGGTGCCCGAGATCACCGCCGGCAACGCCTCGGCCTGGGCTCAGTACACGATCCTGATCGAAAACCGCGACGGCGTGGCGAAGGCGCTCGACGCCGCCGGCATCCCGACCGCGATCTACTATCCGATCCCGCTGCACCGCCAGGACGGCTACCGCCATTTCCCGGTGGCCAAGGGTGGGCTCGCGGTCTCGGAGGAACTCGCCCGGCTGGTGCTCAGCCTGCCGATGCATCCCTACCTGGACCCGGCCGACCAGGACCGGGTGATCGCCGCCGTCCGCCAGGCCGCCACGTACGCGCCATAAATTCGCCGGGGTCGGGAACGAGACTGAGGCCCTCGTCGTTCTCCGACGATGGAGGTCTCCCTATGCGCTCCATCCACCTCGCCTTGGCCGCGGTCTCGACCCTGATCGCGCTCGGCCCCGCCCGGGCCGAGGAACCGATCATCCATCCGCTCTGCGTGCAGCAGCTGGCCGGCATGGTCGACTTCCACTTCGTGAACCAGATCGACGCGCCGCTTCCGGCGGCCGAATGCAACCGCGGCTTCAGCGCCATCCCGGTCGACATCCAGGGCGACGTCGCCTCGGCCGAGATCCCCGGCACGTCGGAGGCCCAGCCCCCCTTCTATGACTACCGCATCGCCGGCCGGCATGAGGGCGTCGCCCTCCTGGACGTCGCCGAGAGCACCGGCGGCACCGGCATCTTCTCCGCCCTCGTCTTCGTCGAGGGCTGGCCGGACGGCGACCTGGTCAGCGAGGACATCCGGCTCCGCCAGGTCGGCGTGCTGGAAGGCGGCGACCGCTGCAACGGCGGCATCGCCGAGGCCGTCGTCGAGGGATCATCGCTTAGGCTCGGCGAGCGGCTGACCCCGTTCGATCTCTTCCTCTTCCGCCCGACCCGGGCCGTCCGCAAGGACCGGGCGCGGGGCTTCTACGAAGCGATCGAGAACCCCGGCGCCGACTTCGTGTCGCCGAAGCTGCTGGCGCTCGAACCCTACGAGGATCTGGATACGGCGGCGGCCAGCTGCATCGGCGCCGCGACCACCGAATTCGACCTCGATACCGGTACCGCGCGGCTCGTCTCCATCACCGTGACCGGCCTGATCGACGAGGATCCCGACTGGGTCGCCAAGTACAGGTACCAGGCCTGCTTCAACCGCGTGGTGAAGGACACCGTGCGGGTGTTCCCAAGGACGCTGACGCCGATCCAGGTCAGAGCAATGTCCGAGGTCTTCGAGACCGAGTGCCTGAGATAGGCCCAGGCGGCAAATTCTCTCGGGCCGGCCGGAACTTTCGTACTGCGATACCGTTCATGGGAGAACGGAGGTCCCCGCTCCATGTCCCGACGTACCCTCGCCGTTCTCCTCGCCACCCTCGGTCTCCTCACCCTCGCCACCCCCGCCTTCGCAGTCGAAGCCTCGCTGCACCCGCTCTGCGTCCAGCAGATGGTGCGGCTCGGCGATGCGGGCTTCGAGATCGAATCCGAGAGGTCGCTTCCCGCGAAGTGGTGCAACCAGCATTACAAGAGGGCTCCGATCGACATCCGTGGCGACTACTACTTCGTCGACATGAAGCCGATCCGGGAAAAGAAGCGCCCCTTCTACAAGTACCGAGTGGCGGGCCATCATCGCGACGTCGCGATCGTGGATCTCGCCGAGAGCACCGGCGGGCCTGGTGTGGTCTCGGCGATCGCCTTCTTCCAGGGTTGGCCCGTCAGCGATGACCGCGACAAGCTGGATGCCGGCTCGACCGTCACCTTCGCCGGCATGCTCGAGGCCGGCGACCGCTGCAACGGCGGCATCGCCGAAGCCAAGATGACCTCGCCGTCGACGCTCCGTCTTGCCAGGAACCTGACGCCCTACGACTTCATCCTCTTCCGAGTGACCCGCGCGCTCCAGCGCGAAAAGACGCGGGCCTACTATGCCTCGATCGAGAACACGGAGGCGGAACCGCTCTCCGACAAGCTGCTCGCGCTCGAAGCCTATCGGGACCTTGATACGGCGGCCACGAGCTGCATCGGGACGGCGACGACCGAGTACAATCTCGACTTCGGCACGGCGAAGCTGGTTTCGGTCACGCTCACCCGTCTCAACGACAAGAACCTCGCCGTGGTCGCCAAGCACAAGCACCAGGCCTGCTTCAACCGGGTGGTGAAGGCCGCCGTCCCGTCCTTCCCGCGCACGCTCGATCCCGATGAAGTGCGGGAGGTGACGGACGCCTTCGAGTCGAAGTGCCTTCAGGCGCCGCCATCCTGACATAGCCCGACCGCGGGAGAGGGTTCGGTTCGGACTACCGTCCCTTGAACGCCGGCTTGGTCTTGGCGAGGAAGGCATCGCGGCCGATGCGGTAATCCTCCGTGCCGAAGCAGGCGAAGCCCTCGGCCGCCTCCTCGGGCGAGAGCGGGTGGCCCTCGGCGAGGCGGCGGGCGAAGCGCTTGTGCCAGCGGTTCACCAGAGGTGCGCCGTCGGCGATGCGACGCGCGGCCGCCAGGCCCTCCTCCTCGACCTTGTCGTCAGCGACGACGCGGTTGACCAGGCGCTTCTCAAGCGCCTCCTCCGCACCGAAGACCCGTGCCTCATACAGGATCTCGAGTGCCACCGACTCCCCACAGACCCGGATCAGCGCCTCGATCTCGGGGTACGCCATCACCAATCCCAAGCGATTGATCGGTACGCCGAAGCGAGACGATGTCCCACAGATGCGCATGTCGCACATCAGCGCGATCTCGAGCCCGCCGCCGACGCACGCCCCCTTGATCGCGGCGATCACCGGATGGCGGCAGGCGGCGACCGCCCCCATGGTCCGGTGCATGATCTCGCCATAGGCGGTCGCCTGCGCCACGTCCGCACGCTCGGTCGCGAACTCGGCGATGTCGGCGCCGGGTGAGAAGGCGCGATCGCCGGCGCCGGTGAGCACGATGCAGCCGACGTCGTCGTCGCGGTCGAGGACGGTCATCGCCTCGGCGATGCCGAGCCACATCGCCTTGTTCAACGCGTTCAGCTTCTCCGGCCGGTTGAGGCGGACCGTGGCGATGCGATCCGCCGTCTCGACCAGCACGACATCGGGCATGGATCAGGCTTTCAGCGATTGAGGAACGGATTGGCGCGGCCGCGCTGCTGGCGCGACGGGAAGGCAGCAGCCAGATAGTCGACGATCAGCGCCCGGTCGGTCGCGCCGGGATCCGGCATCCGGTGCTTCTCGATCATCCAGGCGAAGGTTTCGTCCCAGCGCTCCCGCGGCATCCCCTGCTGGCGGATGATGGCGGTGCCGTGACAGGCGGTGCAGAGATAGAAGGTCTCGTCCCGCCCCTTCCCGTCAGGCATGGCATCCGGCGTCTCGTCGGAGGCGCGGGCGACTTCAGCCGGCGGCGCGGCCGGAACGACGGCGACGGGTCGGGGCATCTCCCGCGGCGGGGGCGGCGGCGGTCGGCGGGCCTTCTGCACCTCGAGACCGACCGCCGTCATCACCAGGATCGCCGCCGACAGGGTCGCGAAGGTGAGCCGCACCCCGCCGGCTCAGGCCTTGACCAGCACGGCGACCCGGTGGAAGGCGTTGCCGCCATAGCCCTGCGGGTTCCAGTTGCCGACCACATGCGGCTGGCTCCGGCCGTTCGCATCCGTCGCCTTCGCCCAGATCTCGTAGTAGCCGTCGCTCGGAAGATCCACCTCGGCCGACCAGCGCTGCCACGCGTATTTGTTCGCCGGTGCATTCAGCTGGGCCTTCTTCCAGGTGGCGCCGTAGTCGACCGAGACATTGACCTCCGAGACCGCGAGGTCGCCGGCCCAGGCCTGGCCGCGCACCGGGAGCTTCCGGGTCCCCGGCGCCAGCTCGGCCCCGTGAGCGACGCTGGTGATGATCGAGCGCACCGGCATGGATTCGAGGATCATCATGTTGGCATCGTCGACCTTGCCGCCGGGGATCATCGGCTTCCGCGTCACCCGATAGGCGGTGCCGGTCATGCCCGGGCCGTCATGCTCCTTGTCGCGCACCCAGATGCGCGTCAGCCATTTGTGCGAGGCTGAGCCCGGCCATCCCGGTACCAGCAGCCTGACAGGCCCGCCATGGATGTGCGGCAGCGGCGCGCCGTTCATGCGGAGTGCGACCAGCGTATGCTCGTCCATCGCCTTCGCCAGGCGCACGCCGCGCGAGATCGTCAGCTGGCCGGCCGTTCCCGAGAGATGCGGATCGGCGCCGACATGCGCGGTGTAGACCGCGCTCGACTTGAGGCCTGCGGCGGCGAGCACGTCCTTCAGGCGCACGCCGGTGTATTCGGCGCAGCCGATGGCGCCGTTGCCCCACTGGTTGCCGCGCGCCTCCGGCTGGAATCCCGCGCGGCCATTGCCGCCGCATTCGAGCTGGAGCTTGAGGGTCACCGGCTGGAAGCGCTGCTCGAGCTCGCCGACCGTGAGGTCGAGCGGCGTGTTCACCTCGCCGTCGACCCTGATCTTCCACGCCTTGGGATCGGCGGGGACGTCCGGGACCCCGCCATTGTTGCGGATGAAGAACTTGTCTGTGGGCGTGACCTCGTCGTCGAGCCAGTGCTCGGGCGTCTCGCAGACCAGCGGCCGGTCCTGGAGCACGACCAGGTTGGCCTTGCCCGGCAGGGACAGCGCCTTGGCCGGCGGCCCCCCGGCCGGAGCGGCCTGCGCCAGCGCCGCCGGCACCAGGCCAGCCGGCATGCGGGGCGCGAAGGGAATGGATGCTCCGACCGCAGCACCCACGGCAGCGAGACTGGCGCCGGTTAGGAGACCGCGGCGGCCGAAGACCAGCGCCTCGGCGCGCTCGGGGTCGTCGCGGTAAAGCTCGTTGAGGCCGCGTTCAGCTTTCGGCATCGGATCCTCCCTGATCTCGTTGTTCAGGGAAGTCTTCGGCCGGCGACGGCGCCTGTCAATCAGGCGGCGGAGAGCCGCCGGTAGGCCGCGCCGGTGAGCACGCCGAGCGCCGCCCAGAAGACCAGGCCGGTCACCAGCGCCACGATGATGAACTCACGCGCCAGAGCCGCCGGCGCCGAACCGCCATGCTCGGCCGGCTGAGGCGCACCGATCAGATGGGGAAGCAGTACCACCACCAGCCCGACGAGGATTCCGGTGGCGCCGCCCCTGAGCAGGATCAGCGCCAGGCCGCCCGCCGTCGCCGCGGCAGTCGCCACCCACCAGAGCTGACGCACCAGCAGCGGGGCAGATTCGGTTCCCGGCACTTCCGGCGGCAGTCCCAGCGCCGGCGCCAGCACGAAGCTGACATAGCCCGCGAGCCCCCAGACGAGGCCGGCCCGCCAGCCGCTGTGGCCCGCCAGCGACATGCCGGCGGCTATGACCAGGCCGAAGCCGATGCCGGCCAGCATGTTGAAGACGAGCGTGAAGCCGGTCCGCTCCCAGCCGTTCTCCGGCGACCAGGCATCCTCATCGTGGTCGTGCGCCGCCGCTTGGGCGTGGTCATGCGGCTTCGCCTTCTCGGCCGCCTCTTCGAAGACCTCGGCCTCGAGAATCAGCGGCACGGCGCGAACGGCCTGGACAGCGCTGGCGATGCCGCCGGCGACGAGGCCGCCGAGCAAGGCTGCGAAGAAGATTCGCCGGAACATGGCGGTCAGTGGCAGGGGAAGGCGTGGATGTGGCGGGCGTCGTGGGCGGCGTTGTGGATGACGCTCGGCCCGGCGAAGCCGACGCCGAAGATCAGGAAAAGGCCGAGGAAGGCCGCCGCGAAAGCGGGCCAGCGGGTGGTCGCGGCCGTCAGGGCGACGGACGGGGCGGCAGCGGTCTGGCCGGATGACATGAAGCGGCGCTCCGAATCTTGATGGAAGGCGGCAGGGTAGGTCGCGACGCCCGGCCGGTCAACCGAGGCAAACGCCCCGAAAGTCTGCTAAACGACCCCGCGCCCAGCCCGGAGGAGGAAAAATGACCGACGACGCGACCGCCCAGCTCACCGCCGACATCCTCCTCGAGATCCAGGCCGTCCACATCCGCCCCGACGAGCCCTTCACCTTCACCTCCGGACGGCTCTCGCCGGTCTATGTCGACTGCCGGAAGATCATCTCGTTTCCGCGCGCGCGGGCGAAGCTGATGGAGATGGCGGTCGAGCGGGTCTGCCGCGACGCCGGCCACGAGGCCTTCGACGTCGTCGCCGGCGGCGAGACCGCCGGCATCCCCTTCGCCGCCTGGGTCTCCGAGCGGATGGGCCTGCCGATGACCTATATCCGGAAGAAGCCGAAGGGCTTCGGCCGCAACGCGCAGATCGAGGGCGACTTCAAGGACGGCGCCCGCATGCTGCTGGTCGAGGACCTGGCGTCCGAGGGCGGCTCCAAGCACGTGTTCCTGGATGCGATCAACGCCGCCGGCGCCGTCTGCAAGCACATCTTCGTCATCTTCAACTACGGCACCTTCCCCGAGGGCATCGCGGCGCTGGAAGCGCGCGGCGTGAAGCTGCATGCGCTGGCGACATGGGCCGACATCCTGGTCGCTGCCGCCCGCAAAGGCTACACCAGGGACCAGCTCGACCAGGTGCGCAGCTTCCTCGGCGATCCCGACGGCTGGGCCGCCAAGCGGAAGGCCGGCTGATGCCCCGCTTCGCCTCCAACCTCTCGACCATGTTCCGCGAGCACGACTGGCTCGCTCGCCCGCTGGCCGCCAAGCGGTGCGGCTTCGAGGCGGTCGAGATCCAGTCGCCCTACGACCTCGAGATCGACGCGCTGGTCCGCGCCAAGCGCGACGCGCAAGTCGAATGGCTGATGATCAACCTGCCCGCCGGCGACGCGGCGCGGGGCGAACGCGGCATGGCCTGCCTTCCCGGCCGCGAGGCGGACTTCCGCGCCGGCGTCGCTCTCTGTCGCCGCTATGGCGAGGCGCTCGGCATCGCCCAAGTGAACATGCCGGCCGGCATCCCGCCGACAGGCGTCGAGCGCGCCCGCATCGAGGCGACCCTGGTAGAGAATTACCGCTACGCCGCCGAGGAGCTGGGCAAGGCCGGGATCAAGGCCCTGGTCGAGCCGCTCAACGACCGCGACGTTCCCGGCACCTTCGTCACCCGCGCTGACCAGGCGCTCGACCTGATCGATCGCGCCGGCCACCCCAACCTGGGGCTGCTGCACGACCTCTATCACGCTCAAGTGATGGTCGGGGACCTGCTGAAGAACCTGGAAAAGCTGATGCCCCGCATCGGCCATATCCAGTTTGCCGATCCGCCCGGCCGGCACGAGCCGGGAACCGGCGAGCTCAACTGGCCGGTTCTCTTCGCCGCCATCGATCGCCTCGGCTACCGGGGCTGGACGTCGGCCGAGTATTTTCCAACCGGAAATACCGCGGACAGCCTGGGCTGGATGAGCAAGCCAGCATAGTTCCGCCCCTTCCTTGGTTGCTGCCGGCCTGCCTATAATCCCGGCCAGCAGAATTACTTAAGGGAGGTTTTCGATGCGTTTCCTTGCGACCAGCCTGCTCGCCGCGTCCTTCGCCCTGACCGGCGCGGCGCTGGCACAGCAGAAGCCGGGCGAGCTGACTGTCGCCATGCAGCAGTTTCCGGCGACCCTGAACCCGCACATCGACTCGATGCTGGCGAAGACGATCGTGCTGCACATGACGCAGCGCCCGCTCACCACCTATGACGAGAAGTGGCAGGCGATCTGCCTCCTCTGCACCGAGCTGCCGACGATCGAGAACGGCAAGGCCGTTCCCGTCGACCTGCCCGACGGCAAGAAGGGCGTGAAGGTGACCTACACCATCCATCCCAACGCCAAGTGGGGCGATGGCACGCCGGTGACCACCAAGGACGTGATGTTCACCCACGAGGTCGGCAAGAACGCCGAGACCGGCGTCGCCAACATGGAGCAGTTCCGCGAGATCGTGGCGATCGAAGCGAAGGACGACAAGACCTTCACCGTCACCAAGGACAAGCTGAAGTTCACCTACAACCTCTTGAACGATTTCCGCCTGATCCCCGAGCACATCGAGAGGGCGAACTTCGATCCGAAGCAGGCGGCGGAGTACAAGAAGCGGACCGCCTACGACACCCAGACCACCAATCCCGGGCTGTTCTTCGGCCCCTACAAGATCACCGAAATCGTCACCAGCTCGCATGTCGTCTTCGAGCCGAATCCGACATGGTTCGGCGAGCCGGCGAAGTTCAAGCGGGTGATCTTCAAGGTGATCGAGAACACCGCGGCGATGGAAGCCAACCTGCTGTCGGGCTCCGTCGACTACATCATGGGCGAGCTCGGCGTCACCATCGACCAGGGCATCGCCTTCCAGAAGCGCAATCCCGACAAGTACAATTACGACTTCAAGCCGGGCCTAGTTTACGAGCACATCGACCTCAACCTCGACAACCCGCTGCTCAAGGACAAGCGCGTCCGCCAGGCGCTTCTCTACGCGATCAACCGCGAGCAGATCGTCCAGCAGCTGTTCGAGGGCAAGCAGCCGGTCGCCCACACCAACATCAATCCGCTCGACTGGATCTACGACAAGGACGTGAAGACCTATCGCCCCGACGCGAAGAAGGCGGCCGAGCTTCTGGACGCCGCCGGCTTCAACGTGATGAAGGAAGGCTATCGCCACAACGCTGCCGGCGACCGGCTCCGCTTCGAGCTGATGACCACTGCCGGCAACCGCTCGCGCGAGCTGGTGCAGCAGGTGCTGCAGAGCCAGTGGAAGGCGGTGGGCGTCGAGATCGTGATCAAGAACGAGCCGGCCCGCGTGTTCTTCGGCGAGACCACCAAGGAGCGCAAGTACACCGGCATGGCGCTGTTCGCCTGGATCTCCTCGCCTGAGAGCGTGCCGCTGACGCAGTTCCACTCGAACCACATCCCGACCAAGGAGAACAACTGGGCCGGGCAGAACTACACGGGCTACAAGAACCCGGAGATGGACAAGCTGCTCGAGGACATCGAGGTCGAGCTCGACAAGAACAAGCGCCTCGCGCTCTGGACCAAGTTCCAGGCGATCTACGCCGAGGACATCGCCGTCCTGCCGCTGTTCTTCCGCGCCGAGCCCTTCATCGTGCCGAAATGGCTGAAGGGCATCCAGCCGACCGGGCACCAGTACGGCACCACGATGTGGTCGCAGAACTGGGCGGCCAACTGACCTGAAGGATCCGGCGGAGGCATCTCGCCTCCGCCGGTCCCCTTTCGGATGACCCGCGCATGACCCGCTTCCTTTCGATCCGCTTCCTGCAGGCGTCGATCGTCGTCCTCGTCATGTCCTTCGTCGTCTACGGGCTGATCGGCCTGATGCCCGGCGATCCGATCGACATCATGCTGGCCGGCGACCCCAACATGACCGCCGCCGACGCCGCCCGCCTTCGCGCCGTCTACGGCCTAGACCGCTCGATCCTCGAGCGCTATCTCGACTGGCTCGGCGGCGCCATCAACGGCGACTTCGGCTATTCGCGCCAGCACCACCAGCCGGTGCTCACCATCGTGCTGCCGCGCCTGTTGAACACCCTCTACCTGATGATCTGCGCCTTCCTGATCTCGGTCGCGGTCGCGATCCCCGCCGGCGTCTACGCCGCCCGCCACCCGCGCTCGCTGGTCGACCAGGCGATCAACCTCTTCTGCTTCGCCGGCATCTCGCTGCCGGTGTTCTTCCTGGCCCTCCTCCTGATCATCCTGTTCGCGGTCGTGCTGGGCGTGCTTCCGGCCGGCGGCATGAAGACCATCGGCGAGAGCTCCTTCGGCGACCGGCTTCGCTACCTGGTCCTGCCGGTGGCGACGCTGACCATCGCCAACATCGCCCAGGTCACGCGCTACGTCCGCTCCGGCATGATCGAGGTGCTGCGCGAGGACTACATCCGCACCGCCCGCGCCAAGGGCGCCAACGAGAACCGCGTGGTCTGGCGCCATGCGCTCCGCAACGCGATGATCCCGACGGTGACGATCATGGCGCTCGAATGCGGCACGCTGCTCTCGGGCGCGCTGATCACCGAGACGATGTTTTCATATCTCGGCATGGGCAAGCTGATCTTCGACTCGATCCTGGCCAACGACTTCAACGTGGCCCTGATCGGGCTCCTCTTCGCCTGCAGCGTCACGCTCGTGCTCAACCTGATCGCCGACCTCCTCTACGCGGCGCTCGACCCGCGCATCTCCTACCGGTGAGGCGAGCATGGTGTCCGTGATCTCGACCGAAACCGTCACCCGCCCCGGCCAGGACGCGGCCCTGCCGCCGCCGCTGTCGCCCTCGCTCCTGGTCTGGCGCCGCTTCAAGCGCCACAAGGCGGCGCTGGTCGGCGCCGGCATCCTGATCTTCCTGGCCCTGCTCGCCATCCTGGCGCCGCTGATCGCGGGATGGCGCGGCCAGGATCACGAGGCGGTCGATCTCTTCAACCGCTTCCAGCCGGCCTCCGCGGCGCATCCGCTCGGCACCGACGACCTCGGCCGCGACCTGCTGCTGCGGCTGATCTATGGCGGCCGCATCTCGCTGTTCGTGGGCCTGGTCACCGCCTGCCTCACCGCCTCGCTCGGCACCGTCATCGGGCTGATCTCGGGCTGGTATGGCGGGCGGACCGATGCCTTCCTGATGCGGCTCTGCGACGGCTGGATCTCGCTGCCGCTGCTGCCGGTGCTGATCGTGCTGGCTGCCGTCGACCCGACCAAGGTCGGCTTGCCGATGGCGATCGCCAAGTCGCCGGACCTGAGCCTCTATCGCATCGTCCTGATCATCTCGCTGGTCGCCTGGACCACCTCGGCCCGCCTGGTGCGCGGCGTCACGCTCACCTTGAAGACCCGCGACTTCGTCCAGGCCGCGGTCGCGCAAGGGGCGTCGACCGCGCGCATCCTCTTCGTCCACATCCTGCCGAACGCGCTGTCGCCGATCCTGGTCGCCGCCACGCTCGCCAGCGGCAACATCATCCTCTTGGAATCGACCTTGAGCTTCCTCGGCCTCGGCATCCAGCCGCCGGTGGCGAGCTGGGGCAACATCCTGACCAACGCGCAGGAGATCATCTGGTCGCAGCCGATGCAGGCGATCTATCCCGGCATCCTGATCTTCGCCACGGTGATCTCGCTCAACTTCGTCGGCGACGGATTGCAGGACGCGTTCGATCCGAGGACCGAGGGGCGGTAGCCCGGACCTAAGCCGGGCGACGCTTCGGCCCGGTCTTCATATCGAACTCGCCGGCAAATATGAGTGCATCCATAGCGCTCATGCTGACCGCTCCAGCCCTGAGGTCGCATATGTCGGCGAGCACATTGATCGCCTTGTCGCAAGCAATGCCGTAGTGCAGGCATTCGGCAGCGGCCTCGCCGCGGACCGCGGCTTCATGATGATCGAACAGCGCGATCATCGCATTGGCGCCAGCCTCGCTTCGACATGCAATCTCGCGGGCGATGGCTCGATCTCGAGCGCGAAGTCTGTTGGCTTTCGTGACCCGCCCCCTCCACATGAGCTCTTCGTGCTCTTCCGCGAGAGCCGCAAACTCGGCAATCAAGTCCTCCAGTGATCGGCTCTGCAGGTCGGTGCCCTTCATTGCATGCCTCCCCAGTATCGCAAGGCCCATAGTCCGTATTCTCGCTGGTACTCCAGGGGCTGCGTCCACAACCATTCTCGTATGGTAAGCCCAGGCACGCGAGATCCCTCAGAGTAGTGGGCACTGATCACCCAGTGAATGATCCTCGGCACGCGCACGATGTTTTTCGTGTGATGCAGGTTGAGGCCCTTCTTGTTGTAGGGATCCTGCCCCTTTTCGATGATGTGATGCCATTCCTTGCCTAAGCCA
>CAXNIC010000106.1:0-13839 GCA_964201945.1 Alphaproteobacteria bacterium
CGTCGTATCTCGCCGATCTTGTCCACGCCGACCATCCCCCAACACCCTTCCCGGCAAAAGGAAGGGACGCTGACACACAGCGTTAGAGGGGGTCAGAATTGGACGCGAAAACCGCCCCTCAGGGGGTCACTATTGCGCGCGAATTTACATTTCGGACCGGAGAACGGCTGGCTGGAAACGCCGGTCCTCCGCCGCTCCGATCTCGCGGGCGGGAAAGTCGGGCCGCTGATCGTCGAGGAGTATGACGCGACCTGCGTCGTGCCCCCTGGTGCGCGTGCCGGGCTGGATACCGGTGGCAACATCGTCATCGAGTTGTGAAGGATCACGCGCCGAGAAGGTGAAGCACGATCTCGCGGCGGTAGGGCGACCGCCGGTGCTCGAACAGATAGATCCCCTGCCAGGTGCCGAGGACCATGCGCCCGGCAGCAACAGGGATGCTCAGCTGTACCTGGGTCAGCGCGGTACGGAGATGCGCCGGCATGTCGTCGGCCCCTTCCGTGTCGTGAACGTAGCGGCCGGGCTGCTCCGGCGCGATGCGCTCGAAATAGGCCTCCAGATCAGTGCGCACGTCCGGGTCGGCATTCTCCTGGATGAGGAGCGAGGCCGAAGTGTGCCGGCAGAACACCGTCAGCAGTCCAGTGACGATTCGCTGGGCGTCGAGCCAGCCGGCGATGGTCGAGGTGATCTCGATGAGGCCCCGCCCCCGCGTCTCGACCTCGAATTGATGGAGCGCCTGACGCATCGCCTTACCGCCCTCACCCGGTGTCTCAGCCTTCGCGGGGAACGTCCGGGGTTTTCATGCGTTCCCCAAGAGGACGGCGTGGTTCACGAACCGCGCCTGTGACACGGACTGCTTTCAGGAGATGCATCATGCCTACCGCTACCGGACACACCAAGGCGATCCTCGGCTCGAAGGTCAAGGGAACGTCGGTCTACAATTCCTCAGGCGACAAGATCGGCCATGTCGAGGACGTCGTGCTCGACAAGACATCGAACAACATCATGTACGCCGTGCTCGGCTTCGGCGGGTTCCTCGGGATGGGCGAGAAGTACCACCCGATTCCGTGGTCGCTCCTCGACTACAGCAAGGACATGGGCGGCTACGTGGTGCCGATGTCGAAGGACACGCTGCAGCGGGCTCCCGCCTACGATCTCGACGACCTGACCCGTTCGGACGGCGACATCCGCTCCAAGTCGTTCACCTACTACAAGGTCCCGCCCTACTGGGGTTGAGGTCCATTCTGATCGCGGTTCCGGTACGCCCCGTCGGGGCGGCCGGAGCTGCTGATCTCCAATCGTCGCTAGCGCTTCGGCTCCCGCGCTTCCTTCAGATCGCTCTCGAGCTTCTTGCGCTCGGTGACATCGGCGTAGCTTCGGAGAAGCCGCCCGTCAGCGAGCGGGTTATGGTGGATTTCGATGATCCGGTCGAACATGACCAACTCGGCCGTCCACGGTTCGCGCTTGCGGAAACCTGCTAGGCGGCGCTCAACGATCACATCTACATCGCCTGGCCCATAATCGCCGCGCTCGGCAAAAAACTTCAGCACGCGGGAGATATGCATCGGCAAGGATGCGAAATAATCGGCCGGGAGCTTAAAGATCTGAGTCAGGAGCCGATTTGTCGCAATGATGTTGAGATTTTCGTCGAGCATCGAGATGCCGTCGCGAATACTCTCCAACGTCGCGGCCAGAAGCGCCGTCTTGCTCGCGATCTCCGCCTCGGCCCGCCTTTGCTCCGTGACGTCGGTGTAGCGGCGCACGAGCCGGCCGTCAGGCAGCGGAGTGTGGCGAACGGCAATGACGCGTCCATCTGGCCCTTCGAGCTCGTAGATTCCCGCCTCGGGATTCCGCAGGCCATTGATGAGGCGCTGCGCTTGCTCGTTCGGATCCCCTGCTCCGTAGCGTCCCCAGCGCGCCATGGTCCGGATAACCCGCTCGGCTGACACAACAGGACCGTGCATCAGATCATCGGGCAGCCCGAAATGCGCCCGCATCTGCCGATTGTGGAGGAGGATGTTCAAGTCACGGTCAAAGACCGCAATACCGTCGCCCATGTTCTCCAACGTCGTCTCGAGAAGAGCGGTCTTGGCCACCACCTCGGCCTCAGCCCGTTTCTGCGCCGTCACATCGGTGTATCGGCGGATCAATGTCCCGTCGGGCAACGGGTTGTGGTGCACCTGGATGATCCGACCGTCAGGAAGGGTGTGGTCGTAGGTATGGCGCTCGCGCTTGCGGAAGCCGACGAGCACGCGCTCGACCTGCACGCCCGGATCACCCCCACCGTAGCGCCCTCTGATCGCGAGGAAGCGAGCCATCCGTTCCGCCGTTGCCTTGCCCTGCAGAAGCTCCTCGGGGAACCCGAAGAATTCGCGCATCTGGCGATTGTGGATGATGATGTTGATGTCCCGGTCGTAGAGGGCGAGGCCATCGCCCATGTTCTCCAGCGCGAGTTCGAGCAGCGCCGTCTTGGTGGCGAGTTCCTCCTCGACCCGCTTCTGCTCGCTGATGTCAAAGAGAAACTGGATCACGAGGCCGGTCGACGTGCGATGCGTTCTGACGAGATTCCAGCGTCCGGTCTCGGGGCGGTACTCGTAGCTCGTCTCCTTGGCTTCGCGCCACTCGACGGTGCGGCGCGCCACATAGTCTTCGGGGTCCTTCCTCGCCCTCGGATCGGCAACCGCGCCCGCCGCGACGGAGAGGCGAACGAGATCGGCATAGGTCCGTCCGACCATTTCCGAATCCGGTGGGAAATGAGGATTCCGCTCGCGGAAACGACGATTGCCGAGAATGAAGGCTTCGTTGGCGTCGAAGACCGTGATCTCGGCATCCAGGTTTGCGAGGATCTCGCGTAGCAGGCTTTCGTTGGCCTTGCAGTGGCGCTCCATCTCGCGCCGGGCGGTGACATCACTGAAGGTGCGGATCTGGCCGCCGCCCGGCAGCGGCGTAATCACCACGTCGATCCTGCGGCCGTCGCGCGCCGATCGCTCGTACCGTATCGGACCCGTGGCTTTCTGCATCTCGCTGGCGACCTGCGCGATCCTGTCCTCGGTATCGACACCGAGCGCATCTAGATCGCCACGGCTTGCCTGAAAGCGGATGACGTCGTCCTGGGTCGGCTGACCGGCGAGCAGTGCCTCCGGCACCCCCAGTACCTCGAGTAACCGCTTGTTGTAGAGAGTGATCCGCCCCCCCGCGTCGAGGAGGCAGACGCCTTGCTCGACGCTATCGAGGATCAGCCGAAGCGGCCCGTCGTTCGGCACCTTCGACTGATCGACCACGGGAGGGGCCGCGAGCCTGGCGACGGCAATGAGGAGTCCGGCTACGGCCCCCCGGCCGGCGAGTGGCAGCACGAGCCAGTGTCGGTTTTCGATCGTTGTATGAAGCGGCACAGCCCGCTCGACACATCGATGCCAGACATCGCCCACCTCCGGCCAGTCCTTCGGTGCCTCGGCTGACGCGAACCGAACCACGAGGCCCCCAGCGCTTTCTGCCGCTTCGAGGACGAGGAAAGCGCCGGGAACAGACGCCAGGATGCGGTCGTCGACCCGGGCCAGAGCCGCCGCAGGCGCGTCGCCCCTGAGGCTGTTCCAATAGGCGTAGGCGAACGCGAGAGAGGCATCAGGGAGGCTTTCCAGACGCGGGCTCTCGATCAGCTTCGGGCTTCCGCCGGCTGCTCCCTCGACGATGGCATCCAAACGCAAGCTGGACCGCTCCCCACAAGAGGTTCCTGCGCCTGGCAAGTGTAGCGGGCGCCGGCTTCGCGTCCTATACCGCGTTCGGGCGCGCGGACGGAGGAAATGGCTCCGAGGGCGGAGCCCAGCTCACGGCGAGGCGTCGGGCCGGCGGCCGAAGGATGATTGCCCATCGGCCGCCGTAGGATCCGTCGTCAGCTCTTGGGCTGGGGGATGATGCGGAGGTAGGGCTTCGGCGCCTTCCAGCCGCCCGGATACTTCGCCTTGGCCGCCTCGTCTGAGACGGCGGGGACGATGATCACGTCCTCGCCGTTTTTCCAGTTCACCGGGGTCGCCACCTGGTGCTTCGCGGTCAATTGGCACGACTCGAGGAGGCGCATCACCTCGTCGAAGTTGCGGCCGGTGCTCATCGGGTAGGTGAGCATCGCCTTGATCTTCTTGTCAGGCCCGATGATGAACACCGAGCGGACGGTGGCGTTGTCGGCGGCGGTGCGGCCTTCCGACGTGGTCCCAGCGCCTTCCGGCAGCATGTCGTAGAGCGTTGCTACTTTTAGTTCTGGATCGCCGATCATCGGGTAGGTGACTGCAGAGCCTTGGGTTTCCTCGATGTCCTTGGCCCAGCGGGAATGGTTGTCCACCGGGTCGACGCTGAGGCCGACGATCTTGGTGTTCCGCTTGTCGAACTCGGGCTTCAGCTTGGCCATGTAGCCGAGCTCGGTGGTGCAGACCGGCGTGAAGTCCTTCGGGTGAGAGAAGAGGATCGCCCAGCCGTCGCCGATCCACTCGTGGAATTTGAGGTCGCCCTGGGTGGTCTTCGCCTGGAAGTCCGGGGCGATCGAATTGATGCGTAAAGTCATCTGGCACCTCTGCGTGTCTGGCTGCGTTAACCATATCAGCCCAGGCGAGGCCGAGCCAATCTAAGGCCGGCGGGCGGCATCCATCTCGGCGAGGCGAGCGAATTTGTGCCGGACCCGACCGGCGGGGGCGCGCTGGCGTTCGGCGAGGTCGATCTTCTTCCAGTCGTCCAGGCTGTAATGCGGGACGGCGGGCCAGCCGGGGCGGCCGCCGGCGACGGTCTCGGCCAGCAGCCGGTCGGCGACGAGATGGGCGTGGGTGCGGCTGGTGGGGATGGTGCCGGAAGCGCCGTTCGCGGCCCAGCCGACGACATAGGCGCCGTCCCGGGTGCCTTCGGAGCCGATGCAGGTGACGGCAAGGTCGGCCGGCAGGAAGACGGAGCCAAAATGCACTGCATCGGCGGAAAAGGCAGTCGGAACAAGGCCGAAGCGGAAGGTGAGTGCGATCGGGCGGTCGTCGCGGGGCTGGCGGGCGTATCCCCGGAGGGTGCGCAGCACGGCGGACTCGCCGAAGGCTTCGGGCGGCAATTCCGCTTCATCCACAATGGGTTGGGCGCGGGCGAGGCGGCCGATCTCCTCGATCTCGAGGACGGTGAACTTCGCCTCGCGACGCGCGACGAGGGTGACGCTCCGGAGCGGCCACCTCGCCAGGAGCTCGCCCTTTTCCGGAGCGAGATCCGATCCCGCCATCTCATTGGCGGATTTGGCAAATATCCGGGCGATGTCGAGGGCGACGTTGCCGGCGCCGATGATGACGACGTCCCTCACCCGCTCCGGCAGCACGACCTCGTGGTCGGGACGGTCGTTGTACCAGCCGGTCACCTGGCCGGAGGTCAGCACGTTCGGCAGATCCTCGCCGGGAATGCCGAGCTTGCGGTCGCGGGAGCAGCCGGTGGCGATCACCACCGCATCAAAGGCGGCCTGCAAGCTACTGAGATTGACGTCCTTTCCGACCTCAACCCCACCGATGAAGCGGACAGTCGGGCGCTCCAGCGCCCGGGTCAGGAGGCGGGCGATCTGCTTGGTCGACTGGTGGTCGGGGGCGACGCCGTAGCGGATCAGGCCGAAGGGCACCGGCAGCCGGTCGATCACGTCGATGCGCGCGTCCGGGTCGACTTTGATAAGCCGTTCAAGGGTATAGAGCCCGGCCGGCCCGGCCCCGACGATCGCGATCCGGCGCGGCACGTCAGTGGAACTTCACATACTCGTAGTCGATGCCGAGGTTGTTGATGCCGCGGTCGGGCGGCGCGATCCAGCCGGCGATCTTCCCGGGCTCGACCACCTGGTGCATCAGCGAGTGGATGAAGGCGCTATCCTGTTGATTGGGCAGCCACTCTACCTTCCGCGCCTCCCACTCCTCGCGGCCGATCAACCGGCCCTCGGGCGTCACCGGCTGGCCGCCCCAGAGGCCGATGGTGCGGCGGAAGCGCGGCGACGGCAGGCGCAGCTGGGTCTCGAAGCCGGCCTTCTGGATGATGCGGTTCCACCGGGTGAAGCCGATCTCGCAATCGGCGATGTAGGCGCGGCGGGTGACCTCGTTCATGGCGTTCCGCATCGGCACCGCGTCGACGCCGGACGGCCCCTCGATGTCGCAGGCCTGCTCCAGAGCCAGATGATCCTCGAACTTAGCTTCGTCCGGCCGACCCTTGATCCCGTTGGCAAAAGAGGTGGCGGCATTGGACGACTGCTCGGAGCCGAAGAGGTCGAGCGAGGAGGAGAACCAGAAGTTCACGTAGCGCTGCACGGTGCCGAGGTCGATGCCGCCGGCGCGCCTCACCGCCTCGGCATCCTCGCTGCCGATTTCCTTCATGATTTCAAGGGTTCGCTTGATGATCCTGCCGATGCCGTTCTCGCCCACGAACATGTGGTGGGCTTCCTCGGTCAGCATGAAGCGGCAGCTGCGGGCGAGCGGGTCGAAGCTGCTTTCGGCCAGGCTCTTCAGCTGGAATTTGCCATCCCGATCAGTGAAGTAGGTGAACATGAAGAAGGAGAGCCAGTCCGAGATCGGCTCGTTGAAGGTGCCGAGGATCCGCGGCTTGTCGGCATCACCGGAGTGGCGGGCCAGCAGCTCCTCGGCTTCCTCGCGGCCGTCGCGGCCGAAATGGGCGTGCAGAAGGTAGACCATGGCCCAGAGATGCCGGCCCTCTTCCACGTTTACTTGGAAGAGGTTACGCAGGTCGTAGAGGCTGGGGCAGGTCAATCCCAAGAGCCGCTGCTGCTCGACCGAGGCGGGCTCGGTGTCACCCTGGGTCACGATCAGCCGGCGGAGCTGGGAGCGGAAGTCGGCCGGCACCTGCTGCCAGACCGGCTGGCCGATCATGTCGCCGAAGCCGATCTTCCGCTCAGGCTCTTGATCGGCAAGGAAAATTCCCCAGCGATAGTCCGGCATCTTCACATAGCCGTAGGTCGCCCAGCCCCTGGCGTCGACCGAGGTGGCGGTGCGGAGATACACATCGGAACCCTGGTAGCGTTCGGGCCCCAACTCCTTCCACCAGTTGAGAAATCTCGGCTGCCAGTGCTCAAGGGCCCGCTGCAGCTGTTTGTTGCCGGCGAGGTCGACGTTGTTGGGGATCAGCTCCTGGTAATTCAGGCTGGTCATCACACCCTCTCCCAGTCGAAACGGGCCTTGGCGCCGGACCCGAACAGCTTCAAGGCACCCTTGTCGCCGACGGCGTTGGGGCGACCAAAAACCCAGTTCTGCCAGGCAGATAGCCGGCCGAAGATCTTGGTCTCGAGCGTCTCCGGGCCGGAGAAGCGGAGGCTGGCCTCCATGCCGGTGAGCGCATCGGGCGAAAGGCCGGCGCGGTCATCCAGGGCGAGGCGAATTTCCTCTTCCCAATCAAGCTCATCCGGGGTGATCGTGACCAGGCCGGCAGCCAGCGCGGCCGGCGCGTCCAGGGCCTCGCCGATCCGGGGACGCAGCGCCTCGGCCGAATTTTCGCTGTTGAAACGGGAGGTTAGCCGGCTCCGGTGAGACACTGTCGGGTAGAGACCGAAATTCACCTCGGAGAGGCGGACCTTAGGCCCGGGATCCAGCATGTAGCTGCGATCGGCGGCCAGAAGAAGCTCGGCTAAGGTCCCGGAAAAGCACGAGGTTTCGTCGGCGACGGCATAGAGGCTGCGGGACGAGACGTCGAGCCGGGCGAGCGTCCGCCGCAGCATGCCGATGGTCTCGCGCACGAACCAGTTGGTTTCATTGGCTAAAAGCGCCTTGTCGGCGGCCATCACGTGACCCGCCTCGCCGCTGGTCTTCAGGACCCAGAGACCGATGTCCAAGGCATTGAGGCGCAACATTAAAATGGCGTCGTCGAGCTCGCGGGCCATGGCCAGCGGCCACCAGGCGGATCCGGCCGCGAGGATGGCGGGGAGATCGGCCTCGGGAGCCCTCTCAGGCGCACGCACAGTGATCGTGGCGAGGCGCCGGGCCGCATCCAAGTCGACCGAGACAAAATCGTAAGTAATGCGGCTGTCGCCCTCGATCCGGCGGTTGAGAGGCGGCAGCTCGACGCCCTTCGCCCCCTCCGGCCGGTCGGAAAGCGCGGCGAGATCCAGCGCCCGCGCCTTCACCTTGGCGGCGAATTCACGAGGCAGGGCAACGGCATCGACCAGGCCCCAGGCCTTGGCGCGGTCGGCGCGGACGCCGTCGGGGTTGGTGCAGAAAAGGTCGGCGAGATCGCGGCGGACGCCCCGCTTGTCGACCAGGCGGCTGAGGCCCCCGGTTCCAGGCAGCACGCCCAGCAGCGGCACCTCCGGCAGGCTGACGGTGGTCGACCTGTCATCCACCATCAGGATCTCATCGCAAGCCATTGCGATCTCATAGCCGCCACCGGCACAAGAGCCGTTCACCGCAGCCAGGAACTTGAGGCCTGAATGGCGCGAGGAGTCCTCCATGCCGTTCCGGGTCTCGTTGGTGAATTTGCAGAAATTCACCTTCCAGGCATGGGAGGAGGCACCCAGCATGTAGATGTTGGCGCCGGCGCAGAACATCCGCTCCTTGGCGGACGTGATCACTACGGTCTTTACCTCGGGATGCTCGAACCGCACCCGCTGGAGGGCATCATGAAACTCCATGTCGACGCCGAGATCATAGGAGTTCAGCTTGAGCGCATAGCCTTCGACCAGCCCGCCGGCCTCGTCCACGTCCATCGCCAGGGTTGCGACCGGCCCCTCGAAGCTCAATTTCCAATGGCGGTAGCGGCTGGGATGGCGGTCGAAGACGTACATTATCCTGCACTCCTGGGCGCCGGAAAAACGCATTATAATGCAGTTCTGCGCCTCGTCAATTTACCACAGGAATTATGATGCATCCTTGAGGAAGGGCTTCATCCGCTCGCGCAGCTCAGGCGGGATCGGGATCGCCTTCGGGCCGCGGAGATCGGAGTGAACCAGCTTCAGTTGTGCCTCCAACCTTCGCTCAACTTTTGCTTCAGCCCCCTCGCCCTCGCCGGCTTTCCCGTCGACCAGGATCTCGAGGGTGACGGCGCTGCGCCCGAGCGAGGTGAGCGTGAGCGCGAAGTCGAGATGCTCGCCGAGCCGGCTGGGTTTGAGGAAGCGGACCTGGAGGTCGACGATCGGCATGCCGCGATGGTCGGTCCGGTGCATCCGGCCCCAGGGCTCGGCCAGGCCCTTCTCGAACCACTCCTCGCAGGCGTTGTTCAGCATCTCGACATAGCGCGGATAGAAGACGATCCCCGCCGGGTCGCAATCGCCGAAGCGGACGGTGAAGCTGCAGCGGAACACCTGGTGGCTCATCTTGAGGCAAGGCCCTTCACGAAGTCGATGATGGCGGCCGTGGTCGCCGCCTCCGCCTCGCGATGCGGGGCGTGCTTGCAGTCGGCGATCAGCAGCGGCCAGGCGTTAGCGCCGACGCCGCGGACGATCGCGTCCACCTGCGCCGGGGTGCCGTACTGGTCCGCCATCCCCTGGATCGCCAGCACCGGGCAGGTAATGGCGGGCAGCACGTCCTCGATGTTCCAGCTGCGGAAGGCGGGCTTCAGCCAGATGTCGTTCCAGCCCCAGAAGGCGCCGCGCGGATCGGCATGGAGGCGGCCGAGGCGGGCGCAGAGGTCGGTGGTCTCGAACACGCGCTTGGCTTCGACGATGCCGGCGATGGTGAGGTCCTCGACGAAGACATGGGCGGCCAGCGTGGCCACCCCCTTAACCGGCCGCGACGTCGCCCCGGCATGGATCAGCGCGATCGAGCCGCCGTCGGAATGGCCGATCAGCACCGGCCGCTCGATGCCGAGCGCATCCAGAAGCGCCGGCAGCACGATGCTGCCTTCGTCATGCATGAAGGAGACGGCGCGGGGCGCCACGATGGGATCGGACTGGCCATATCCCCGGCGCGAATAGACCAGCGCGCGCGAGCCCGTGGCCGCCGCCACCTTCGCCGGCCAGTCGCGCCACCCGGCGACCGAGCCCAGCCCCTCATGCAGGAACACCAGCGTGCCCGCGCCCGCGCCGGCGGGCTCGATCAGCTGGTATTCGAGACGCGTGTCGAGGACGGTGACGGACGGCATGAAGGGGAAAGGCTCCGTGATGAGAGAGGCCGCGAGTGCAATCAGTCAGGCGGCTAGCAGCATGCCACCTCAGGCCGGTAGTCGGACACGGGCACGCAGGCGCGCATAGAGCTGGACATCGGCATGATGCGTCAGCTCCACCACGATGGAGAAGCGCTGTTGCGCCTCAAAGCTCGAGGCCCAGCCACCTTCGCAGCGAACGACGACGTAGTAGGTGTCGCCATAAAGCTCGGTCCCGCGAGAGAATGTGACACTCGCGCTCTGCAGCGTGCCTCGTTCGCGATCGCGCGGTCCGGGTTCGAGGCCACAATTGTAGCGGTTGTCTATGTCCGGACGCCGCCCTTCCGCTTGGCCGCGGCGGCGGAAATGTTCGAAGATTAGGGCGGGGTCGCAGCCGCGCACGAGACGGAAGCTCATGCCGACGCCCGCGTAGTCAGCACGGCTGTGGCGTACCGGCGGATCGAAGGCCAAAGTTGTTCGGATCGTGCGCCGGCCGCCGCTCTGAAATGGCTCCGGGATTGGCAGTTGATAGACCGCGAAATGGTCGTGCGGCAGCTCATCCTCTGCATAGAGAACTACCCGGTGGTCATCGGAATGAGCGGCGCGTATCGGATCAACCTGGCCGTGGCCGCAAACCGAACGCAATGCCTCGTCGCCGAGCGCTTGAAGTTTCCCTAGCGCTTCATCGGGCACACGTGCGGCACCTGCCAAAAGCGCGCGCACGAGGTTCGCAGACGCATCGGGGAATTGCGTGAAGATTTGTGCCGCCTTGTGAGCAACTAGCGGGGCGGCGTATGAGGTACCCGACCCGGCCGTGAACAGACGATCGACGAAGCGATGGTGCAGCATGAGGACGCCCGCCGTCGGAAGGTCCTCGCCGCGCCGAAGCCGAGCGACCGCCGGATCGAATACCATCGTGCCGCCGACATCCACGAGATCTGGCTTCAGCGCGCCGCCGATCCCGGGGCCGACCCGCGTGAACGGCGACGGCTCGAACGCGCGCGTGATAGGACGGACATGGACATTCTCCTCGAACTCAGGACCGATGCCCTCGCCGTGAGCTAGCGAGCCGACGGTCACAACGTTCATGGCACCTGCCGGCTCGCACAACCGATTGGCCGGCTCAAGGAGATACCCCGGATACTCGGTCACGGCCTGTTCAATGCGGTTGCCGCTACGGGGGGAGCGGTTGCCCGCAGAGACAATGATGACCGCGTTCAACTCGCGCGCCAACTCGTCGAGGGTCGCAGCCCACGGGCCAACCTTGCCGCCATCAAAAACGCGCTTCGGGTCTCCGAGCGAGATCACAAACAGACGACATCCGAAGCGCTGGTTGAGCGTGGTGAGCGCCTCGCGCATCTGCGAAGGGACGAGGCGACGCTCGTCGAAGGCCCCGCGGTCGTTAACAACCTTGGCCGAGGCGATCCGGCCGACACGCTCCAGCGTGCCATTCGCGAGTTGGGCCCGCAGGTCGCCGAATAGGGCCACGCCGCCCACACGCGTGCCGTGACCGAAATCGTCGGCGCCACCAAGCGCCGCTGGCACGCCAATGGCCCCAACAAGCACGCCGTCGAGCAACGGATGCGCGTTGATCCCACTGTCGATAAGACCTATCACAGGCGCATTTTCAGGAACTGGCGCGAGATCTGGGAGATCTGCGAGCGTCAAGTCTAGCGCCTCGCCCGTCGCCACGTCTGGCTCCGGCGGCAGATCGATTGTAGCGACCTCCTCGGTGCTCAAAAGCGTGCGTATCACCATGCCATTGAGGCGCGCACGGAGCATGGTTATGGAGGGGCCGACGTATCGGTCTAGGACCTCGCCACCTCGGGCGTCAATGTAGTCCGCGGTCTGGTCGAGCTTGCGGGTGCGCAGCTCTCGTCGACCAAGGTCCCAGAACTCGACATCGACGAGGAATTGGCGGTCGAGACCGAAGTCGTCAGCTTCGGTGAAACCCTCCTCGCGGAGCCGAGTTCCGATCCGATCGCGCGGCTCGACGGCACCGATCTGCTCCACGCGATTGATGAACCCGGCATAAGAAGGCGCGACTTGGCCCAGCGGCACACCGCGAGCGTAAGCGGCCAGACGCTCGCGGAAGCCCTGCAGATCATCATTTGACGCGAATAGGATCAGCGTCTTGTCCGCGTCACTGGCCAGCAGGGTAAGACCGAGTCGCTCCCACTCATCTTCAAGCGTCATTCCCGTCATCCGCACACGCAGAATCAGAGAGGGTTCGACGAACTCCGGCCTTCGGCGGCGTTGCTGTTCGGCGACGGCTGCGTCGAGTTCGTTGCGAAGCTTGCGGCTGTGCCCGTCTGGGTCGCGCATCGGCGCGCCACCCCCGCCACCGTGGCGGCGGCGCTCCATTTGTTCGGGCAGCCGGGCGAGTTGAAGATGATCATACCGCGGCATTGGAAATGTCTCAGGCGGACGGCTTCACTCGTGCATTCCCCGCCCGACGGCGCGCTTCATCTTTGAGCGCGCGGCTGAAGTCCCGCTCCTGAACCTGCCTATGCCGATCGATGATCATCATTTTGATGGCCTGAAAACAGACCCGCTCGATCTCGGCGTAGGAGTAGCCTACTAGCGCAGTGCTTCGACTGACCGGATCGAATGCCGTCGGCACGTTCTTAAACTTCATGCGTAGGTAACGCTCGACCTCGGCTCGGTCCGGCTTTTCAAACCAAATCACCTCGTCAAAGCGGCGCCAGATTGCGGGATCGAGCGACTGGTCGAGGTTGGTCGCGGCGATGAGAAAGCCTTTGGGTCGAATCTGATCGATGAACAGCAGAAGGCTATTCACCACCCGCCGAAGCTCATGGTGCTCACCCGAATCAGTGCGAGAGCGGGCGAGCGCGTCAAACTCGTCAAAGAACAGCACGCAGTGCTGCTTGCGCGCGAACTCGAAGATCTTTCGGACGTTACTGGCGGTCTCGCCCAGGTACGAAGAAATCAGTCGATCGAGCTTAACCACGAACAGCGGTAACCCGAGCTCAGCGGCGACGATTTCGGCACACAAGGTTTTCCCACACCCTGGGGGACCGCAAAACAAAAGCTTAGAGCGCACCGGAAGGCCGTGACTGCGGATATCGTCTGCCCGTCGGAATTCCTTTATCAGCTCTAAGAGGACGCGGACATTGGTGGCGCTGAGGACGATGTCGGTCCTCGTGTGGCTCGGCTCGACTCGCTCCACGAAGTCGGCGGCCGCCTCGGGAAAGGGTAGCAGCGGTGCAAGTGCCTTCGGTGACGAAGGATGCCTTGGGCCGGCCTCCAGCGTCCGTCGCAGCGACTTTGCGAGCACGCGATTATTCTTCCTCTCTTCTTCGTCGATTATTTGCTCGGCGACAGCCCTGAACTCCTCGTCCCGGCCGTAGCTCGCCAGCAGTTTCTTCATCAACTCGCCGCGCGCCATAGCCGTCTACTGAGGGTTTCTAAATCGAACCATAGCGGAAATCGAACCTGCTGCCACCGCCCTTCGCGATCCTTAGCGCTAAGGCCGACTAGAACAAATCCCGCTGCGCGGGCTTGCCCGTCACGCGCCGCGCGCGGGGCGGCGTCGGCGGGCGGGGCGACTTGGGCGGTTGCTCGGCGCCATGTCCCAATCGCGGTTGTCCTCGTAAGGAACAAGCATCTGCGCGTACCGGCTGATTGCGACCACCGGTTCCGATTGATTGCGACCAGGCGTTCCGATTGATCGCGACCACCTGTTCCGGTCGATCGCGACCAGGCTGTGGACGGGTGTGACCGGCGCCGTTGGGTGATCTTCGAAGCGGCATG
>CAXNIC010000107.1:0-13734 GCA_964201945.1 Alphaproteobacteria bacterium
CAAGGCCAATGCGCCGAGGCGACGGCGATCGGCGCGATGATCGCCGCCGGCGAGACCCGCATCGCCGAGGTCGCGGTGATCGGCACCGGTGACGCGCTCTGCACGCCCTGCGGCGGCTGCCGCCAGCGGCTTCGCGAATTCGCGGCCGAGGAGGTGAAGATCCATCTCTGCGGGGCCAAAGGCATCCGGAAGACCGTGACGCTCGGCGATCTCCTGCCGCTCTCCTTCGGTCCGGCGCATCTCGGCTCGAAGGCGTCGGCCAAGCCCACGGCCGATGCCACCGAGGTGATCCGCGCCCGCGCACCGAAGCTGAAGCCCCGCGCCGTCCTCATCCTGGGCAGCGGCTTAGGCCCCGTGGCGGATGCGATCAAGGGCGCGGTGTCGATCCCCTACAAGGATCTGCCCGGCTTCCCGCAGCCGTCGATCTCGGGCCATGCCGGCCGCCTGGTTCTGGGCAAGCTCGGCGGCGTCGCCGTCGCGGCGATGCAGGGCCGCGTCCATCTCTACGAGGGCAGCTCCGCCGATGCGATGGCCGCACCGCTCCGCCTCTTCCGCCGCCTCGGCGCCAAGACGCTGATCGTGACCAACGCCGCCGGCGGCCTTCGCGAGGATTGGGCGCCCGGCACGCTGATGGCGATCACCGACCAGATCAACCTGACCGGCCGCAATCCCCTGACCGGCCCCAATGACGAGGCCGTCGGCCCGCGCTTCCCGGACATGACCGAGGCCTATGACCGGAAGCTGCTGCGCGGCTGGAAGGCGGCTGCCAAGCGCGCCCGCGTCGCCGTGCATGAGGGCGTCTATCTCGCCGTGCCCGGCCCCTCCTACGAGACGCCGGCAGAGATCCGCGCCTTCCGCCAGCTCGGCGCCGATGCCGTCGGCATGTCGACGGTGCTTGAGGTGATCGCCGCCCGCCATGCGGGATATCGCTGCGCCGGGCTCTCGATCATCACCAACCTGGCGGCGGGCCTCTCCGAGGCGCCGCTCGACCACAAGGAGGTGCTGGCGGCAGGACGGAACGGCGCCGCCCGCCTGGTGCGGCTGCTCACCGCCCTGCTCGAGGAAACCGGCGGCTGATGGCGAAGCCGTTTCCGCAGGAGGTCGTCCGCAAGAAGCGCGACGGCCATGCGCTGACCGATGGCGACATCCGCTTCATGATCGAGGGCCTGACAGACGGATCGATCTCCGACGGGCAGGTCGCCGCCTTCGCCATGGCCGTCTTCTTCCAGGGCATGAAGCGCATGGAAGTGGCGGCGCTGACCAAGGCGATGGCCGATTCCGGGCGTCGCCTCACATGGAAGCTGCCCGGCCCGGTGATCGACAAGCACTCGACCGGCGGCGTCGGCGACAAGGTGAGCCTGATGCTGGCGCCGATCGCGGCCGCCTGCGGCGTCTTCGTGCCGATGCTCTCCGGCCGCGCGCTTGGCCACACCGGCGGCACGCTCGACAAGATGGACTCGATCCCGGGATACGTAAGCCAGCCGGACCTGACGCTGTTCCGGAAGACCGTGACCGGCGTCGGCTGCGCCATCATCGGCCAGACCAACGACATCGCGCCGGCCGACCGCCGCTTCTATGCGCTGCGCGACGTGACCGCGACGGTGGAGTCGCTGCCGCTGATCACCGCCTCCATTCTTTCGAAGAAGCTGGCGGCGGGGCTGGACGGCCTGGTCATGGACGTCAAGGTCGGCTCCGGCGCCTTCCTGCCGTCCACATCCGAAGCCAAGGCGCTGGCCGACTCGATCGTCTCGGTGGCGCGCGGCGCCGGCCTCAAGTCGCGCGCCATGCTGACCGACATGAACGAGGTGCTGGGCGATACCGCCGGCAACGCGCTCGAGGTTAGGGAGGCGATCGACTACCTGACCGGAAAGCGGCGCGAGACGCGGCTCGACCAGGTGACGCAGGCGCTCGCCGTCGAGATGCTGAAGCTCGGCGGCATCTCCGGCGCACCGGCCAAGGTCCGGCGTGCGCTCGAGTCGGGCGCGGCGGCGGAACGCTTCGCCCGCATGGTGAAGGCGCTGGGCGGGCCTGCCGATCTGGTCGAGCGGCCGGGCAAGTACCTGCCGAAGGCGCCGGTGATTCGGCCGGCGCGCCTCGGCAAGGGCATGGTGACCTACATGGACGTGGCCGATGTCGGGCGCGTCGTGCTGGCGCTCGGCGGCGGCCGCCGGCTGCCGACCGACGGCATCGACCATGCCGTCGGACTCTCGGGCGTCGTCGGCCTCGGCGACACCATCGGTCCGAAACAGCCGTTCTGCCTGATCCACGCCCGCAGCGAACACGACGCCGCCCAGGCCGAGGCGGCGCTGAAGGCGGCGGTCGTCATCGGCGAGACGACGCCGCCGCCGCGCCCGCTGATCATCGGGAAACGCTGAGCCGGCTGGACGGACGCGGCCGGCCGCCCGATACTCGTCATCGATGGCCGAGCCCGACTACACCTACGTCACCCGCGACTTCGAGGTCCTGACCGGCGAGGCGGCGCGGCCCCTGGTCGAGAAGACCAACGACCGCCGCTACCTCACCCGCGACGGCGGCATCCACACCGTCTCGATCGACCGCTGGAAGCAGGCGCAGGACGCCGAGCGCCACCGCTGGCTCGATCTCCGCCCGCACACGCGCGAAGACCGGAACATGGACCGTGCGTTCATGTTCGACCGCTACTCGCTCCTGTCCGGCCGGACCTTCGAGAACGCGATCGAGCTCGGCTGCGGCCCCTTCACCGACATGGCGTATGTTGCCCATCGCTGCACGATCAAGCGGCTGACCTTGCTCGACCCGCTGATCGAGGACCTCCTGCGTCACCCGAACTGCCTCTACCGCGACGGCGCGCTGGCGCTGCCGACGGGCGAGACGCTCCCGGTCGCCGAGCGCGTGGCGCTGCCGGTCGAGCAGTTCCAGCCCCAGCTGCGCTATGATCTGGTGGTCATGCTGAACGTGATCGAGCGCTGCTACAACGTGCCGGTGATCTTCAGGAAGATCTGGGACATGACCGCGCCTGGCGGGCTCGTGCTCTTCCATGGCCGCTACTTCGACCATGCGGCGGTCGCGGCCGAGGCCGGGCGCAGCTTCGACACCGCCCACCCGCTGAAGGTCGATCGCAAGCTGGTGAACGCCTTCCTGCAGCGCTTCAACGGAATCTTCTTCCGAACCGTCCTGACCCGGGGCGAGATCGCCAACTCCGATCCGGGCGAGGAGGTCTATTTCATCGGCTTCAAGCCCGAGGCCGCCTGACCATGGCCGAGCCCGAATACACCTACGTCACCCGCGACTTCGAGGTCGTCACCGGCGAGGCGGCGAAGGCCGTCGTCGAGAAGACCAACGACAAGCACTTCCTCACTCCCGACGGCGGCATCCACACGGTCACGGTCGATCGCTGGAAGCTTGCCCAGGACGCCGAGCGGCACCATTGGCTCGATCTTCGCCCGCACATGCGCGAAGACCGGAACATGGACCACGCCTACATGTACGACCGTTACGCCATGCTGGGCGGCAAGACCTTCGAGAACGCGATCGAGCTCGGCTGCGGCCCCTTCACCAACATGCACGTGCTGGGACAGGTCTGCCACATCAAGCGGCTGACCTTGCTCGACCCGCTGATCGAGGACTACCTGACCCACCCGAACTGCCTCTACCGCGACGGCTCGCTGATGGTGAGCTCGGGGCAGCCGCTTCCGGTGGACGAGCGGGTGGCCCTGCCGATCGAGCAGTTCGAGCCGAAGCAGAGCTACGACCTCGTGGTGATGCTGAACGTGATCGAGCATTGCTACGACGTGCCGCTGATCTTCCAGAAGATCTGGGACATGACCGCCCCTGGCGGCCTCGTCTTCTTCCACGACCGCTACTTCGACCACGCCCAGGTGGTCGCCGAGGCCGATCGCACCTACGACGCCGCCCATCCCTTGAAGGTGGACCGCAAGCTGATCGACGGCTTCATCGCCCGCTTCGAGGAAGTCTTCTTCCGCTACATCACCACGCTCGGCCATGCCGAGTTCTCGGGCATCGGCGATCAGGTCTATTTCGTCGGACGCAAGCCCGGGCCGGCGTGAGCGTGCCGCCTTGCGGCTCGGCATCTTCGAAACCTTCCAGCAGGCACTGATCCATCTGAAGGCCGAGCGGCTCGGCGAGGCCGCCGGCGCGCTCTACCTCGCCGCTGCCGCGTGGCCCGCGGCGGCCGAGGTCTGGTACCTCGCCGGCTGCGTCGAGGAGCGCGCCGGCAAGCCGGGTGCCGCCGCCGACTGCTACCGGAAGGCGCTCGCGGCCGAGCCGGCTCATCAGGGTGCCCGCGAAAACCTCTCGCAGATGGCCCTCGGCCTGTTCCGCCTCGGGCTCGCCCGCGAGGCCGATGGCTCGGTCGACGAGGCCGCGGCCGCCTATGGCGGGGCGCTCCATCTCGTTCCGGACCATGCAGAGGCCGGGGAGCGGCTGCGACGGCTGGCACGCCGGCGCATCGGCGAGGCGATGCTCGAGCCGTCGCCGGCGGGGTATCTCGGCGGCCTGGTGTGGGAGCAGCTCGATCGCGACGCACGCCAGATCGGCGAGCTCGCGCAGAAGGGCCAGGTCGCCCAGGCTGCCGGCCTCGCTATCCGCACGCTGGCGCTGGGCTGGCCTGCGGAGGATGGATGGCGGAAGGCCCGCGAGGCCGCGACCCGCCTCTTCACCGGATCGATCGAGCACAATCTCGGCCGCGGCCAGCTCGACCAGGCGCGCGCACTCCTGCTGCAGGCTCTCCCCTGGATCGGCGAGGAACCGGAGATCCGTCGTCTCACGATGCTGATTGCCCAGCGCTATCGGTTGCAGGCGGAGACCCGGCGGCGTGCCGGCGACCGGGCGGCGGCGACCGACGCGCTGCGCGCCGTGCTGGCCGTGGCACCGGAGTCGGCGGAGGCCCGCGCGGCGCTCGAAGCCCTGCTGGCCGAACGCATCCAGGCGGCGGCGGATCAGGCCGAACGCGCCAAGGCCGCGGAAGCCGCGGGCGATGCGGAGACGGCGGTCGCCGCCTGGGCGGCGGCGGCGGATGCGGCACCCGATCCCGATCCATTTCTCGCGGCGATGACGGCGGCGCGCTATCGCGCCTACACCTCGGCGAAGAGCGAGCTGGTCTGGCCCGGCATCGGCCGCGTCGTCGCCGAGAACGACGGACCGCTGCTGACCGTCCGCGCCCTCGAACGCCCTGCCAGGGGCTGGGCGCTGGTCTCGTTCCTTCGCGAGCACGTCGTCTTCGACGACGGCTACGAGCATTTCTGGACCACCAGCATCCATTGGGAATCGCGCGAGGTCTGCCGCATCCTGCTCGAGCTCGGCTACGACCTGCAGGTGATCAACACGCAGGGGCCGCTGCCGCCGAGGCCGCCCGGGGACTACGCCGTGATCTTCGCCGGCGTCGGCGAGTTCACGCGCCTGGGCGAGTCGCTGCCGAAGGATGCGGTGAAGATCGGGCTGCTCACCGGCTCCAGCGGCGACTTCCTGGATGCCCGTGAATCCCAACGGATCCAGGCCATGCTGGCGCGTCGTCCCGGTTCCTATGCGGCGAAGCGGAGCGGCGGCGCCCCAGGCATCGCCGCCGGCATCGAGGCCTCGGACCGTTCGCTCCTGATCGGCAACGGGCAGACGCTCTCCACATATCCCGAGCGGCTCAGATCCAAGATCACGCCGATCCGGGTCAGCGCGTCGCCGCTGGCCTACGTGAAGCGGGGGGGGGGACGATTACGTGCCGGCCGAGCGCGAGTTCCTCTGGTATTTCGGCCATGGCGCGGTGCTGAAGGGGCTCGATCTGCTGCTTGAGATCTTCGCCCGCCAGGATGTCTGGACGTTGAACGTCGTCGGCCTGGTGCTGGATGAGCCGGACTTCCTGGCGCTTTACGGCGCCGAGCTGCTGCGCCATCCGCGCATCCGCTTCCACGGCCATCTCCGCGGCAACTCGCCGGATCTGGCGCGCATCCACAAGCGCTGCATCGCCTTCGTCGCCCCCAGCGCGTCCGAGGGCATGTCGAACGCCTGCGCCACCTCGATGACCGCCGGCCTCTATCCGATCCTGAGCCGGACCACCGGCATCGACCTGCCGGAGGGACGCGGGATCTATCTCGAAGACTGCTCGATGTCCGAGATCGAGGCGGCGATCGCCCGCGTCCATGCGATGGAGGCAGATGTGCTCGCCCGCGACATCGGCGAGATCCAGGCCTATGCGAAAGAGGTCTTCGGGCGCGCAGCCTATGCCCGCGAGATGCGCCGCCTGCTGGCCGGGATCATCGCCGCCAGCGGACGCTGACCACGGTTCCGATCGCCAGCAGGTTGAGTACCGCGATCACCCAGAAGATGGCGGCGGCCTCGCCCTGGTCGAGCAGCACGCCATAGCCGAGCGGCGCGATGGCGCCGCCGACGTTGAAGCCCGATGTGACGAAGCCGAAGACCTTGCCGATCGATCCCGGCGGCGTCACCGCGCGCACCATCATGTCGCGGCTGGGTTGGATGATGCCGTTGAGCAGGCCGGTCAGGACCATGATTACCATCAGCCCGGCGATGCCGAGATCGACCACCGCGACCACGGCGAACAGGAGCGCCGTCAGCAGCAGGCAGACCACCGCGACGGTGCCGTGACGCGACGTGCGGTCGGCGATGAAGCCGCCCATGAGCACGCCGGCGGCGCCGGCGAAGAGGAAGACCGACAGCCCGGTGGTCGCCGCCCAGAACGGCGTCTCCCACATGACGTCGAGCGCCGAGACCGAGAAGCTGTTGAGCCCCGACGAGCCGGCGGCGATGAGCGTGAAGAACAGGAACGAAAGCCAGATCGCCGGTGACCTGAGCAGGTCGCCGCCGAGGCCGGCGCCCGCCTTGGTTCCCTCCGAGGCCCGCTCGTCGGCGAGCGCATCCTTCTGCCAGAGGAGGGCGGCCGCGGCGATCAAGCCGGCGACGCCGGTCGCGATGAGGGCGCCGCGCCAGCCCAGCGGCACGGTCAGCGCCGCGATCGCCACCGGCCCCATGGCGAATCCCAGGTAACCGGCGAAGGTGTGGATCGAGAAGGCGCGGCCGATCCGCCGCTTGTCGACCGAGGCCGAGAGGATGGCGTAGTCGGCCGGGTGATAGACCGAGTTGGCGATGCCGGCGAGGCCCATCAGCAGGAGGATCGCCCCATAGCTGGAGGTGAAGCCGATCGCGCCCATCGCGGCCGCGTGCAGCGCCAGGCCCCAGATCAGCACCGTCTTGCCGCCGATGCGGTCGACCACCACGCCCATCACCGGCTGCAGCAGGCCGGTGCCGATGTTCATCGCCGACATCAGGAGGCCGAGCGCCGCGAAGCTGACGCCATAGGTCTCCTTCAGCACCGGGAACAGCGGCGGCAGCACCAGGAAATAGAAATGGCTGAAGAAATGCGCGACCGAGACCAGCCCGATGACCCGGGCGTCGTTGCGTGCATCGGCGGTGATCGCGACCATGGAATCCCGGGGAGGAGGGGAGCGGCGGCGCTCGGCGCTTCGGTGCCGGCGAAGGGCCATGTTAGCATGGCCGCCGCTCGACAGATTCGATTTCCAGGGGGACTTCCGAGATGAAACCGATCCTCGCTCTCGCCGCCGATCTCGCGGAGGGACGGACGACATCGCGCGCACTGGTCGACGAGGCGCTCGCGCGTATCGACGACAAGGCGGGAGAGGGGAGTCGCGCCTTCATCAAGGTCTGGCACGACCGCGCCCGCGCCGAGGCCGATCATTGGGATCGGATGCGGAAATTCGGCCCGCCGCCCTCGCCGCTGGCCGGCATTCCGGTCTCGATCAAGGACCTGTTCGATGTCGCAGGCCAGCCGACGCCGGCAGGCTCGGTCGCGCTGGCCGACGCAGCCCCGGCCAAGGCCGATGCACCGATCGTCGCCCGGCTGCGGGCTGCCGGCGCCGTGCTGGTCGGCCGCACCAACATGACCGAGTTCGCCTATTCCGGCATCGGCATCAATCCGCATTACGGCACGCCGAAGAACCCGTGGGACCGCGCGCGCGGCCGCATCCCCGGCGGCTCGTCCTCAGGTGCGGCGGTCTCGGCGGCCGACGGCATGTGCGCAGGTTCCATCGGCTCCGACACCGGTGGTTCGGTGCGCATCCCGGCGGCGCTCTGCGGGCTCGCCGGCATCAAGCCGACGGCCAGCCGGATCACGCTCGACGGCGCCTTCCCGCTCTCCTTCAGCCAGGACTCGATCGGCCCGCTGGCGAAGACGCTGGCCTCCTGCGCGATCCTGGACGCGGTGATGGCGGATGAGCCCGCGACGGTGCCGGCGGCGATGCCGGTCAAGGGGCTCCGCCTCGGCGTGATCAAGGGCCTGGTGCTGGAAAACCTGGATGCGACCGTGTCGGGCGCCTACCAGAAGACGCTCTCGAAGCTCTCGGCCGCCGGCGCGCTGCTGGTCGACGTCGACATGCCGGAGCTGGCGGAGATCCCGAAGATCAACTCACGCGGCGGCTTCTCGGCGCCGGAGGCCTATTCGCATCACCGCGAGACGATCGCGACCAAGGCCGACAAGTTCGACCCGCTGGTGCTCTCCCGCATCAAGGGCGGCATCGACATGCCGGCGGCCGACTACATCGACCTGATGCGTATCCGGAAGGAGATGATCGGGCGTGCGCGTACGATCACGCGTCCCTATGACGCGATGATCCTGCCGACGATCCCGATCCTGGCCCCGGCGCTGGACGAGGTGGCGACGCCCGAGACCTTCATGCAGAAGAACCGGCTGATCCTCCGCAACACCGCGATGTTCAACTTCCTCGACCGCTGCGCGATCACGCTGCCGATCCAGGCCCCCGGCGAAGGGCCGGTCGGCCTCATGCTGGTCGGCGAGCACGGCCACGACCGCCGCCTGATCGCGCTCGGCCTCGGCATCGAGGCGCTGCTGGCGGCGCGGTGACCGGCGGGCGCGCATGGCCCGGAGGTTGATGCTCGACACCAACGTCTACGACCGGATCGTCGCCCGCGACGGATTCACTGCCCGTCTGATCCATGCGGTCCGAAGCGGCCAGGTCGTGATCTTGCGCACGCGCGTGCAGGACGAGGAGATCGCGCGGATTCCCGACGCGGTCCGGCGGGCGGCGATGCAACGTGTTCCCTTCCGCCGGATTCCGACGAACGAAGAGGCGTGGAGCGCGGCAAACCCGCATCCTTCCGAGGACGACATGATCGCCGCGTCGGCGGAAGCCGCGGCCGACGTGCTCGTCACCGAAGACAAGGATCTCGGCGAGCGCGTGACGGCGACGACGAAACGGCTCGAAGTGTGGCGCTTCGATCAGCTTGTCGACTTCATCGAAGCGCTGCCCGAGTAAGACTGGTCTCTCGGAACCCTCCCTCGGCTTTGCCGGGGGAGGGCAGGGTGGGGGCCGAGCGATAGCGAGGTCTTTCTTCAACCGCCAGCGCAGCAACCTCGCTGACGCTCGGCCTCCACCCCAACCCTCCCCCGCGCTTCGCACGAGGGAGGGGGTACGATCTCATCAGGCTTCCTTCGCTCCGAACCGCTTGTAGAGCACCGGTACCAGCGCCAGGAGCGCGAGGCCGCAAAGGGCAGCGATCATCTCGGGCGTCAGGATGCTCTTCAGCGAGAATTCGCCGCCGGCTTCGAGGATGCTGCCGAGGCCGCAGCCGGCCAGCGTGTAGACCAGCGTGCCGGGGATGATGCCGATCAGGGTCGCGCCGATATAGGTCCCGAGCCCGACGCCGAGGAAGGCCGGCACCAGGTTGACGATGAAGAACGGGAACAGCGGCACCAGCCGCAGCACCAGGAGATAGGAGAAGGCGTCGCGGCGGAATCCCGCCTCCATCTTCGCGATCGCCGGGCCGGCCTTGTCGCGGAGCAGGTTGCCGAGGGCCGAGCGCGCGGCGAGGAACAGCAGCGTTGCGCCAAGCGTGGCGGCGATCACGGTGAGCGTCGTGCCGACCACGGCGCCGAAGAGGAAGCCGCCGATGAGGGTCATGAACACCGCGCCCGGGACCGAGGCGGCGACGGCGAGCGCGTAGAGCATCAGGTAGATCGCGGCGGCGCCGACCGGGTTGGCTGCGACGAAGTCGACGATGATCTGCTTGTGCGCGCGCAGGTGATCCAGCGTCAGGTAGGTGCCGAGGTCGGACGCATAGGCGAGCACCGCCACGACCGCGATCGCCGCGAGTGGCAGGTAGCGCTTCATCGCGCCAGCCCCAGGAGAATGCGCACGATGCGTTTCGTCCGCTCGCCGAAGATCACCGGCGTGTAGTAGCTGCCGGCGGCGCGCTTGGAGGCCTCGCCGCGGGTGGGGTAGGGCGCGACCATCTCGGCGATGGCGCCGATGCCGAGGCGCTTTCGGATCGCGAGTTCCCACACCTGGATCAGCTCGCCGGCGTCCGATCCCACGATGCCGCAGCCGAGGATGCGGCCGCGCTTGCCGACCACCGCCTTCACCAGCCCGTCGGTGTCGGCCTCGGTGCGGGCGCGGTCGTTCTCGTTGAAGCGCGCCCGCAGCACCTGCACCTCGTCGCCATGTGCCTTCCGTGCCTGGTCTTCGGTCATGCCGACCTGCGCCAGCTCCGGCGAGGCATAGGTGACCCAGGGGCAGAGCGCGAGGTCGACCTTCGCCGGCAGGCGGAAGAGGATGTTCTTCAGCACGATGCCGGCGTGATAGCCGGCCCAATGGGTGAACTGGCGGTCGCCGACCGCATCGCCGACGGCGAAGATGCGGCGGTTGGAGGTGCGGAGCCGCGCATCGACCTCAACACCCTTCGGCGTCCACTCGACGCCGGCCGCCTCCAGCGCCAGCGCCCCGAGCTCGGGCGTGCGGCCGACAGCGACGAGAAGATCGGAGCCTTCGATCCGGTGCCTGGCTGTCTTGTCGGCGAGGGTGATCGCAACCACGTTGCCGGCGCGCTCGACGCCTTCGACCGTGGCGCCTTCGCGAAGCTCGATGCCGTCGGCGAGCAGGCGCGCGCGGACGACCGCCACCAGCTCCGGGTCGTCCTTGGCGAGGATCGTCGCCGCCTCGACCACGGTCACCTCGGATCCGAGATGGCGGAAGGCCTGGGCCAGCTCGATGCCGATCGGCCCGCCGCCGATCACCAGCAGGTGGCGCGGCAGCGCGCGGAGGTCGAACACGGATTCATTGGTGAGGTAAGGCAGGTCGGCGAGGCCAGGGATCTTCGGCACCGCCGGCCTGGATCCGGTCGCCAGCACGAAGCGCTTGGCGCGGACGGTGCGGCCGCCGGCGTCGAGGCGATTGCGATCGATGAAGCGCGCCTCCGCCTTCAGCACGGTGACGCCCAACCCCTCGAAGCGCTCGACCGAGTCATGCGGGGCGATAGCGGCGATGGCGCCCTCGACATGCCGGCGAAGCGCGTCGACGTCGATCGCGGGTTCATGCCCGTTGACGCCGAAGCGGCCGGCCTTCCGCACCGACTCGGCGATGCGGGCGGCCTTGATCAGCGCCTTCGAGGGCACGCAGCCGGTGTTGAGGCAGTCGCCGCCCATGCGGCCCTTCTCGACCAGCACGACGCGGGCGCCCATCTGCACCGCGCCGGCGGCGACCGAAAGGCCGCCGGAACCGGCACCGATGACGCAGAGGTCGGCCGCGATCTCGTCCATGTCCGTCCACTGATGCGCGAGGCCAGCATGGGGCAGGCGGTGGCAGCGCCCAAGCCTTTCCGCGTCGTCGTGAAAGTCGATGCGGCATTGTCGCCCGGGAGTCCCGAGCGACAAGTCACAGCCGGGTGAGACGCGCCCTCAGGCCGGCGGGAGCAGGCCTAGGCTGGCGGCAGAAGGACGGGGATCACATGCATGTGACCGTCATCGTCGCCGGCGGCGAGGAAGCCCCCGTCCGGCGACCAGGTCAGCGCCGTGATCTCGGCCTTGGTCGCCTCCAGCGCGAGGGCAAGCCGCCGCCAGGAGATGCGGCCGATGGCGATCTCGCCATTGTCGTAGCCGGCGGCGACGCCGTCGCCGGCCGGATGGCAGGCGACGCGGGTGACGATCTGGGCGCCGCGGCCGCCGAACTCGATCGGCGGCTTGCCCGACGGGCCGGACCCGGCGAAGGGCCAGCAGATGATCTGGTCGGCGCCGGATGTCGCGAGGAAGTAGGGCTTGGTCGACCAGGCCAGCGCCTTCACCTTGGTCGGGTAGCCCGACATGCGGATGTCGTTGGCCGCCGGCATGCGCCAGCCATGCAGGTCGTTCTCCTGCATCGAGCTCATCACATAGCCGCCGTCCGGGCTCCAGCAGGCCGAGACATGCGAGCCCTTCCACGGCAGCAGCTTCGGCTTCGAATCCGTCGAGTTCACCCACCACAGGCTGACGCCGCCGTAATGCGCGACCGCGAGCCGCTTGCCCTTGGGATCGAAGGCGAGGCCGGCGACGGTCGAGGGATGCGTGCGTGGCGGGGCGAAGCCCTTGAGGTCGGCGATATAGGCGTCCTTGCCGGCGCCATAGGCGCGGAGGCCCACGGGTGAGGCCGCGATCTGCTCGATCCACTTCCCCGGATGATGGGCGATCTCGGCGATCGTGCCGTCGGGTTGAAGGCTCACCAGCCGCCCGTCGTCGAGACCGGCGAGCCAGCCGGCATCGTCCATGTCCTGGATCAACGCCAGCACGCCGCCATCGGTCAGCGTCACCTCGCGCACGGTGCTGTCGGCCAGCGTGACGATGCGCGCGGTCCCGTCGCCGAGCCCGAAGGTGGCATGGGACGAGCGGCGGTTGAAGACGGCGGCGACGACCGAGGCGTCGGCGGAGAGTGTGAGCGGAGTCTGAGTCATGCGATGTCCCGAGCACAATCTTCGGAACCCTCTCCCGCGCAGCGGGGGAGGGCAGGGTGGGGGCCGAGCGTAAGCGAGGTTCGTGAGAAGACCTCGCTGGCGCTCGGCCCCCACCCCATCCCTCCCCCGGCTTCGCCGGGAGAGGGGGTACGATGGGGAAGGGACATGAAGTGCGTTCTTACGCCACACACGCCTTGAACCCGCGCTTCAGCGCCGGCACGTCGAGGTCGCGGCCGATGAAGACGAGCTGGCTCGTGTGCTTGTCGCCCTCTGCCCAGGGCCGGCCGGCCTGGCCGTCCATCAGCATGTGGACGCCCTGGAAGACGAAGCGGTTGGGCTCGTCCTTGAAGTCGAGGATGCCCTTGGAGCGCAGGATCTGGGCGCCGAGCTCGCGCAGCACCATGCCGATCCACATCTCGAAGCGCCGGCGGTCGAGCGGCTCCTCGAGCTCGAAGGAGACAGACTGGATCTCCTCGTCATGCTCGTGGTCGTCCTCTTCCAGGAAGTCCGGCTTGATCTCGAGGATGCGCTTCAGGTCGAACGCGCCAACGCCGAGGATCGAATCCAGCGGCACGTTGCCGCGCTGGGCATGGATGACCTTGGCGAAGCGGTTGATCTTGCGGAGCTTGGCCTCGACTTCCTTCAGCTTGTCGGCATCGACCAGGTCGGTCTTGTTCAGGATGATGATGTCGGCGAAGGCGATCTGGTCCTTGGCCTCGTGGCTGTCGTCGAGCGAGTCCAGCACGTGATAGGCATCGACCACCGTCACCACCGCATCGAGGCCGCAGCGCTTCTTCACCTCTTCGTCGGCGAAGAAGGTCTGCGCCACCGGCGCCGGGTCGGCCAAGCCCGTGGTCTCGACCAGGATCGCGTCGAACTTGCCCTTCCGCTTCATCAGCCCGCCGATGATGCGGATCAGGTCGCCGCGCACGGTGCAGCAGATGCAGCCGTTGTTCATCTCGAAGACTTCTTCGTCGGCGCCGACCACCAGCTGGT
>CAXNIC010000108.1:0-13675 GCA_964201945.1 Alphaproteobacteria bacterium
GCCATCAAGCCGTTGCACGATCGTCTCGTGATCAAGCCGCTCGACCAGGAAACCAAGACCAAGGGCGGGATCATCATTCCCGACACCGCCAAGGAGAAGCCCGTCGAGGGCAAGGTGATCGCCGTCGGCCCGGGCGCCCGCGACGCCAATGGCAAGCGCCAGCCGCTCGGGGTCAAGGTCGGCGACCGCGTCCTTTACGGCAAGTGGTCCGGCACCGAGGTCAAGGTCGGTGGCGAGGACGTCGTCGTGATGAAGGAATCCGACCTCTTCGGCATCGTCGGCTGACCGCCTCGGTGCGGGTCGACCCGGAGGTCGTCGCCCGGCACATCGCCGAGGTTGCCGCCGAGGAGATGATGCCGCGCTTCGGCCGGCTCGCCGCCGGCGACATCCAGGAGAAGACCCCGGGCGACCTGGTGACGGCGGCGGATACCGCGGTCGAACAGCGCCTGAGCCCGATTCTCGCCGGCCTGATCCCAGGCTCGCTGGTCGTCGGCGAGGAAGCGACGGCGGCCGATCCCTCCCTTATGAAGCGCCTGGAAGGTGAGGATCCCGTCTGGGTCGTCGATCCCGTCGACGGCACGCTGAACTTCGCTGCCGGCATCCCGATCTTCGGAACGATGGTGGCGCTGATCCGCCGAGGCGAGGTGCTGGCCGCGTGGATCCACGATCCGCTGCGCAAGCGCACGCTGATGGCTGAGACCGGAAGCGGCACCCATGTCGACGGACAGCGGGTGCAGGTCGCCAAGGGCGCCGACGTCAAGCGCATGTCCGGCAACCTCGCCTTCCATACCGGCGATCGCGCGCAGGCGGCGACGATCGCGCGGAACGCCGACAAGGTCGCCTCGATCATCACGCTTCGCTGCGCCGCCGCCGACTACTTCAACCTGGCCGAGGGGCGCACCCACTTCGCGCTCTTCAATCGCGCCTGGCCCTGGGACCATGCGCCCGGCTGGCTCCTGCACAAGGAGGCCGGTGGTCACGGCCGATACCTGGACGGCAGCTCCTATGCGCCGTTGAACATTTACGGCCGCCTGCTGCTCGCACCCGACGAGCCGAGTTGGCACCGTCTGGTCGAGACGATGTGGGCGGCTTGAGCTAGCCCGCACGCTTCGCTACTGAAACCCAGAACTCACTCCTGGAGACCCGCCCCATGTCCGACGCGCCTAAGTCCACCCAGAAGTCCCGTAACGTCGCCTTCCTCGGCCTCGGCGTCATGGGCTACCCGATGGCCGGACATCTGGCCAAGGCCGGGCACAAGGTCACCGTCTACAACCGCACCGAGGCCAAGGCGAAGGCCTGGGCCGGCGAGCATGGCGGCAAATCGGCGGCGACGCCGGCGGAAGCCGCCAAGGGCGCCGAGATCGTCTTCTGCTGCGTCGGCAACGACGACGATCTCCGCAGCGTCGTCTATGGCGACAAGGGCGCCTTCGCCGGCATGGCGAAGGGCACCATCTTCGTCGATCACACCACCGCCTCGGCCGAGGTCGCCCGCGAGATCGAGGCGGCCGGCGCCAAGCTCGGCATCGGCGTGCTGGACGCGCCGGTGTCCGGCGGCCAGGCCGGCGCGGTCAACGGCAAGCTGACGGTCATGGTCGGCGGCAAGCCAGACACCTATGCCAAGGCCGAGGAGACGATGGGCACGTACGCCCGCGCCGTCACCCATCTCGGCGATGCCGGTGCCGGCCAGCTCTGCAAGATGGTCAACCAGATCTGCATCGCCGGCGTGGTCCAGGGCTTGGCCGAGGGCATCAACTTCGCCATGCGCGCCGGGCTCGACGCCAAGAAAGTGGTCGAGGTGATCTCCAAGGGCGCCGCCCAGAGCTGGCAGATGGAGAACCGCGGCAACACCATGGTCGACGGCAAGTTCGACTTCGGCTTCGCCGTCGACTGGATGCGGAAGGACCTCGGCATCTGCCTCGCCGAGTCCAAGCGCAACGGCGCGCTGCTACCGATGACGGCGCTGGTCGACCAGTTCTACGCTCATGTGCAGAAGCGCAACGGCGGCCGCTGGGATACCTCCAGCCTGATCCACCTGCTGCAGAACCTCTAGGCGAGGAAAACGATCGCCGGCAGCACGGCGATCGCGACGATGGCGAAGGCGAGGTCCCGTCGTGTCGGACGCGGGACCCGCCAGTCGCTGGGGGAGGCGGCCGCGGTGAGGCCGCGCAGCTCCATCGCCAGCGCGGCAGTGCCGGCGCGGCGGATGGCGCCCGCCAGCAGGATGATGCCGAGCGCCGGATTGAAGCCGGCCAGCGCCTGGCGTCCCCGGGACGTGCCGGCCGGTAGCGCGGCGCGGGCGATCATGCGGGCCATCCGCGCCTCCTCGGCCAGGGCCGGCAGGAACTGGACCGCGGCGAGCGCGCCGAAGACGAAGCGCCGCGGCAGGAGGGCACGGTGGACCAGCGCGCGGCCGAGATCGGCCGGCTCGGTCGTGTAGGCGAAGAGCATCGAGACCAGGCCGACGACGATCGTCCGCAAGCCGACGGCCAGTGCCACCTGCCATCCGGTCCAGCCATAGACGTTGGACGGCGCCACCGCGTAGATCCAGGACGAAGTCACCGCGAAGAAGGCGAAGGGCAGCAAGGCCAGCGCGAAGCTGCGGAGCGGCATGCGCTCCACGACGAGCAGCATCGCGGTGACGAGGATCGCCAGGACCGCCAGCTCGAGACTGCGTTCGTTCAGGGTGGCGAAGCCGATATAGACGAAGGCGACCGCCAGCTTGGTCAGCGGATCGAGGCTCTTCATGCGAAGGTCCAGCCAAGACGCGCTGCCAGCACGGCGCCGGGCGGCGGCTTGAGCGGCAGCCGGCCGGCGACGATCTCCCGGAGAATGTCGAGGCTGTGCCCGTCGGCCAGGATGCGGCCGCCCTTCATCACCGCGATGCGGTCGGCGACGCGGGCGAGCCAGTCGAGATCATGGGCAACGACGAGGACGGCGGAGCCACGCGCCCGCAGCGCCTCGATGTCGTCTTCGAGTGCGGCGAGGCCGTAGCCGTCGAGGCCGGAGGCCGGCTCGTCCAGGACGACCAGCCGCGGTCTGGGTGCTGCCAGCGCGAGCGCGATGGCGATGCGCCGTCGCTCGCCATGGCTGAAGGCCAGCGGATGGCGATCTGGATCGGCCGGAAGGCCGCAGCCCTCGATCGCTGCCGCGGCTTCGGTCCAGCTCAACCCGCGGCGCATGGCTTCGGTCTGCAGACTGCCGGTGGCGAAGGCGAGGGCCGGGTTCTGCGGCACATAGACCGGCGCGTCTTGAGAGCTACGGCGGACGGTGCCGACGGCGGCGCGCAAACCACCGACCGCGAGAAGAGCGAGCGTTGTCTTGCCGGCGCCATTGCGACCGGCGAGGCCGACGACCTCGCCCTCGCGGATGGTGAGGTCGATCCCGTCCAGCACCGTCCTGCCGCCGCGACGGACCTTCGCTCCTTCGATCGTCAGCAGAGGTGTGTCACGGATCGTGGGCTTCGGACGACCGAAGCCGAGTGCGGCGAGGGCGACGGCCAAAGCGTGCGGGTCACGCTCGTCGAGTCCCGCTTTCGCCAGGGCCGTCGAGACCAGGAGCGACGGCGGAAGGCGGAGGCCAAGCGCGCCGTCGATGCCGGCGATCGACCGCAGGGTCGCCTCGGTCTCGCCGAAAGCGACCGGCGCTCCCTCTGGTCCGAGGACGAGAATGCGGTCGGCCAGATGCAGGATGTGGTCGATCCGGTGCTCGACCAGGATCGCGGCAGTGCCGGCGCGGCAGGTCGCTTCCACCGCGGCGACAGCCTCGGATGCGGCCTCGCCGTCGAGATGTGCCACCGGCTCGTCGATGACCAGCGCTCGCGGCGCTTCGGCGAGCGCGGCGGTAAGCGCGAGGCGCTGGCGTCCACCGCCGGAGAGGGTCAGCGTGCGGTCGCGGCGGTGAAAGCCGGCGCCGGGCGGGCGGGCGAGGGCGGCTTCGATGCGGGCGTCGATCTCGGCGGCGGCGAGGCCGCGGTTCTCCAGCGCGAAGGCGATCTCGTCCTCGACGGTGAGGGCGACGAGCTGTGCGTCGGTGTCCTGGAGCACGGCGGCGGCAATGCCGGTTCCGGCTGCGAGCCTGCGGTCGCCGAGGCCGGTCCAGCGCACCTCGCCCCGTCTCTCGGCGGGAACCAGCGTGGGAATGGCGCCGAGAAGAGCGAGAGCCAGCGTGGTCTTGCCGCTGCCGGAAGGCCCGACCAGCGCCAGCCGTTCGCCGACATGGAGCGTGAGGGTGACGTCGCGGACGGCGTCGCGGGCGGCGCGGGGAAAACGGACGGCGACGCCCTCGGCGGCGAGGACGACGCTCGCGTCAGGCACGCCGGTCTTCGTCGATCCTGAGCCCGTCGAGGGCGCCGGTGCGATGGAGGGAGCGCGCGATCACGCGGCCGAGCCAGCCGGCCAGGATCATGCCGCTGATGATGCGGATCACGAACATGGCGACCAGCAGGGTCGGGCTCAGCGTGCCGTAGCTGAAGCGGATCCAGGTGTAGACGAAGCTGAACACCGCGGCGCTGGCGCCGGAAGCCAGCAGGACCGCCATGTCGTAGCGCTTCCAGCGGGTCGCGGCGAAGGGCAGCTCGGCGCCGGCGCCCTGGACGACGCCGGTCAAAAGCAGGATCAGGCCGGCGGGGTTGCCGGTCGCGACCTCGGCGATGGCGGCTACCACCTCGGCGAAGAAGGCGGCGCCCGGGCGGCGCACGACATAGGCCGCAATCACCGAGGCGACGCACCAGAGACCGAAGAAGATGTCGAGCGACAAGGGGCCGATCAGGGCCTGGGACATCAGCCAGAGCTGCACCCAGGCGAGGTAGACCACGCCGAAGACCGCGCCGATCGCGGCGACGACGACGATCTCGCGCTGCGTCCACTGGTTCATGGTGGCGGCTCCGTCAGCTCTTGGTCGGGCTGCCGGCCGACACGGTGATCGTCAGCACGACATGCGCGTTGGCGGGAGCGAAATCGAGGTAGGAACGCTCGATCGCGGCGAAGACCTCGGCGGCATCGCCCTTCAGCTTGGTGCAGAAGTGCTTGGACTTGTCGTAGACGCCGACCGCCTTCAGGAAGTCGATGCAGGCGCCGATCCGAGCCATGTGCGCCTCGGTGCCGAGCGGGTAGAGCGAGATCTGCGCCGAGGTCTTGAGGCCGGAGAGCGGCCCCGGCTGATATCGGGCGACCGAGGAGGCGACCAGATCCTCGCCGGGCTTCAGCGGCACGATGGCCTCGGCGCTGCAGATCGGGTCGTCGGACTCGCCGGGGCAGCCGCGCGAAAGCGTGCCGGCCAGGACGACATGCCCGCCGCCGCCGGCCGTCGCGATGAAGGCATCCCGCATGGCGCGGACCACCTGGTCCGGGGGGCCGACCATCAAGGTCGAGAGGTCGTCGGTCTCACGCCGGATCCGGTCCTTGTAGGCATCGAGGGCCGCGATGCCGCGCATGATCGCCGGCACGAAGTCGGCGGTCATCGGATAGAGGGAGAACTGCGTACCGGAAAACATGGGTCTCGCTCCGCTGGTATTACCCAGATCAGCTTGGAGGGTTGGACCTTGTCCTCTCAGCCCCGCGACGGAGCACCCCTGACGTGACGGGAAAGCTATTACGAATGGATGTCGGGGTAAAGGGCCGCAGCGAGTTCCTCTGCCTGCCGAAGCCGGGGCTCCATCCAGTTCGAAAGGTCGGGGGATGCCTCGCGGCGCATGCGGACCGCGAACCAAAGCGCGGAGAGAGCGGCGGCGATCAGTCGGTTCAGGCGAAGCCGCCGGATCGTGATCGCCGGATCCGCATAGGCCGCCAGCAGTGCGGTCTCCTCGACCGAAGACAGGTCGGTCGCGAGAGCCAGATATCCCAGATCCCAGGCGGGATCGCCCATGCCTGCGTATTCCCAGTCGATCAGTACGCACCCGTCCGGCGTCGACAGCAGGTTCTCGAGATCGGGATCGCCGTGGATGGGGGCGAGGCTCGCCAGCTTGCCGCGTTCGGCTTTGGCGCTGGCGAGGGCGACCGCGAGCCGGGCCGAGCCGAGTGGCATAGGCAACGCCGCGCGCAAGCGATCCATGGCATCGAAGTGATCGATCGCCGGGCCGAGGCCCTCGCCGGAGCGATGCCAGCGACGAAGCAGGCCGGTGACCTCGCCGAGACGGCGGGTATCGCCACGAAGGCGTTCGGGCGAGAGCGTCTCCGCGCCGGCAACCCAGCGCGTGACGATGATGCCGGTCTTCGGGTCGTCATGGACGAGTGCGGCACCGATGCCGAGATTGCTCGCCCGACGCGTCGCTTCGATCGCCTGCGCGCGATCGGGGGCATGGGGATCCGGAACCGGAATCTGCAGGACGAAGGCGCCGGCCGGAGTCTCCAGTTTCAGGTTGGTATGGGACAGACCGCCGAGAGGCGAGATCGCGATGCCTTGCGGGGCCATGCCGGCAAGAGCGGGAACGCCGCGAAGCAGCGCCAATACCTCGTCGCGGTCCTGGCCTGTGGTCATGCCGGCCAGAGACTAGGCCTGAGCGAGCGCTTCCTGGAAGAGGGCGGCGTCGACATTGCCGCCGGAAGCGACGACGACGACGGTCCGGCCCTTGATCGGCAGCCTGGCGGCCATCACCGCGGCGATGCCGACGGCGCCGCCCGGCTCGCAGACGATCTTGAAGTGGCGGAAGGCCAGCGCCATCGCCCGCTTGGTCTCGGTGTCGGTCACCGCGAGTCCGCCCTTCAGGCGTTCCTTGGCGACCGCGAAGGTGATGTCGCCAGGCGACGGCGACATCAGTGCGTCGCAGATCGTGCGCGCCGACGGATCGTTCGTCTCGATCCTGCCGCTGGCGAGAGAGCGGGCCATGTCGTCGAGGCCCGCAGGCTCGACCGAATAGACGGCGGTATCCGGAAGATCCTTGGAGAGGCCAAGCGCGATGCCGGTAATCAGGCCGCCGCCGGAGCAGCCGGCGAGCACGGCGTCCGGCTTGATGCCCAACGCCTTCGACTGCTCGGTGATCTCGAGGCCGATGGTGCCCTGGCCGGTGATGATGCCGGGGTCGTCGAAGGGCTTCACCAGGGTCGAGTTGCGCTCGCGCGAGATGCGGGCGCCGATATCCTCGCGGGAGTCGCGGAAGCGGTCGTAGAGGATGATCTCGGCGCCGAAGGCACGGCTGTTCTCGATCTTCAGCTTCGGCGCGTCGGACGGCATGATCAGGCACGCCTTGACGCCGAGCAGCTTCGCCGCCGCCGCCACGCCCTGGGCATGGTTGCCGGAGGAGAAGGCGACGACGCCGTCCTTTCGCTTCGCGTCCGGGATCTGGGCGATGCGGTTGTAAGCGCCGCGGAACTTGAAGGACCCGGTCTTCTGCAGCATCTCGCACTTGATCAACACCCGGCCGCCGAGTTCCTCATTGAGGAGCTGGGACTCGATCAGCGGCGTGACGACCGCCACGTCCCGGATGCGCTCGGCGGCACGGCGGACGTCGTCATAGGTCGGAAGCGCGTCCGTCATCGGGTCTCTCGAAGAGGAGCGGTGGGACTCGGCTCAGACGCCGAGGAGAGGAAGCAGTTCGGAGAGGTTCCGGACCTCGGTGCTGGGCTTGTCGGGGATCGTCTCCGGCGTCTGGCTGGTGCGGTTCACCCAGGCGACGCGGAAGCCGAAATGAGCGGCGGCATGGGCGTCCCAGCCGTTCGAGCTGACGAAGAGGATCTTCTCCGCCGGCAGGCCGAGCTTGTCGGTCGCGAGCTTGTAGACCGAGGGGTGCGGCTTATAGATTCGCACCTCGTCGACCGAGAGCGTGTGATCGAGCATGCCGCGGAGATTGTGGCCGTTGACGGCACCGGCCAGCATGGTGGTCGATCCGTTGGAGAGGATCGCCGTGCGCAGCCCCTTGGCCTTGATGCGGGCCAGCGTGGCGGCAACATCGTCGAAGGCCGGCGGCTCCAGATAGAGCTGCATCAGGAGCGCCCTGAGACCCGGATCCCAGAGCTTCAGCGCCGCCAGCGCATGGTCGAGCGCTTCGCCGGTCACGTGCCAGAAGTCGATATGCGTGCCCATCAGGCTGCGCAGCCACGTGTACTGGAGCTGCTTCTCGCGCCAGAGACGGGCGAGAGGAGCGGTGAGGTCGCCGAGCTTGTCGCGGCACGGTTCGGTGATCCGGCTCACGTCGAAGAGCGTGCCATAGGCGTCGAACACACAGGCGGCGGTGTTCGCCAACGTCGGTTGGGCGGTCATCAGTCCTTTCCCGCGGATGGTTTGCCCGTCTGGAGGGCGGCCGGGCGAGAGGAGGGAGGTTGAAGAGGAGCCGCGCCCGACAAGGCGGGCGCCGCCTCGACGACAGGGATCGGCTCGGGAACGGGCGCGCCGTCGCGGGCCATGACCGAGACGTCTTCATCGCCCCCGCAGGTGCGGTCGGTCTCGGCATCGCAGACATCGTCGGTGCCGGCCCTGCCGATGCGGGCCTTGGCGACGTTCGCCTCGATGACGCCGCCGCAACCGTAGAGGCACCACTTGTTGACGGCCTGAGCCTGGACGATCGCCGGCGTCGTCTTGGGCATGCGTGCCCGATAGATGTAGAGCGCCTCCAGCACCCGCTGAACGTAGTTGCGGGTCTCGGCGATCGGGATCTGCTCGATCCAGTCGAGGACGTCGACGTCGCCCTTGCGAATGTCGCCGTTGTCGCGGAGCCAGCGCCTCGGTCGGCCAGGGCCGGCGTTGTATCCCGCGATCGCCGGGATGTAGGCGCCGTCGAAGTCCCCGATCAGGCCGTTCAGATAGGAGCTACCGAGGGTGATGTTGTAGGTCGGGTTCTGGGTCAGCTCGGCCATCTCGTATTTGAGCCCGAGCTCCTTCGAGACGATCTTGGCGGTCGCCGGCATCAGCTGCATCAGGCCCTGGGCTTTGGCGCGGCTCACCGCTCTCTGGTCGAAGCCGCTTTCCTGGCGGATCACGGCATGGACCAGCGCCGACTCCGGCCCGGCGCCCTTCGGCAGTGGGATCACGGGGTAGGCGTCTTCGATCAGGACATGGCCGTCACGGGCGACGCGGCGAGCGACCGCCACCGCCGTATCGGTGCGGCCGAGATCGCGGATATGGGCCAGCGCCAGTGCTTTCTCGCCCGGTGTCTTGGCTCGATCGACCAGCGCGATCGAGAAGGCGACGAACAGCTCGTTCGGACCGATCTCATCCAGAATCTGGACGATGCGCGCGATCTCGTTCCGCCGGAAGGCCTGGACCTCGGCCGGCGTCGCCTTGGCGTCCTTGGGCAGCGGCGGTGCGGCGTCCGACAGCTTGCCGGCGGCGATCTGCCCGTAGAACGTGGTGATGTGCTCGGCGGCCTTGCCGTACCAGGCCTTGGCCCCGGCGGGATCACGGGAGGCTTCGGCGGCGCGACCGGCCCAATAGGCGCCGCGGGACCGGCTGATCGGTGCCGTCACTCCATCATGCAGCTTCCTGAAATGGGCGAGGGCCGACTTGCGGTCGTCGAGGAAACGAAGGGCCACGAACCCAGCGAAGAACTCGGCATCGGCCTGGATCTTCCCGTCGCCCGGCTTGTGGGCGGCGGCGAGCCTGTAGGCGAGCGAGATGTCGCCGTCGCGGAGCGCCTTCCGCGCCTGATACTCGGTCTCGCGCCACCACAGATCCGGGCGGACCAGATCGGCCGGCGGCTTCAGCAGGATGGAGCGGGCCTCCTCGTCCTGATTGCGGATCCGGCGCCATTTCGTCCGCTCGAAGAGGAAGCCCGGATCGTTCTGCAGGTTGGGCGGCACGTTACGGATCGCGGCCTCGGTCCCGCCGGCGCCGCCCTTCAGGCGAATCCGCGCCTCGGCGAGCGCCTTCCGGCCTGGATCCATCCGGGCCAGCATGCGCTGGAGCGGGGCGCCTGACTTGCCGTCCCAAAGCATCCGGTCGAGCCGGGTCCAGTGGTCCTGCGCGCGGATGGTGTCGCCGTAGCGCAGCAAGAACGCCTTCTCCTGGGCGACGTCGAAGTCGCCGGCAGCCCAGGAATGACGAATCAGCTCGGCAGCCTTGGCCTTCTGGCCGGTTCGCGAATAGGCCTCGGCGAGGCGGAGCCGACCGGCTCCGAGCGGCGGGTTCTTCTGGAACCAGGCGATGACGTCGGCGTCCGGCATGTCGGACGGCATCGCTTCCTCGGCCCTGAGGCGGAGCGCGTACTTGCCGGGCCAATCCGGGTTCTGCGCCATGAACTGGATGATGTCGGCGAAGCTGGCGCGCGACGCCGCTCGCCTCAGTTCCATCCAACGGATCAGCTTGCCCAGGGCCGCATCGCGTCCAACCATGGCCTGGGCGCGGTTGTAGTCCCCGGCTTCGGCGGTCTGGAGCGCCGCCTTGGCGACCCGCAGCTCGTCGGCACCGAGGCCGGCTGCGGGCGCGGAGGCCGGCGAGACGGCAATGACCAGGGCGACCGCGCAAGCGATCACCGTTCCGGCCCCCACCGGCTTCCTTCCTGACGCCATCATTCCTCTGTCCCTGAATGCTTCCGGGCCTAAAGATCCCGGACAGCCGCCATTCTAAACGTGGCGGGCGCGGCCAACAACCTTGCCGGCCGCCGCCCGGCCAACTATCGTCCGAAAACCGCCCCTCCCGGGTGCGCCTCAAGGAGATCGTCATGTTCAAGGGTTCGCTCGTGGCACTGCTCACGCCGTTCACGGCCGCGGGCAAGGTCGACGAGAAGGCCTTCCAGTCCTTTGTGGCCTGGCAGATCGAACACGGTACCCACGGGCTCATCCCGTGCGGCACCACCGGCGAATCTCCGACGCTGTCTCACGACGAGCACAAGCGAGTCGTGGAGATGTGCATCGAGGTGTCCAAGGGCAAGCGCCCGGTCATCGCCGGTACCGGGTCGAACTCGACCGCGGAAGCGATCAACCTGACCCGGCATGCCAAGGAAGCCGGGGCCGATGCCGCCCTGGTGGTAACGCCGTACTACAACAAGCCGACCCAGGAAGGCCTCTTCCTGCACTACAAGGCGATCCACGACGCGGTCGAGCTGCCCCTCATCATCTACAACATCCCCGGCCGTTCGGTGGTCGACATGACGCCCGAGACAATGGGGCGGCTGGCGAAGCTGCCCAACATCGTCGGCGTCAAAGACGCCACCAACGACCTCGGCCGGCCGTTCAAGACCCGGCGGGCCTGCGGCGACAAGTTCGCGCAGCTTTCCGGCGAGGACGGGACCGCGCTGGCCTTCCTCGCCCAGGGCGGCGACGGCTGCATCTCGGTGACCGCCAACGTGGCGCCGCGCCAGCTCGCAGACATGCACGAGGCATGGGCGAAGGGTGACGTCGCCAAGGCCCAGGCGATCAACGACCGGTTGATGCCGCTGCACGAGGCGCTGTTCGTGGAGACCAGCCCCGCCCCGGTCAAGTTCGCGGGATCGCTTCTGGCCAAGTGCCGGATGGACTGTCGCCTTCCGCTCGCCCCGATCACCGAGGCGACCCGGGAGCGGGTGTCGGCAGCCATGCGCGGCGCCGGCCTCATCAACTAGGACCTCTTCATGGCGGCGCCGCTGCCGGACCGGGTCGCCGCACAGAACCGGCGCGCCCGGCACGACTATTTCATCCTGAGCACGCTCGAAGCGGGCCTGATGCTGTCAGGCACCGAAGTAAAGAGCCTGCGCCAGGGCGCGGCCTCGATCGCCGAAGCCTATGCCGGCGAGCAGAACGGCGAGCTGTTCCTGATCAACGCCTATGTGCCGGAATACAAGTCCGCCAACCAGTTCAACCACGAGCCGAAGCGCCCGCGGAAGCTGTTGGTGCGCCGGCGCGAGCTGGACAAGCTTCTGGGCGCGGTCCGCCGCGACGGCGTGACCCTGGTGCCGCTGTCGATCTACTTCAACGAGCGCGGCATCGCCAAGGTCCAGCTCGGCCTCGCCAAGGGCAAGAAGAAGGGCGACAAGCGCGAGACAGAGAAGAAGAAGGACTGGGATCGCGAGAAGAGCCGGCTCATGCGGGATAAGGGCTGAGCCCCTTCGCGATCCGGCCGACGACCTCGTCGAACATCGCCTCTGTCAGAACCCCGGTGTTCGTGTTGTAGCGCGAGCAGTGATAGCTGTCGGCGAGCGTGAGGCCGTTCGGGAGCGCGCGCAGGGCGCCGTGCTTGAACGGGTAGGCGGCAAGTCTGACGCCGAAAGCTCTCAAGACCTGGTTATGGGCGACGACGCCGAGCGCGAGGATCGTTGCTAGTTCGGTCAGGGAAGCGATCTCGCTCGCGAAGAACCGCCGGCAGGTCGTTTCCTCGATCGGCAGCGGCTTGTTCGCCGGCGGCACGCAGCGGACCGCGTTGGTGATGCGGCAGCCGACGAGCTCGAGCCCGTCATCGGCGCGGGCGGCATAGGTGCCGCGGGTGAGGCCGTGCCGGGCGAGCGTCGCGTAGAGGAGGTCGCCGGCGTAGTCGCCGGTGAAGGGCCGGCCGGTCTGGTTGGCGCCCTTGAGCCCGGGGGCCAGGCCCACGATCAGAAGCTTTGCCTTCGTGTCGCCGAACGAGGGAACCGGAGCGTTGAAGAAGCCCGGGTGCTTGACCCGGTTGTCGTCGCGGAAGGCCTTGAGACGCGGGCAGAGGGCGCAGTCGTGCCCCGGCTGCTCAGCGCTCGGCATTCAGGAAGCCGGGAGCGCGTCCGCCGAAACCGGGCGACTCCTCGTCGGTCGGCGGCAGGGAGTCATGCGGCCGCGCAGCACGCGGCTCGCGCACAGGAGCTCCTTCACGATGCGCGCGCTGGATCTGTGGCGCCAGGTCGGAGAGGTCGACGAAGTTGTCGGCCTGGCGGCGGAGCTCGTCGGCCACCATCGGCGGCTGCGAGCGGATGGTGGAGACGACGGTGACGCGGACGCCGCGGCGCTGGGTCGCCTCGACCAGGCGGCGGAAGTCGCCGTCGCCGGAGAAGAGCACGATGTGGTCGGCGGCCGTGGCGAGCTCCAGCATGTCGATGGCGAGCTCGATGTCCATGTTGCCCTTGAAGCGCCGGCGCCCCTGGGCGTCGGTGAACTCCTTGGCCGGCTTGGTAACCACCGTGTAGCCGTTGTAATCGAGCCAGTCGACCAGGGGGCGGAGCGGCGAATACTCCTGATCCTCGAGCAGAGCCGTGTAATAGAAGGCGCGGATCAGGCGGCCCTTGTTGGCGAAGAGGTCCAGCAGCTTCCGATAGTCGATGTCGAAGCCGAGGCCGCGGGCGGCGGAGTACAGATTCGCACCATCGATGAAGAGCGCTATGCGCTCCTGGGAATAAAATAGCATTCTGAATGTCCGTCTCGAGAATGGATCAGGAAAAATAGCAATGCCCGTTCGATGCAGGCGGCCGGACACTATCCGAAGGGGACGATCGTCTCAAGGGGGCGCTTCCCCCGAGCCGGCCCGAGAGTGGACGGCCTCTGCCGACTCCATGTAGCCTCGCACCTCATGATCGACGGAAGCTGGGCTGCCTTCGGACCGGGCGAGACGGTCCGCCTCAACTACTATGATTGGGGCCCGCGGATGCACCCGAAACGGGTGGTCTGCGTCCATGGCCTGACGCGCCAGGGCCGCGATTTCGACGAGCTGGCGAAGGGGCTGTCGAAGGTCAGGCGCATCACCTGCCCGGACCTGGTCGGCCGCGGCCGTTCGGGCTGGCTCACCGACAAGTCGCTGTACACCCTCGACACCTATGTCGCCCACATGTCGGGCCTGCTCGACCACCTGGGATACGAGGGCATCGACTGGG
>CAXNIC010000109.1:0-13653 GCA_964201945.1 Alphaproteobacteria bacterium
GGCGTCTACTATCCGCTGGGCGGCGGCATGGCGAACCTGCTGTCGAAGATCCCGGGCTACCAGGCGACGGCCGAGGTCACCGGCGGCTCGGTCGACAACCTGAAGCTCATCGGCGCCAAGAAGGCCGAGGTCGCCATGACCATGGCCGACGCCGCTCTGGATGCGATCCAGGGCCAGGACAAGTTCACCGGCGCCAAGGTCCCGGCGAAGGCCCTGATGGTCATGTACCCGAACCGCATGCATGTGGTGACGGTCGAAGGCAGCGGCATCACCAAGATGGCCGACCTCAAGGGGAAGCGCGTTTCGACCGGCTCGCCCGGCAGCGCCACCGAGGTCATGGCCTTCCGCCTGATCGAGGCGGTCGGTCTCGACAAGGACAAGGACATGCGGCGCGAAAGGCTCGGCGCCGCCGAGTCGACCAACGCGATGAAGGACAAGAAGATCGACGCCTACTTCTGGGTTGGCGGCCTGCCGACGGCGGCCGTCACCGACCTGGCTGCCACGCCCGGCACCAAGATCAAGATGGTCGACCATTCGGATGCGGTCGACGCGATGAACAAGAAGTACGGCCCCCTCTATGCCAAGGACGTGATCGGGAAGGACGTCTATCCGGGCATGGCCGGCGACAACCAGATCGCCAGCGTCTGGAACCTGCTCGTGGTCAACGAGAGCATGTCCGACAAGGTCGCCTACGACATCGTCAAGATGATGTTCGACAAGAAGCCCGACCTCATCAACGTCCATGCCGAGGCGAAGAACTTCGACCTCAAATACCAGAAGAACGAGAACACGCCCGTCGCCTTCCACCCGGGCGCGATCAAGTACTTCGCCGAGAAGGGCATCACCGTCAAATAGACGGCAATCGCCTGGATTACAGAGACCACGGCCCCGATCTGTGCCTGCAGATCGGGGCCGTGCCGTTGAAGGGGGAGAGCGCATGTCGGAGGTAAGGGCGCCCGGGAACGTCGCGGTCGACGAGGAGGCGCTGCGCAAGGCGGCGGAGTTCGTCGAGGCCGAGGAAGGCGCAACCAACCGGTTCAAGGGCTGGCTGGCGCCGCTGGTGACCGTGCTCGCCATCGGCGTGTCGATCTTCCACCTCTATGCCGCCTACGACATCGTGCCGACCCAGACGCTGCGCCCGGTGCACGTCGCCTGCGTCCTCGTCCTCACCTTCCTCCTGTTCCCGGTCGCCCGCGGCTTCCGCAACCGTGTCATGCCCTGGGACTGGGTGCTGGCGGCGGCGGCGATCGCCACCATCGTCTACATGCTCCAGGGCGGCGACGACTTCACCGACCGTTCCTCGCTGCCGAACCCGACCGACGTCGCCGTCGGCATCGTCTTCGTGATCCTGGTGTTGGAGGCGACGCGGCGGACGTCAGGCTGGATCATGCCGTTCATCGGCATCTGCTTCATCCTCTATGCGATGTTCGGCCCGTCGCTGCCGGCGCCCTGGACCCATCGCGGCTACGGCATCGACCGGCTGATCGGCCATCTCTACATGACGCTGGAAGGCATCTTCGGCACTGCCGTCGACGTCTCCTCGACCCTCATCATCCTGTTCACCATCTACGGCGCGTTCCTGCAGCAGTCGGGTGCCGGCAAGTTCTTCATCGACTTCTCCTTCGCCGCCATGGGGGGCAAGCCGAGTTCGTCCGGCCGGACGGTGGTGCTGTCGTCGTTCCTTCTGGGAGGCCCGTCGGGCTCTGGCGTCGCGACGACGGTGACTTTGGGCTCGGTTGCCTGGCCGATGCTGAAGAAGATCGGCTATCCGGCGGATGCGGCGGGTGGACTGCTCGCGGCCGGCGGCCTCGGCGCCATCCTGTCGCCGCCGGTGCTGGGTGCGGCCGCCTTCCTCATCGCCGAGTTCCTGAAGATCTCCTATCTTGACGTCATCCGGATGGCGGTGATCCCGACGCTGCTCTACTACCTCTCGCTCCTGGTGATGGTCGAGCTGGACGCGCGCCAGTTCGTCCGCGACACCGGCGAGACCATAGAGGCGCCTAAGCTCTGGGATATCACACGGCGCTACGGGTTCCACTTCCTGTCGCTGATCGCGATCATCGCCTTCCTGCTCCTGGGTTACTCGGCGACGCTGGCGGTGTTCTGGTCGACGGTCATCGCCTTCGCGGTCAGCTTCATCCGCCGCGACACGGCGATCGTGCCGACGAAGCTGGTGCGAGCGCTCGCCGACGGCAGCATCGGCGTGCTGAACGCGGCCACGACCTGTGCTGCGGCCGGCATCATCGTCGGCGTCGTGACCCTGACCGGCCTCGGCCTCAAGTTCAGCTCGATCGCCATCGACTATGCCGGCGGCAGCCTGGTGCTGACCGCGGTCTACACGGCGCTGATCGTCTGGATCGTCGGCCTCGCGGTGCCGGTGACGGCGTCATACATCATCTGCGCGGTGATCGCCGCCCCGGCGCTGATCAAGCTCGGCGTTCCCGACTATGCCGCGCACATGTTCATCTTCTACTACGCAGTGCTGTCGGAAGTGTCGCCACCGACGGCGCTGTCGCCCTTCGCCGCCGCCGCCATCACCGGCGCCGATCCCTATCGCACCACCCTGCAGTCGTGGATGTACACGATGCCGGCTTTCATTGTGCCTTTCATGTTCGTGCTCGATCCGAAGGGCATCGGGCTCCTCCTCAACGTGCCGAAGGGCGGAAGCTGGATCGACATCGTCTGGATCTCGCTGGTCGCCGCCGCCGGCATCGCCGCCTTTGCTGGCGCGCTGAAAGGCCGCCTCTTCGCCCTGACTACCCGGCCCGAGCGCGTGCTGCTGGCGCTGGCGGGATTCCTGCTTTGCTTCCCGAGCCCGCTGGATGCGCTGATGAACCTGTTCACCAGCTGGGACGTGCCTTACCCGCACGCGATCGGGATGGTGCTGGTCTTCCTGGTCGCGGCGATGCAGTGGCCGCGCCGTCAGCCGGTCGCGGCCATATAGCCGATGATCAGATAGGCGGTGAGCGCGGTGATCGCGATCAGGGCGACGGTGCCGCTCGCCTGCGGCCGCGACAACGGCCCGCTGCGATAGGCGGTCTCCAGAAGCTGCAGCCCCCGGCTCGAGGCCGCTGCGATCGCCGTCTCGGCCTGTCGCCACGCCGAGGCGACCGGCGGGACGATGCGGCCGGACAGCGCCGGCCCCAGGCGCCGATAGAGCCAGTCCGTATCGAGCGTGATCGTCTCGGTCCGTCGCAGCATCCCGAGAAGCAGGAAGAAGGCGAGACCCGAGAACAGCAGAAGCTGCAGCTGGCTGACGACATGGTCGCCGGTGTAGGGGACGTAGGCGGCACCGTAGGGAAGGAATGTGTAGAACAGGCCCGGGGCGACGCCGATGGCGATGCAGAGGACCGAGAGGAGGATCATCGCGGCCCGCATCGGAGCCGGGGGATCGGGCGGTCGCAGCCCAGAGTCCTTCTGGAAGAAGACGAACCAGGGGAACTTGATGCCGGCGTGCAGGAAGACACCGGCCGATCCTGCGGCCAGCAGCGTCCAGACAAGGACCATTCCCTGGGTCGCGGCGGCATCGGAGATCATCGACTTGGTGACGAAGCCGGAGGTCAGCGGGAAGGCGGAGATCGACAGCGCGCCGACGATGCCGCAGACCGTCGTCACCGGCATCGACTGAAAGAGGCCGCCGAGCTCCGAGCACTTGGACCGCCCCGTCATCGCCAGGACCGATCCGGCCGACATCAGCAGCAGTGCCTTGTAGAGGATGTGCGCGAAGGCGTGCGAGGCCGCACCGTTGAGCGCCAGCTCGGTGCCGATGCCGATGCCGGCGATCATGAAGCCGACCTGGTTGACGATGCTGTAGGCGAGGATCCGCCTCATGTCGTTCTCGAGGATGGCGTAGACGATGCCGTAGAACACCATGAACAGGCCGACCCAGATCAGCAGCGGCTCGCCTGGGAAGGCTCTTAGCAGCACATAGACCGCCGTCTTGGTGGTGAAGGCGGACAGCACGACCATCCCGCTGTAGGAGGCGCGCGGATAGGCGTCCGGCAGCCAGGCCGAAAGCGGCGGCGCCCCGGCATTGAGCAGGACCCCGGCCAGGATGATCCAGCGGAACGGCGCATCGGGGCCAAGGACGTCGAGCGCCGCTTGGCCGGTCGCCGCGACATGGCCGGCGATGCCGATCATCAGCACGGTGCCGCCGAGCAGATGAACGAGAAGATAGCGAAGCCCCGCCGCTCGAGCCGCGGTGCCGGCGCTCCAGATCACCAGGGTGGAGGCGATCGCCATGACCTCCCAGAACACCAGCGCGCTCACCAGATCGCCGGCAAAGACCACGCCCAGCGCGGCGCCGGCATAGGCCTGGGAGGCGACCAGCTCGAGCTTGCTCTTCTGGTGCAGGGCGAACAGCCCGGCGGCGAAGGCGGCGATCGCGAAGACCGTGCCGAACCAGCGGCTGAGAGGGTCGGCGCGGACCAGAACGAGGGTCAGGTCGAGATACGCGGCAGTTCCGCCGATCCCGTCCGCTCTCCAGACCAGGGCGAGCGCGATCAGCGGTGCCCCCAGGACGATCGCCGGCCGCAGGCGGCCGGGAACCACCGCGAGAAGCAGGGCGCCGAGGAGGAGGGCGAAGGCTGGCGGCAGGATCAGCTCAGCGGCCATAGAAGTCGTCCGGACGCTTCAGGATCAAGCCAAGGAGGCGTGCCGCCAGAACCAGCAGGACGCAGGCGCCGAAGCCGAACCAGGCATTGAAGCCGAACAGGGAATCGAACCCCGCCGCCGGGTGGCGCTCGATCGCCAGTTCAGCCACCACCGTCAAGGCCAGGACCGCGATGAAGGCGGCCCATAGCCGGCGGATGTTTTCCGGACGGACGATCCGGTGCTGGGTCATGGGGCGGCTCCCGCAAGCTGCCGGGCAAGGGCGAGGGCGAGGTGAGGAAGGAAGAACAGCGCGATGCAGCCGGCCGCGGTCACGCTCTGGGCGGCGACGATGGGCCAGGGGGCCTCGCCGTGATCATGGTCCTCGTCATCGCGGCGTGCTTCCCGGAAGAAGGCGGCATACACGGGTGGCAGGAGGTAGGCGGCGTTCAACAAGGTGCTCAGCACCAGCACCGCAAGCATCAAGGTCTGACCGCTCTCCGCTGCGGCGGCGAGGATGTACCACTTGCTGATGAAGCCCACGGTCGGCGGCAGCCCGACCATGGTGAGCGCACCGATGGCGAAGGCGGCCATGGTCCAGGGCATCCGGCGCCCGATGCCGGCGAGCTGGCTCACCTCGGTCTTGTGGCTGGCGGTGTAGATCGCGCCGGCGGTGAAGAACAGCGTGATCTTGCCGAAGGCATGCGCGGCGATGTGCAACGCCGCGCCGACGATCGACAGCGGTGCCAGGAGGCCGGCCGCAAGAACGACGTAGGACAGCTGGCTGACTGTCGAGTAGGCCAGCCGCCGCTTCAGGTTGTCCTGGAAGAGGGCGATGGTCGAGGCGGCGATCACGGTGAAGCCGGCGGCATAGACGAGCCAGTCGCCCGCCCCGGTCGTCGACAGGTGGTCGATGCCGAAGATGTAGACCACGATCTTGAGCAGGGCGAAGACGCCGGCCTTCACCACCGCGACCGCATGCAGGAGCGCGCTGACTGGTGTCGGCGCCACCATGGCGGCAGGAAGCCAGCGATGCACCGGCATCACCGCCGCCTTGCCGATGCCGAAGACGAAGAGAGCGAGAAGAGCGGCGGTCGTCGCGGGCGTGGCGATACCGGAGAGGACGCCGCCCTGCATGAAGTCGCCGGTCCCGGCGACCACATGCACCCAGACCACGCCGGTGAGGAACAGGATCAGCGAGCTTCCGAGCAGCACGCCGAGATAAGTGCGACCGGCGCGGACGGCCTCCTCGGTCCGTTTGTGCGTGACAAGCGGATAGGTGACCAGGGTCAGGACTTCGTAGAAGAGGAACAGCGTGACCAGATTGCCGGCGAAGGCGATGCCCATGGTTGCGGCGAGCGATGCGGCGAAGCAGACGTAGAAGGAGGTCTGCCGCGGCTCCCGGTTGGCGCGCATGTAGCCGATCGAGTAGATCGAGTTGACGATCCACAGGAACGAGGCGACGAGCGCGAAGAGGAGGCCGAGCGGCTCGACGATGAGGCGGAGCTCCACGCCCGGAAGGATCGGCCAGGGCGAGGTCGCGGGTCGGCCGCCGGCGAGGACATCCGGTACCATCGCTGCGACCGTCGCGAAGAGCGCTGCCGCCGCCGCCAGCGTCGCCGCCTCGCGCAGGTTCAGCCGGCTTGCCGCGAGCACAACCAGCACCGCGCCGCAGAGCGGGACCGCGACCGAGGCGAGGAGCAGCGTGTCGGGGTTCATCCGGGAACGCCGGTGATCAGGAGGCGGGCGGCACGCCCCGCCACCTCGGTGGTGAGCGAGGTATCCAGGCCGAAATAGAGGCAGAAGCCGACCAGCACCCAGGCCGGGATCAGCATCGAGGGCGGCATCTCGCCGAATTCGGCGTCGGCGGGCGCCGGCTTGAAACAGGCGGCCTCGACGATCCGCCAGACATAGACGACCGCGAGCGCCGAGCTGCCGACGATGACGATGGCGAGCCAGACCAGCCCCTGCTCGAGCGCGGCCGCCACCAGAAGCCACTTGCCGACGAAGCCGACGGTCCCGGGCACGCCGATCAGGCTGAGGCCGGCGATGACGATACCGGCGAAGGTCGCCGGCATCCGCCGGGCGAGGCCGGCCAGCGCGTCGACGGTCACGTCGCCGCCGCGGAGGATGGCGCCGCCGATCAGGAGGAACAAGGCGCCCTTCATCATGGCGTGGTTGAACAGGTGAACCAGCGCGCCGGTGAGCCCGGTCTCGCTCGCGAGGCCGATGCCGAGCGTGATGTAGCCGATCTGCGCCACGCTCGAGTAGGCGAGCATGCGCTTGATCCCGGTCTGGTGGATCGCGGTGACCGACGCCAGCACCATCGCCGCGACCGACATCGCGATCCAGATCGTCGCGATCGGCGAGCCCGCGAACGGCGTGCTCGGGCCGAGCACCGTGAAGAAGAACCGGAGCAGGAGGTAGATGGCCACCTTGGTCGCCGTCGCCGCCAGGAACGCGGTGCTGACCGACGGTGCGTAGGCATAGGCGTTGGGCAGCCAGTAGTGCAGCGGGAACAGTGCCGACTTGAGCCCGAGGCCGACGGCGAGGAAGGCGATGCCGACGATCACCGGCCTGACGTCCTCGACCGTTGCCAGCCGGGTGGCGAGGTCGGCCATGTTCAGTGTTCCGGTGACGACGTAGAGGAAGCCGACGCCGATGATGAAGAAGGTCGCGCCGATGGTGCCGAGGACGAGATACTGATAGGCGGCGAACAGCGCCCGCCGGTCGCGGCCCATGGCGATGAGGACGTAGGAGGACAGCGAGGCGACCTCCATGAAGACGAAGACGTTGAAGGCGTCGCCGGTCGCCGACATGCCGAGCAGACCGGTCAGGCAGAGGAGGTACGTCGCGTAGTACCAGGGCTGGTTCTCCGGCGCGACCTCGCGGCCGACGCTGACGCGGGCGTAGGGCATGATGATCGCGCCGACGCCGGAGACGAGCAGCAGCAGCAGGGCGCCGGCGGCGTCGATGCGATACTCGATGCCCCAGGGCGGCTGCCAGCTGCCGAGCCAGTAGGAGATCGGGCCTTCGGCCATGACGCGGGCGAGCAGGAGGGCTGAGATCAGGACCGCGATCCAGCTCGTCGCCGTCGCCAGCACCCAGGCAGCGAGGGGGCGTCTCAGCATGGCGCAGAGCGCCGCCGCCGCCAGCGGAACGACGACCTGAAGCGCGGGCAGATGCATGCCGATCATGCCGGTCCGTCCCGGTCGAGGATCTCGTCCTCCTCGATGGTGCCGTACTCCTCGTGGATGCGGACGACCAGCGCGAGGCCGAGCGCGAGAGTGGCGATGCCGACGACGATCGCCGTCAGGATCAGAACGTGAGGCAGGGGATTGGAATAGACGGTGATCCCCTCGGCGATGATCGGGGCGCTGCCGCCGAAGACCTTGCCCGGCGCAATGTAGAGCAGATAGACGGAGGTCTGGAACACGCCGAGCCCGACCAGCTTCTTGATCAGGTTGCCGCGGGCGACGACGACATAGAGGCCGATCACCATCAGTACCACGACGGCGGCGTGGAGCCAGTGAAGCGGGTTCGGGAGGCCCGACATCGGCGTCAGCGTCCGCGACCGGAGAAGGCGTAGTAGATCGCGGTCATGGTGCTGGAAACCGTCACCAGAACGCCGACCTCGACCCAGAAGATGCCGCGCTCCTGGCCGTGGACCGGATCGGGATCGAGGACGAAGTAGTCGAGATAATTCCCGCCGGCGAGAAGCCCGGCGAAGCCGACGCCGGCATAGATCACGACGCCGAGCGGCACCAGCACCTCGATCAGGCGCGGCGGTACGATCCGCTTGGCCTCGGCGAGACCGAATATCAGGCCGTAGAGGATGACGGCAGTGGCGACGATGACGCCGGCCTGGAAGCCGCCGCCCGGACCGAGCTCGCCGTGGAACTGCACATAGAGCGCATAGAGCAGCAGGAACGGGATCAGCAGCTTGACGACCACGCGGGGGATGGCTTCGCGGTGCATCATCGCCCGGCCTTGTCCTTGCCGTCGGACGGCTGGCGCCGGCGGCGGCGCAGCAGCAGCAGGACCCCGATGCCGGCGGTGAAGATCACCGTCGTCTCGCCGAGCGTGTCGTAGCCGCGATAGCTCGCCAGCACTGCCGTCACGGCATTGGGAACGCCGGTCTCCCGCACAACGTCTTCGAGATAGCGGGGAGCCACGTGGCGATGCATCGGCGTCGACGGATCGCCGAAGGGTGGGAGATGGACGACGCCATAGAGAAGGGCGAGGCCGGTGATGACCGACATCGCCAACGGGGCCGGCGACAGCCGGATCGGGAGCGTCTCGTGGAGGCGCGTGAGGTAGAGCGTGCCCAGCAGCAGGACGGTCGATATGCCGGCGCCGACCGAGGCTTCGGTCATGGAGACGTCAACGGCATCGAGGACGAGCAGCGCCAGCGCCATCAGGAAGCTGTAGATGCCGCCCAGCGCCACCACCGCGAAGAGGCTGCGCGTGCGCGCCATGCCGATCGCGGTCGCGATCAGCAGCAAGATCAGCGCGCCGTAGATCAAGGCGTCGATCACCGATCCTCCTTGGCGGCGAGCAGCGGCTTGAGGCGCCGATGGCGGGCGGCGCGTCCGAGCGCGTGGCAGGCGACCGGGCTGGTCAGCCCGAGGAAGAGGATCAGGATCGCCAGCTTCACCGTGACCAGGGTCAACCCCGCCTGCAGCATCAGGCCGGCGAGGATCAGCGACACCCCGAAGGGATCGAGGACACCAGCCGCGTGCATGCGGGTGTAGAGGTCGGGAAAGCGGAGGATGCCGAAGGCGCCGGCGATGCAGAAGAAACCTCCGGCGAGGATCAGCAGCCAGCTCGCTGTGTCGACGATCAGGCTCATCTTCGGGGCTCGGTCGGCGGCGGCTCGATGCCCTCGGGATCGCCGAGGCTGCCGAAGCGGAAGAACTTGAGGATCGCCAGCGTGCTCAGCACATTGAGAAGCGCGTAGACCAGGGCGATGTCCAGGAACTCGGGGCGGTCGTTGAGAAAGCCGTGGGCGGCCATCAGGCCGACCGCGAGGGTTCCGATGGTGTTGGCGGCGAGCACGCGGTCGTAGACCGTAGGCCCGAGGAAGCCGCGGACCAGCACCAGAGCGATGGCGACGACCAGGGCTGCGACCGCGGCGGCGAACATCAGGATGCCTGTTCCAGGCGGGTGACCCGTCGGTCCATGTCGCCGCCCTCGAGGCTTTCGGCACCTTCGCGCGTCAGGGCATGGACGATGATCATGTCGTCGGCGAGCTCGAGCGAGATCGTTCCCGGCGTGAGCGTGATCGAGTTCGCGTAGATGACGCGTCCAACCTCGGTGGTTTGGCTCGCGCGCACCTTCACCACGGTCGGGCTGATGCGCCCAATGGGGCCAAGGATCAGCTTGGTCACGTCCCAGGCGGACTTGGCGATCTCCCAGCAGAGCCATCCCCAATAGACGATGGCACGGGGACCCAGGTGAGTCGGCTGGCCCTCGCGATCGAGGATGCCCATACGTTCGCAGATCGCGAGGACGACCAGCGTGCTGCCCACGCCCGCTGCGATCAGGAACGGGCTCGTCTGCCCGGACAGGAGCACCCAGAAGAGAAAGAGCGCTGCGGCGAGACTCAGACGCTGTCGCAAGCCGAACGTGCCCCCTCGGTTCCTTCGTTGCCGGCCTGTCAAACTGCCACGTGCCCGCCGTGGGTCGCAACCCAACGGCCGTTCATTCACTTGATCAGGATCTGGTGCGCGAAGCGGTCGCCGTCGGTGACCGTCAGCTGCTCGAAGCCCATCAGCTTCAGGAGGTCGAGGAAGGTGAAGATCTCTTCGACCTTGAAGGAGACGAACATCGGGCTTTCGCGGGCGATGTGGGTGAGGATGGCGAGGAATCCGCGCATCCGGTAGAGGGTGTCGGCATAGCCGGCGCTCATGCTGACGATGATCAGCTTCTCGGCCTCGTCGCCCTTGGCGAAGATCGCGAAGGAGGGCGGGTAGGGCCGCTCCAGCTGCCCCATCGTCAGTCCCTGGGTGAATTTGAGGCGCTGGGAGCGGTCGGCATCGACCATGGTCCGCCCGCGCGAGACATACTCCTCGCGGCTGAGCGGCTCCGGATAGTAATAGCCGGCATGCGCTCCTTCCTGGGCCTTTGCCGGTCCGGCCAGGGTCGCGAGCAGAGCCAGCAGGACGAGGCAGGTCGTCTTCATTTTGCAGTCCCCCCGAGCCGGTAATTTACCAGGGCGAAGCCGGAGCGCTACTGTGTCGACTGTCTTGAGCGATCGGAAGCCCCCATGTTCCAGCTGAGCCCGGCCCAGATTGAGCTCCAGGAGAAGGCCCGCGACCTCGCCCGGCGGGTGGTGGCACCGCGCGCGGCCGAGGTCGACCGCACCGAAGCCTATCCCTGGGAAACGGTGAAGGCGCTGGCGGAGGCCGGCTTCATGGGCATGACCGTGCCGAAGGCGCTGGGCGGGCCTGGCCTCTCCTATCTGGACGCGGTGCTGGTGATCGAGGAGATGGCCAAGGCCTGCGGCGTCACCGGCCGGATCGTGGTCGAGGGCAACATGGGCGCCATCGGCGCCATCCTGAAATACGGCTCTGACGAGCAGCGGAAGCTGGCCGCCGGCCAGGTGCTGTCCGGCGACAAGCCGGCGATCTGCATCACCGAGCCCGAGGCCGGGTCGGCGGCGACCGAGATGACGACCCGGGCCGAGAAGCGGGGCGACCGCTGGGTCCTGAACGGCAAGAAGCACTGGATCACCGGCGGCGGCGTCTCCCGGCTGCACCTCATCTTCGCAAGGGTGATGGAGGGAGGTCGGTCGCGCGGCATCGGCGGCTTCATCGCCATGCTGGGCGACAAGGGGCTGATCATCGGCAAGCGCGAGCCGGCGATGGGCCTTCGCGGCATTCCCGAGACCGAGATGATCTTCGACAATCTCGAAGTCCCGGAGACCATGGCGCTGACCCCGCCGGAGGGCGTCCAGCGGGGCTTCGCCGGACTGATGAATGCCTACAACGCCCAGCGCGTGGGAGCGGGGACGGTCGCGCTCGGCATCGCCCAGGGCGCCTTCGACCTGGCACTCACCTACGCCAAGAGCCGCGAGCAGTTCGGCCGGCCGATCGCCGAGTTCCAGGGCCTGCAATGGATGCTGTCGGACATGTCGATGGGGCTTGAGGCGGCCCGGCTGATGATCTGGCGGGCCGCCGCCGGCTCCGGCGACGGCTTTCCCGACCCGATCCAGGCTGCCCAGGCGAAGATCCTGGCCTCGGAGACCGCGATCCGGGTCGCCAATGACGCTCTCCAGATCCACGGTGCCCGCGGCTATTCGCGCAACCAGCCGCTTGAGCGCATGGTCCGCGATGCCCGTATGTTCACCATCGGCGGCGGCACCGCCCAGATCCTCCGCACCCTGGTCGCCGCCAAGCTGTTGGGCTGGAAACTGCCGCAAACCCGCGACGGTTATCAGCGGATGGACGATCCCCGGCTCCGCCCGACCGGAGACTGAGGGGCCGTTTTTTCGGTTGCGGTAGCGCAACTGCCCGCCCATTCTGTCGCGCGTTGAAATGCCGTTTGCCGAGGGGGGAGGCATGGGAGAGACGCCGTCCATCGGCGATACTCTGGGCCACCGCAATGCGCGTGTGCTCGTCGCCGTCGGCAACGAGCAGCGTCGCCTTGCGATCGTCGGCTTTCTCACCCCCGACGGCTATGCCTTCGTCTCGCAGCCGCGAGACGGCAATGGCAATGCGCTCCTCATCATCGCCGAATCCCACGCGCTCGACCGCCGCTGGCTGGAGGGGACCAACCGGCCGCGGGTGATCCTGCTCGACCGCACGGCGGCCGAGAGCACGTCCGACGACTGGATTCCCTTCGGCACCCCCGAGGACGAGCTCCGCCATCGGGTGCGTCTGAACGCCGAGATCGCCGTGCTGCGACGCCACGTCGCCGGCCTCGGCCAGATGCCCGAGGTGGTGAAGAAGCGGATCGAGCGGCTGGAGCAGGGCCTGAACCTCCTGCAGGACGCGCAGAGGCAGCTCGAGCGCCAGCTCGCCGAGGCGCGCGAACGCGAGGCCCGGCGCGACGGCGGCCTGGCGCCGGCCTCGGTGCTGCACGAGCTGAAGACGCCGCTGAACGCCATCTCCGGCTTCGCCGAGGTCATGCGCATGGAGGCGTTCGGCCCGCTGGGCTCCGACAAGTACCGCGACTACGTCGAGACCATCCACCAGGCGACCGGTCACCTGATGGAGGTGGTCAACGACCTGATGGAGGTCTACTCGCTGGAGAGCGGGCAGATCCGGATCGCGCCGGCCAAGACCGATCTCCGCCGCACCGTCTTCTCGGTGACCCAGCTGCTCTCCCATCAGGCGGAGCAGGCCGGTGTCCATCTCGTCGCCGATATCGAGAACCGCATCCCCACCGTCGAGACCGACGAGGGGCGCGTCCGCCAGGTGCTGATCAACCTGATTGGCAACGCCATCAAGTTCACCCCGTCCGGCGGCCAGGTGACGATCCATGTCACCAGCGAGCCGAAGGCCAATTCGCTCAGCCTCAGGGTGAAGGACACCGGCCGCGGCATCTCGCCCGAGCGCCTGCCGCAGGTCGCCCAGCCCTACAGCCGCGGCGAGACCGGGCCCGGCGCGCCGGAGGGCAGCGGGCTTGGCCTCTCGATCGCCAAGTTCATGGTCGAGAAGCTGGGAGGGCGCCTCGGCATCGCGAGCGCGCTGGGATCGGGGACCGAGGTGACGGTGACGCTGCCGATGCGCTGGAACCTGATGTCGCACTCGCCGATGCATTGAGGCGTGCGGCCCGAGCGTCCGTCTGCCTAGTTTTTGGCCAGTCTTCGAGCGCGCGAGCTCGTCGTGCGAGGCGAACCCTGCCCGGCGCACTGGCACGTGCTTTGCGCTGTCCGTCTCGGCCGTGATACGGCCATCGGCACCCCCAAGCCCCCGGAAAACTGGACGCGCCTGAGTGAAGCTGCTCGACCTCGCCTTGGTTTTGTTCATCAACCTGCTCTGGGGCTTCACCTTCATTGCCGGGAAGGTCGGGTTGCAGGAAATGCCGGCGGTCTGGTTCACCGGGCTTCGCTTCGTC
>CAXNIC010000110.1:0-13615 GCA_964201945.1 Alphaproteobacteria bacterium
CGGGTCGGTCCAATCCGGCTGCTGCTGGATCGGCCTGGACCGCCAGGACTCGGGCGTCCACTTGCCGGCCATGTTCGCAACTCCTCTCAACTCAAGGGCACAAGCCTATACGAAACCGGGCTAGTCTAAGCAAGGCGCGTGCTTCCAAGGGAAGGGATCGGATGACCATGAAAGACGCCATCGCCACCATGAAGGTCGACGACGAGCGGGTGCGGATCACCGAATACCTCCTGCCACCCGGATCGCATACCGGATGGCATCGTCACGGCATGGCCTATGTGGTGGTGCCTACCCAGGGCGGACGGCTACGGATAGTGTCGAATGCCGGCGAGAGCGCCGCGGAGATGGTCGTCGGCCAACCCTATTCGCGCCCTGTGGGGGTCGAGCACGACGTCGTCAACGACGGCCCGGACGAGGTCGCCTTCATCGAGGTCGAGATCAAGGCGCTGGCAGGCTGACATGACCGGGACGGATCCGACCAGGATCGCCGAGCTGATCCAGTGGCTGGTGAACGGGGCGCCGGGCGCGCCCCGGGCCGAGATCGTGGTAAGCGAGGTCTGCGAACGGATGACGGCCGCCGGCATCCCGTTGGAGCGGGTAGCGGTCTTCGTCCGCACGCTGCATCCCAGCATCATCGGCGTCAGCTTCATCTGGCGGCCGGGCAAACCGGTCGAGATGCATCGCGCGCCGCGCACCGTCATCGACGATCCCGAATACCTCGCGAGCCCGCTCAGGCCCGCCTTCGACGAAGGCAAGGGGCTGCGCCGGCGCCTCGCCGATCCGAACTGTCCCCGCGACTTCGACATCCTCAAGGACTTCGACGCCGAGGGCATCACCGACTACGTGGTGTCGCCGCTCAGGTTCCTCTCCGGCGAGAATCACGTCGTCACCTGGACGACCAAGGCGCCGGGCGGCTTCTCCGACGCGCAGGCCGCTGCCCTCGACGCCGTGGTGCCGCCGCTGGCACGCCTCGCCGAGATCTACATGCTGCGCCGGACGGCGACCAACCTGCTCAACGTCTATGTCGGGCACGACGCCGGCGAGCGCATCCTCCAGGGCCACATCCAGCGTGGCGATACGACGACGCTGGAGGCGGCCATCTGGCTTTCCGACCTGAGGGGGTTCACCGGCCTCTCCGGCCGGCTGTCGCCGCCCGACCTGATCCAGTTGCTCAACACCACTTTCGATGCCCAGGTGCCGGCGATCGAGACCCATGGCGGCCAGGTGCTGAAGTTCATGGGCGACGGCCTGCTCGCGATCTTTCCGGTGACCACCGGCGCCGAGGCGGCCTGTACGGCGGCATTGGAAGCCGCCGAGCAGGCGCTCGCCGCCTGCGCGGTGCTGGAAGCCGCCGACGCGCCGATCAGGATCGGCGTCGGCCTGCATGTCGGACCGCTGTCCTACGGCAATGTCGGCAGCGAGATGCGGCTCGACTTCACCTGCATCGGCCCGGCGGTGAACCTGGCCGCCCGCCTGCAGGGCCTGGCGGCGGCCGAAGGCTGGCCGCTGGCGCTTTCGGAAGCTTTCGCCTCGATGCTGCCGGGCACGCCGCGCCTCCTCGGCCGCTTCCAGCTGAAAGGCCTGCCGGAGGCCGTGCCCGCCTTCGCGCCGGTCTGACGATCGGGCAGCTCTAGGCGTCCCTGCACCACCGCCGCCACATGTCGCGATAGGCGGCCTCGACGGCACGCGTATAGGCATCGGGATCGCCGACCGGAGAGGCCAGGAACCGTCGGCGCAGGTCCCCGCGCAAAACAGCAAGCCGACGGACATCTCCCGCCTTCTCGATCGCCAGAGCGATATACGCCTCGATATCGGGAGCCACCCAGTCGCGAAGCTCGAGAGCCGACAAGATCGCGGCGCTGATCCGGCTCGACGGAGCCTGACCGACGAGCGCCACCACCGGCACGCCCATGAACAGCGTCTCGCAAGTCGTCACGCCGCCGTTCGAGGGGAAGGGATCGAGGGCGATGTCGATCTCCGCATGGGCGGCCAGGTGATCCGTTCTCGATGTCCCACCACGGAAGACCAAGCGGCCGGCCTCGATGCCCAGGCGGGCGAACGCCTCCGCAAAGCGGTCTCGTGTCGCCGGGACGTCGAAGGCGCGGTCCTTGAAAAGCAGACGGGAGCCCGGGACGGAGGCGAGGAGTCGGGCCCATGTCGCCCTGGCGGCGGCCGAGACCTTCGACGATCGATTGAAGCACCCGAACGTCACCTGCCCCGTTGCGAGCGCGGGCAGGGGCATGACGTCCGGAGCGTCGTTCGGCGGCGAGCCGACGATGACGCAAGGCAGGTCGTAGATCCGCTCGGAAAAGAGCGGCCGGACATCCTCCGGCACGGACACCGGATCGGCGAAGAAGTAGTCGACCTCGCGAAGACCGGTGCCGGTCGTGTGCCCCCAGGCCGTCACCTGCACCGGAGCCGGCTTCCGAAGGAACGTCGTCAGGTGGTTGCCTTCCGTATGACCGGAGAGGTCAATCAGGATGTCGATGCCGTCGGCACAGATCTGGCGGGCGATCACATCCGGGGCCATCCCTACCGTCGAGCGCCAACCCGACGCCAGCGTACGGAAGTCCCGGGTCGTGTCGTCCTCGTGGGCGACGCCCGAGTAGAAGAACAACTCGAAGAGGGATCGATCGTGACGACGCAGAATCGGCTCAAAGATCTGTGCCGCGGAGTGGCCGCAAAAATCCGAGGAGACGTATCCCAGCCGGAGGATCCGCTCCGGATCCCGAACATTGTCGTGCGGCGTGGGCGCGGGGAGGCCGCGACGCTGAACCTCGGCCCATCTGCGCCGCTCAGCCTGATGAGCGACAAAATCGAACTCCGGCAGGAAGTCGGCAAGAAAGATCAGGTTCGAATGCGCAATCGCATAGGTCGGCCGGATCGCGAGCGCACGCCTGTAGCTTTTCGCCGCAGCGGCGGGAAGAGTCAGCGACACCTGCGACGTGGCCAGGTTCAGAAAGGTCTCGGCGACCGAGGGGTCTGTCGCCAGCGCCTGCCGATGCGAGGCCGCCGCCTCCTCGAACCGCCCCAGCGTCTGCAGGGCGCAGCCTCGCGCCATCAGCCCCTTGGACGTCCGCGGGACCGTCGACAGAGGTTTTTCGACCTGGACGCCCGCTCGCCTGTCGCGAGGCGCAAGGGCGGCATTGAGGCGGAGGATCGGCACGTCCTCGTGATCGGGCCGAAGCGCGAGGACGCGATCGTAGCAAGCCACGGCACGCTCGTGGAACTGAAGCGTCTGCATCGTCAGCGCGCAGCCCTGCCAGGCTTCGGCGAATTGCGGATCGATGGCCAAGGCCCGGGAATAGCCCGCCATGGCCTCGGACCGGCGGCCGAGCTTGCCCAGGATCTCGGCAAGATTGTAGCGGTCGTCGGGATTCGCCGGGGCCAGCACGACGGCGCGGCGGGCGAAGGGCAAAGCCTCGTCGAACCGCTCCTTGAAAAACCCGTCGGCATAGAGTGCCTGCATGACGGCATGACCTGACGGTTCAGCCACAATCATCCTTCGCAGTGCTGGGGTGCCGCTCAAGCGGAGATGCCCCATTCACACCAGCGGCGCCACAAACCGCGATAGGCCGCTTCCGCTGCGCGAGTGTAGGCGTTGTCGTCCGCGCTCTGCGGGTCGATCGCGAGAGCGCGGCGAGCGAAGGTCGACGCCTCCTCGAACCTCCCGGCACCGAGCCGGCCCGCATAGAGCAGCTGAAGCGCATCCTTGCGGCTGGGTTCCAGCACCAGCGCGCATCTGAGAGTCCGGTCGCCGGCCGAAGGAGCAGCCCCTGTCACTCCGCCGCCTGCTTCGCCGTCTCCTTGCGCTTGTCCCGCAGCGTGACGAACTCCTCGGCAGCCGAAGGGTGGATGCCGATGGTCTGGTCGAACTGGCGCTTGGTCGCCCCGCACTTCACCGCGACGGCGAGGCCCTGGATGATCTCCGGTGCGTCCGGGCCGACCATGTGGCAGCCGAGCACGCGGTTGCTGGCGGTATCGACGACCAGCTTCATCATCGTCCGCTCGTCGCGGCCGGAAAGCGTGTTCTTCATCGGCCTGAACCGCGTCACGTAGACGTCGATCTCCTTGTAAATGACCGCCGCCGCTTCCTCCGAGAGCCCGACCGAACCGATCGACGGCTGGCTGAACACCGCCGACGGCACGTTCTCGTGGTCGGTCTTCATCGGGTTGTCGTTGTAGAGCGTCTCGGCGACGGCGCGCGATTCGGCGATCGCCACCGGCGTCAGGTTGATGCGGTCGGTGACGTCGCCGACCGCGTAGATGTTGGGCACGGTCGTCCGCGACCACTCGTCGACGGCGATGGCACCCTTCTTGTTGAGGGTGATGCCGACCTCCGCGAGGCCGAGATCGGCAGTGTTGGGCACCCGCCCGATGGCATAGAGGACATGGCTGCAAGCGAGTCGCTCGCCCGCATCGGTGACGACAACGAGGCCCTCGGCGGTCTTCTCGATGGCGGTCACGTGCGTCCGCGCCTTGAGCTGGATGCCCTGCTTCGCCATCTCCTCGGCAAGCGAGGCGCGGATGTCGCGGTCGAACCCGCGGAGCACGGTTTCGCTCCGGATGATCTCCGTCACCTCGGAGCCCAAGTTGCGGAAGATGCCGGCGAACTCGACGGCGATGTAGCCGCCGCCGACGACGACCAGGTGCGTCGGCACCTCCTTCATGTCCAGGATCTCGTCCGAGGTCATCGCGAACTCGATCCCCGGGATCGCCGGCCGGATCGCCCGCCCGCCGGTCGCGATCATGATCGTCTCGGCGGTGACACGACGGCCGGCGACCTCGACCGTATGCGCGTCGATCAGGCGGGCGCGCCCGTCGATGATCTCAACGCCTGAGTTCTTCAGCATGTTGATGTAGATGCCGTTCAGGCGATCGAGCTCGCGGTCCTTCCGCCCGACCATCTCCGCCCAGTCGACCGTCGGCTCGCCGACTGTCCAGCCATAGCCGGCGGCATCGTCGAAGGCGCGGGCGAATTCGGAGGCGTAGACCAGTAGCTTCTTCGGCACGCAGCCGCGCAGCACGCAGGTGCCGCCGACGCGGACCGACTCGGCGATGGCGACCTTGGCGCCATAGGAGCCGGCGCGACGCGATCCGGCGACGCCGCCGGAACCGGCCCCGATTGTGAAGAGGTCGAAGTCGTACTTGGCCATTCAGATCCCGCCCATGCAGAGGTACTTGATCTCGACGAATTCCTCGATGCCGTATTTCGAGCCCTCGCGGCCGATGCCGGACTCCTTCATGCCGCCGAAGGGCGCCACCTCGGTCGAGATCAGGCCGTCGTTGATGCCGACCATGCCGTATTCCAGCGCCTCGGCGACGCGCCAGACCCGGCCGATGTCGCGGCTGTAGAAATAGGCCGCGAGGCCGAATTCGGTGTCGTTGGCGAGCCTGACTGCTTCCTCTTCCGTCTCGAAGCGGAACAGCGGCGCCACCGGCCCGAAGGTCTCTTCCCGCGCCATCTTCATCTGGGTGGTGACGTCGACCAGCACCGTCGGCTGGAAGAAGGTTCCGCCGAGCTCGTGGCGCTTGCCGCCCGTCAGCACCTTCGCGCCCTTGGCCAGCGCATCGGCGAGATGCTCCTCGACCTTCTTCAGTGCGTTCTCGTCGATCAGCGGCCCTTGCTGCGCACCGGCCTCGAGTCCGTTGGCGACCTTCAGCTTGGATGCTGCCTCGGCGAGCTTCTTGGCGAAGGCGTCATAGACACCGTCCTGGACCAGGATGCGGTTGGCGCAGACGCAGGTCTGTCCGGTGTTTCGATATTTCGAGATCATCGCCCCGGTGACCGCGGCATCGACGTCGGCGTCGTCGAAGACCAAGAACGGCGCGTTGCCGCCGAGCTCGAGCGAGATCTTCTTCACTGTCGACGACGCCTGCTTCATCAGCAGCTTGCCGATCTCGGTCGAGCCGGTGAAACCCACCTTGCGGACGATCGGGTTGGTGGTGAGCTCGAGGCCGACGGCGGGCGCCTGGTTGGTGGTGGTCACATTGAAGACGCCCTTCGGGAACCCGGCACGCTCGGCCAGCTCAGCCAGCGCCAGCGCGGTCAGCGGCGTCTGCTCCGCCGGCTTCACCACCACCGGGCAGCCCGCGGCCAGCGCCGGCGCCACCTTGCGGGTGATCATCGCCGCCGGGAAGTTCCAGGGCGTGATCGCGGCGACGACGCCGATCGGCTCCTTGATCACCACCAGGCGCTTGTCAGGCCCGTGCTGCGGAATGGTGTCGCCATAGACGCGTTTCGCCTCCTCGGCGAACCACTCGACGAATGAGGCGGCATAGGCGACCTCGCCCTTGGCCTCGGCGAGCGGCTTCCCCTGCTCGGAGGTCATCAGGAGGGCGAGATCGCCCTGGTTCTCCATAATCAGGTTGAACCAGCGGCGCAGGATGGCCGAGCGCTCCTTGGCGAGCTTCTTCCGCCAAGGCCCCCAGGCGGCGTTCGCCGCCTCGATCGCGGCCCGCGTTTCCTTGACGCCCAGGTCCTGGACCTCGGCGATGGTCTGGCCGGTGGCTGGGTTGGTGACGGCGAAAGTGGCGCCCGAGTCCGACCTGCGCCAGGCGCCGTCGACATAGGCCTGGTCGCGCAGCAGCTTGGTGTCCTTCAGCGCCGGCGCCGGGGCTTTGGCTTGCATGGCAGCACTCCTAAGGGAGGAGGCCGCATTTGACGCCCGGACCCCGCAGCCGGTCAACCGCGCCGGCAGTACGGGAATCGCTACTCCACCGTCACCGACTTGGCGAGGTTGCGCGGCTGGTCGACGTCGTTGCCGCGCGCGACGGCGACGTAGTAGGCCATCAGCTGGATCGGGATGGTGAAGAGGATCGGCGCCACCAGCGGCTCGGCCTTGGGCACGGTGAAGATGCGGGCCTTGATGCCCTTCAGCTTCGCTGCGCCCTCGGTGTCGGTCAGCACGATGGCGCGGCCGCCTCGGGCCAGCACTTCCTGAAGGTTCGAGACGGTCTTGTGGAACAGCTCGTCCGACGGTGCGATCACGATCACCGGCACGCCGTCGGTGATCAGCGCGATCGGCCCGTGCTTCATCTCGCCGGCGGCATAGCCTTCGGCATGGATGTAGGAGATCTCCTTGAGCTTCAGCGCCCCTTCCATCGCGATCGGGTACGAGGCGCCGCGGCCGAGATAGAGCACATCGCGGCAGGGCGCGATCTCCTCGGCGATGGCGCGCATGTCGTCGGCGAGCTCGAGCGTTTCCGCGGCCAGCGCCGGCAGGTGAATGAGCTGCTCGGCATAGCGAGCCATTTCCTCGGCATCGAGCTTGCCGTGCTCGCGGGCGAGATGAAGCGTGAGGCAGGCCAGCACGGCCAGCTGGGTGGTGAAGGCCTTGGTCGAGGCGACGCCGATCTCGGGCCCGGCATATGTCCGAAGACAGAGATCAGCCTCGCGCGCCATCGAGCTGTCAGGCACGTTGACCAGGCTGACGATGACCTGGCCCTTGGAACGGGCGTAGCGCAGCGCCTCGAGCGTATCCAGGGTTTCGCCCGACTGAGAGATGAAGAGGGCGACACCGCCCGGCGACATCTCCGGCTGGCGGTAGCGGAACTCGGACGCGATGTCGACTTCGACCGAGAGCCGCGCGATGCGTTCGAGCCAGTATTTCGCCAGCATCCCGGCATAGAACGACGTACCGGCGGCAATGATGGTGATGCGGGGAACGCCGGCAATGCGGAAGGGCAGCGGCGGCAGCACGATCCGGCGGCGGATCGGGTTGTAGTAATACCCCAGCGTGGCGCCGATCACTTCCGGCTGCTCATGGATCTCCTTCTCCATGAAGTGCCGATAGTTGCCCTTGCCGACCTCGGCATCCGAGACCTCGGCCTGGGTGACCGCGCGTTCGACCAGCGCGCCTTCGCGGTTGCGGATGGTGACGCCGTCGCGACGGACCACCGCCCAGTCGCCTTCCTTCAGATAGACGACGCGGCGGGTGAGCGGCGCCAGGCCGACGGCGTCGGAGCCGATGAAGCTCTCCCCGTCGCCGAGCCCGATCGCCAGCGCCGATCCCTGGCGAGCGACCAGCAGGATGTCGGGCCGGTCCTTCACCAGCGCGCAGAAGGCGAAGGCGCCGTCGAGGCGCTTCATCGCCATGCCCATCGCCGCCTCGGCGTCGTGACCCTCGTCGAGAAGGCGGGTGAGGAGATGGGCGATGACCTCCGTGTCGGTGTCGCTCTGGAAGACGCGGCCGAGCCCGACCAGTTCCTGGCGAAGCTCAGCGAAATTCTCGATGATGCCGTTGTGGACGACGGCGACGCGCTCAGTCGCGTGCGGGTGCGCGTTCTTCTCGGTGGGCGGCCCGTGGGTTGCCCAGCGGGTATGGCCGATACCGATGTCTCCCGGGAGCGGATCGTCGGCCAGCAGCGTCTGCAGGTTGACCAGCTTGCCCGACGCGCGCCGCCGCTCCAACTCACCGTCGGCGATGGTGGCGATGCCGGCAGAATCATATCCCCGGTATTCGAGCCGCTTCAGCGCGTCGAGGATGCGCCCGGCGACCGGGGCCTTGCCGAGAATGCCGATGATTCCGCACATGCAGGCTAGTCTTTCTTCGATTCCTTGGCGGCGAGACGAGCGGCTCGGAAAGCGCGGGCACGGCCGGGCTTCGCCACCTGGCGCGAGCGGCCGAAGGCCATCGCATCGGACTCGACGTCCTCGGTGATGACGCTGCCGGCGGTCACATAGGCGCCGGCCCCCAGCCGGACCGGCGCGACCAGCGTCGAGTTGGAGCCGGTGAAGGCACCGGCCCCGACCTCCGTCCGCGACTTGATGACGCCGTCATAGTTGCAGGTGATGGTCCCGGCGCCGATGTTGGCCTTGGCGCCGACCGACGCATCGCCGAGATACGCCAGGTGGTTGGCCTTCGCCCCGGCACCGAGCGAGGTCGCCTTGAGCTCGACGAAGTTGCCGATATGGGCGCCAGCGCCGATGCGCGTTCCCGGCCGGAGCCGCGCGAAGGGGCCGATTAGTGCGGCCTCGCCGATCACGGCGCCTTCGAGATGGCTGAAGGAGCGGATCTCGGTGTTGTCGCCGACCGTCACGCCCGGACCGAAGACAACATGGGGATAAACCGTCACGTCGCGGCCGAGCCTGGTGTCGGCAGCGAGGAAGACCGTCTCGGGTGCGACCAGCGTCGCGCCTTCGTCCATGGCCTTGGCCCGCAGCCGCGACTGCATCAGGGCTTCCGCCTGGGCGAGGCCCTCGCGGCTATCGATGCCGAGGAGTTCGTCGGCGGGCGCCTCGATCACGGCGGCGGAAAGGCCGCGGCCGCGGGCGATGCCGACCAGGTCGGTCAGATAGTACTCGCCCTTGGCATTGTCGTTGCTCAGCCTGTCGAGGAAGCCGGACAGCCGCTTGCCGTCGACGACCATGACGCCGGAGTTGCAAAGGCCGATCGCGCGTTCTTCCGGGCTCGCTTCCAGCCACTCGACGATGCGCTCCAGCCCGCCGTCGCGCCCAAGCACCAGCCGTCCGTAGCGGGCAGGGTCGGGCGGGCGAAATCCCAGCACGACGACGGCAGGAGGCTTCGCCCCCGAACGCCGGCGGCGGATCATCTTCTTCAGGGTCGCCGGCGTCAGGAACGGCGAATCGCCATAGATCACCAGCACGTCGCCGGTGAAGCCCTTCAGCGCGGGGCGAGCCGCCTTGACCGCGTCGCCGGTGCCCAGACGCTCGTGCTGGATCGCGGTCGGGACGGGGTGCACCGCGCGCGTAACCGCTTCGCCGTCGGGGCCTACGACCACCAGCAGGCGCGCCGGCTTGAGCGACTGCGCCGCCTGCAGGACATGCGAAATGAGGGGAAACCCGGCAATCGGATGGAGAACCTTCGATCGCTCGGACTTCATCCTCGTGCCCTTGCCGGCGGCAAGGATGACGATGGCAAGCGATCGTGTCGGAGCGTTCATGGGTTGGATCGATAGTTTTTTAGGAAATTACCGCGCTTCCTTGCCATAGCAACGCCCTCCACACAAAGTCATGTTTTGTAATCGAGTGTAGGGGTTCCTGCCATGGGGTGGCCGCGGGCGGTGGTGTTCGACCTGGACGGGACGCTGATCGACAGCGGCCCGGACTTGGCCCGCCTGCTCAATATCGTGCTCGCGGAATATGGCCGATCGGAGATCGGCCTCGATCGCGTGCGGGGATTCGTCGGCGACGGCGTCGCCAAGCTGGTGGAGCGTGGCCTGGAGGCCACGGGCGGATCGACGGAGACTCAACGCCGCTCCGCCACCGATCGTTTCCTTGCGATCTACGAGGCCGAGCCCGCGATGCTGACCCGGCCCTATCCCGGGGTGCCGGCGACACTGAAGCAGCTGAAGGACGAGGGCCGGCGTCTCGCCGTCTGCACCAACAAGGCCGAGCGCGTCACCCACGCCGTGCTGCGCGCGCTCGGCCTCCACGACTTCTTCGGCGCGGTGGTCGGCGGCGACAGCCTGCCCGTCAGGAAGCCGGACCCCGCACCGCTCAGGGCGGCGATCCAGCGCCTCGGGGCCGATGCCGGCTCCTCGGTAATGGTCGGCGACAACGAGCACGATGCCGCCACGGCGAGTGCGGCGGGTGTCTCCTGCGTGCTGGTGACGTACGGTTATGCGCGGGCGCCGCTCGCTTCGCTTCCGGCGGCGGCCCTGGTCGATCGGTTCGACGCGCTGCCGGCGGTCTTGGAACGCCTCGCCGCTCAGTCCCGGATGTGAGCCGGCTAGTCGGCGGCGAGACGGTCCCCGGCGACGCGCTCTTTCGGCAGCCGGACGGTGACGACCGTACCGGCCCCGAGCACGCTCTCCAGCGCGAGCGTGCCGCCGTGAAGCTCGATCAGCGACTTGGCGAGCGAGAGGCCGAGGCCGGTGCCGTGATGCTGGCGGCTGAAGGTCGACTCGATCTGGCCGAAGGGCGAGAGCGCGGTCTCGATCAGCTCGGGCGCGATGCCGATGCCGGTGTCGCTGACCGATATGGCGAGCCCGCCGTCGGCTTCGGCAACGGCGGCGAGAGTGACGTTGCCTCCGGGAGGCGTGAACTTGAGCGCGTTCGACAGCAAGTTGACGATGGTCTGGGTCAGCTTCCGCTCGTCGGCCCTGAGGCGGATCGTCGGCCCGGGAATCTTGATGCGGAGTTCGAGGCCCGAGCGCTCGAAGCGTTCGCCGAACAGCGTCCGCGCCGCCTGGACCACCTCGTCGAGCTCGACGTCGTTCTCGACCAGCTCGGCATAGCCTGCCTCGATCTTCGAAAGATCGAGGATGTCGTCGATGATCGACAGCAGGTGCCTGCCGGAAACATTGATGTTGGAGGCATAATCGGCATAGCGGTCGATCGCCTGGCCGCCGAACAGCCGGCCGGCGATGACCTCGGAGAATCCCAGGATGGCGTTGAGCGGCGTGCGCAGCTCGTGGCTCATATTGGCGAGGAACTCCGACTTGGCGCGGTTGGCTTCCTCGGCGCGGGTCTTGGCCTCGCGCAAGGTCAGCGCATCGTTGACCGCCGTGGTGATGTCGGTGCCGACCCCGCGATATCCGAGGAAGCGGCCGGCATCGTCGAAATGCGGCTTGCCGGCGAGCGACCAGTAGCCGGTGGAGCCGTCCGTCCTGACGGATCGGATCCTGAGGCCCCGGAACGGCCGGTGCTCGCGCAGCGCCGCCGGGTAGTCGAGGCCGTCGCCGTTGACGGCATAGACCTGGATGAAGTCGTCCGCCTGCCGGTCGAGCGCGTCGCCGGCGGCGATCCCGGTCGCCGCGAAGAAGCGCTCGGAGAGATAGGTGATGCGGTGGCCGGCGTCCGTTTCCCAGTACCAGTCGGAGGCGACGTCGGCGTAGTCGCGGAACCGCCGCTCGCTCGAGCCGAGTTGGCGGTCGAGAGCGAGCTGGCGACGCAGCAGGCGGTAGGCGAAGCCCATGCCGATTGCCCAGAGCACGATGGTGGTCCCGCCGAGACCGAGGACCACCAGCGCTGTCGCGCCGCGCGCCGCTTCGCCCATATGGGTCGAGAACGTGTTCTCGAGCTCCGTCAGGCGATGATCGACGCGGTCGATCTCTCTCAGCAGCGCGTCGCGGCTCGCAAGATCCAGCCGGCCGGTGGCGATGGCCTGGTCGAGGCGCGCTCCCTGAGCCAGCAGCTCCTCCACCAGCCGGTCGCCCTCCCGCCAATCCTCGACGGCTGCGGCGAAGGGCTGCCACCAGGAGAACCACTGGAACAGCCGGATCATCCCGTCGATGTCGTCGGGATGGTTTTCTCCCTGGAGAAATCCCGCCGCGGCCGCGGCAGTGTCGGCCGGGCTCTGCTCCAGCGCGACCCGGGCCATCCGGTCGCCACGCGGAATGACGATCGCGTCGAGGAAGGCCTGATAGTCGGATGCGAGGCCGGAAGCGGCATAGCGATGAAGATTCAGCACCGCGATCTTCTGCGCCTTGGAGTAGCGCCCCTCGCCGGTGGCATAGGCGCGGGTCGCGTTCACGATCTCCAGCGCCATCCCGCTGGCGGCGAGCGCGACCAGCAGCAGGACGACGAAGGTGAGGGCGATGACGGCGAAGCTGCGGCTCTCCTGGCGCGCCAGATCGGGCGCCGGCCGGCCGTCCGCCCTTTTCGCCGGGACATCCCCGCTCATGCGTGCGGACCGGCGGGAATCTCCCGCCGCCCCACTCGATTTCGTGCACCCGGCCGCCGCATTTCCCGTCAATACCCCTAAAAAGCCGAGTGTCGTAGAACGACCGCAGTTAAGGGCCGGATCACTTATCCGTGAGTTCATTTCCGCCGGATCACCGCCGCTGAGGGCGCGGCGCCCGGGCGGGTCCCCGGTTGACGTCCCGGGCCGCCCCTCCTATACGGACGCCTGATCCCTCGGGTCCGGGCGCGTAGCTCAGCGGGAGAGCACTGCTTTCACACGGCAGGGTCCATTGGCAAACGCCCAATGATCCTGCTCCCAAGAAGCAGCGATCTTTCAAGGGGTTATCCGCCTACTGAGTAACTCCCGCCCGGGACGAAGTGCGAGCTGTCACACGAAGTGTCACAGCGAGCACCCAAATGGCATCTCTCCGAAAGCGAAACGGCCGATGGCAGGCCCAAGTAAGGCGGGCAGGCCAGACGGCCGTATCGCGCACCTTCCCGTCTCGCGTGGAGGCGCGGCGCTGGGCAGTGGCGCAAGAGGCGAAGCTAGCGGCAGCAGCCCCGATCAACGCCACAGCTAGCCGCAACTTGACCCTGGGTGATCTTGCCAAGCGCTATGCAGCCGAAGTCTCCCCCCAAAAGAAGGGCGGAGAGATCGAGCGGATTCGGCTGACGTGCCTTGCGCGTGATCCGCTCGGGTCCGTGCTGATTCGTCGTCTGACCTCGACCGATGTTGCCGAGTTCCGAGACCGCAGGGTCAAGATAGTCGCTGGGGAGACTGTGCGGCGAGAGTTAGCGTTGCTCCACTCCCTTGTAAAATCGCGCGCAATAGTGACCCCCTGAGGGGCGGTTTTCGCGTCCAAGTCTGACCCCCTCTCACGCTGTGTGTCAGCGTCCCTTCCTTTTGCCGGGAAGGGTGTCGGGGGATGGTCGGCGTGGACAAGATCGGCGAGATACGACGGGCCTATTTCGAGCAGCAGCGGCCGATCAAGGAGATCGTGCGGACGTTGTCGGTGTCGCGAGCGA
>CAXNIC010000111.1:0-13511 GCA_964201945.1 Alphaproteobacteria bacterium
GGCAGCGCCGCCCTTTGCGCCATACTATCGGCACCCCAGAATTTCGCAAAGGAAACCAAGGCGATGAAGCTCGTCCGCTACGGCGCAAAGGGCGCCGAGACGCCCGGCCTGATCGATGCCGACGGCAAGCTCCGCGATCTCTCGGCCCATGTGCCTGATATCGCCGGCGACGTGCTGACGCCCCAGGGCCTTGCCCGCATCAAGGCGCTCGATCCCAAGAGCCTGCCGCTGGTCTCGGGCAATCCCCGGCTCGGCGCCCCGGTCGGTCGCATCGGCAAGTACCTCTGCATCGGCGCCAACTACCGCGATCACATCGCCGAGAGCACGAACCCGATCCCGATCCCGAGCGAGCCGATCCTGTTCAACAAGTTCGACACCTCGATCGGCGGGCCGAACGACCCGATCATGATCCCGAAGGGCTCGCAGAAGACCGACTGGGAGGCCGAGCTCGCCATCGTCATCGGCCGCCCGGCGCGCCTGGTCAGCAAGGAGAGCGCCCTCGACTACGTTGCTGGCTACACCATCTGCAACGACGTCTCCGAGCGCGAGTGGCAGCACAAGCGGAACGGCCAATGGCAGAAGGGCAAGGCCAATGACGGCTTCGGCCCGCTCGGGCCGTGGCTGGTGACCACCGACGAGATCAAGGATCCGCAGACCCTGCCGATCTGGCTCGAGGTCAACGGCAAGCGCTACCAGAACGGCAATACCAAGGACATGATCTTCGACTGCGCCTTCCTGGTCAGCTACCTCAGCGAATTCTTCACGCTGATGCCGGGCGACGTGATCGCGACCGGAACGCCGGCCGGCGTCGGTGGCGGCGTGAAGCCGAACCCTGTCTTCCTGAAGCCGGGCGACGTCGTCGTCCTCGGCATCGAGGGCCTCGGCAAGCAGCGCCAGGAATTCGTAGCTTTCAAGGGCTAATCGTAGATCGGACGAGCCCCCCACCCTATCCCTCCCCCACGACGGGGGGAGGGGATCCGATTTCCATTCCCTCCCCCCGCGGCGCGTGGGGGAGGGTTAGGGTGGGGGGCAAGTCTCGCCGTCTGCTGCTGGAAGCATCCGCATGACCGAACCCCTCACCGCCGCCGTCATCGGCCTCGGCAAGGCCGGCTCCCGCTTCGACGAGGAGCCGGGGCGCCAGGCGCCCTGGAGCCACACTGGCGCCTATCTCTATCTCGCCGACCGCTTCCGCATCATCGGCGCCGCCGATCCCGATCCCGCCAACGCCGAGCGCTACCGGGTCCGCTGCCCGGACGTGCCGATCTATCCGGACGCCGCCACCATGCTGGGGGCGATCCGGCCCGACGTGGTCAGCATCTGCACGCCGGCCAACCGCCACCGCGCCGACCTCGAGGTGGCACTCGCTTGTCCGTCGGTGAAGGCTATCTGGTGCGAGAAGCCGCTGGCGACCGCGCTCGGCGATGCCGAGGCGATGGTCAAGGCCGCGGTAGCGCGGGGCGTGCCGCTGGTGGTGACCTACAATCGGCGCTGGCTGCCGCTGTGGCGGCGGGTGCGCGAGTTGATTCACAACGGCACCATCGGCGACCTCGTCTGCCTCCGCATCGCCGCGCCCAACCGGCTCTACTCGATCGGCAGCCACGCCCTCGACCTGATGCGCTACCTGGTCGGCGATCCGCAGTCGATCACCTCGATGGCGCTGCCGCAGCTCACCGAGACCAACGAGCCGGCGGTCGCGGCGATGTTCGGCTTCCCCTCAGGCGCCTACGGCATCCTGCAGGTGACCGGCTTCCGCGCCCAGCTGGTGATCGAGGCGGAGGCGATCGGCCGTCTCGGCCGCATCTCGGTCCGCGAGGATTCGAGCCGCCTCACCATCGAGCGCTTCGCCAAGCATCCGGAGTATGAGGGCTACCAGCGGCTGATGGCGGCCGGCGAGGGGCGCTATGCGTCGCTGGCCCAGGTCTCGGTCTTCGTCGAGGCGGCGGTCGAACTCGCGGCGCTTGCCCGCGATCCCAAGGCGCCCTGCAGCTCCGATGGCCAGAGCGCGCTTCTGACGCAGCGGCTGATCGAAGGCGTCGCCATCACCGCCGGCCATGGCTGAGCCGGCGGGTCCAGGTTCGGTCGCCGAGCAGAGCGCCGCCTGGACCGATCAGGCGACGGCCTGGGACCGCTGGGCCGACCGGCTGGAGCGGATGGCCGAGCGCTTCAACCAGCCGCTGGTCGAGGCCGCCGGCGCCAGGGCGGGCGACCGTGTCCTCGACCTCGCCTCGGGCATCGGCGAGCCGGGTCTCACCCTGCACAAGGCGATCCAGCCGGGCGGCCGCCTGGTCTTGAGCGATCTCGTGCCGGCGATGCTGAAGGGGGCGGTCAGGCGCTTTCGCGACCGCGGCCTCGAGGCCGGCTTCGCCGTTCAGGATGCCCAGCGCCTCGCCTTCGCCGATGGCAGCTTCGACCTCGTCGCCTGCCGCTTCGGCATCATGTTCTTCCCCGAGCCGCGCGTCGCGCTGGCCGAGGCCCATCGTGTCCTGGTGCCGGGCGGTCGCGCCGCCTTCCTGGTCTGGGGTCCGCTCGCCGACAATCCGATGTTCCAGGTCACCCGTGGCGCCGTCGAGGCCGTGCTGGGACCTGACCCGCGCCAGCGCGACCCTTTCCGTCACGCCGAGCCGGGGGCTTTGAAGGCCGACTTCCTCGCCGCCGGCTTCAAGGATTACGCCGAGACGGCCCTCACCTTCGAACGCCACGCCAAGGCCGGCGAGCCGTTCTGGCAGGCACCGCTGGACATGACCTCCGGCGGCCGGATCACCGCATTGGACGCGGCAACCCGGGCTACGCTCGAAGCCGAGGTGGTCCGCCGCCTGGAGCCCTATCGCGAGGGGGAGGGCTACCGCCTGGGCAGCCGCATACACCTGATCATCGCGCGGCGTTCTTGATTGCAGGGCAGCATGGATGTATATATCCGCCCGATATATGATCTCTCGATATATATCGGATCGGAAAACCTATGGATGTTCGGACATTCTGTCTAGGTGTGCTCAGCCTCGGCGACGCCACCGGCTATGAGATCAAGAAGCAGGCCGAGGACGGGCCGTTCAGCCATTTCTATAAAGCGGGCTTCGGCTCGATCTATCCGGCGCTGGCGAGGTTGGCGGCCGACGGGCTGATCACCGGCCGCGACGAGGCCCAGGCGGGCAAGCCGGACAAGCGGGTCTATGCGCTGACTCAAGCCGGCCGGCGGGCGCTCGCCGACGCGCTGACCGACCTCGCGACCGGGATCGCCGTCCCCGACGATATCCGTTCGGAGTTCCTCTTCCTGATGTTCTTCGCCCATCTGATGCCGGTCCATCGGGTCCAGCGTCAGATCGACGCCCATATCGCGCTCTATCAAGGGTGCCTCGACCACATCGAATCCAAGATGAAGAACGCCGCCTGCGCCGATGAGGTGCCCGGTCACGTCTTCGTTCGCGGGGTCGGCCTCGCCGTCTACCGCGCCTTCCACGACTACCTTCGCGACAACCGTGATGCGTTCCTCGCCGGCCTCCAGGCCGGACGCCAGGACGCGGCCGAGTAGGAAACAAGCTCATGCGTATCTCTTCCTGGTGGTTTTCGCTGGCCGTCGTCGCCGGCGTCGCGGGCTGGATGGCGAGCGGCATGATCGGCCATCGCGACGCCGATGCCGCGCCTGCGCCTGTGACGACTGCGGCTCCATTGACCAAGGTCAGGGTGCTCGAGATCAAGGCCGAGTCGAAGCCGATCGAGATCGTCGTGCAGGGCCGGACGGCCGCTTCGCGCAAGGTCGAGATCAAGGCCGAGACCATCGGCCGGGTGGTCGAGATCGGAGCCGAGCGTGGCGCACGGGTGAAGAAAGGCCAGATCATCGTCAAGCTCGCGGTCGATGATCGCCAGGCACGCCTGGACGAGGCTCAGGCGCTGGTGCGCCATCGCCAGATGGACTTCGAAGCCGGCCGCCAGCTCACCGAGAAGGGCTTCAGGCCCGAATTCAAGCATGCCGAATCCAAGGCGGCACTGGAGTCCTCCAAGGCTCTCCTCGCCCGCATCGATCTCGACGTCCAGCGCACCCAGATCCGCGCCCCCTTCGATGGCGTGCTCGACCAGCGCGTCGTCGAGGTCGGCGACTATGTGAAGGACGGCAACCCGATCGCGGTCGTGGTCGATCTTTCCCCGGCAGTCGTGATGGCCCAGATCTCCGAGCGCGAGGTCGGCCAGATCCGCGTCGGCCAGATCGGCTCGGCACGCCTGGTGACCGGCGGGGTCGTCGAGGGTGTCGTCCGTTATGTCGGCGCGGTCAGCGATGCCGCCACCCGCACCTTCAAGGTCGAGCTGGAAGTCGCCAACCCCGATGCCCGCATCGTCGAAGGAGTCACCGCCGAGCTCCGCCTGCCGGTCGCCCAGACCTCCGCGCATGCGCTGCCGCCCTCGGTTCTGACCCTCGACGACCTCGGTCGCATCGGCGTCAAGCTGGTGGTCGCGGGCGACAAGGTCGCCTTCGTCCAGGCCCAGGTGATCGCCGGCGATTCCGAGCGCGTGTGGCTGGCCGGCCTGCCGGCGACGGCGCGCGTGATCGCGGTCGGCCAGGAGTTCGTCAAGGACGGCGAGCGGGTCGCCCCGCAGCCGTTCGAGGCCGCGGGAGCCAAGTTGTGAACCGTCTGATCGAGCTCGCGCTCTTCAACAAGCGGACGACGCTGGCCGCGCTCGTCCTCATCCTGATCGTCGGGCTCATCACCTTCCGGGACATCCCGAAGGAGAGCGATCCCGACGTGAAGATCCCGATCATCTACGTGGCGCTCACCCTCGACGGCATCTCGCCGGAGGATGCGGAGCGCCTGCTGGTACGTCCTTTCGAGACCCAGCTCCGCTCGATCGAAGGCATCAAGGAGATGCGTTCCAGCGCCTACGAAGGCGGCGCCAACGTCGTCATGGAGTTCGAGGCCGGGTTCAATTCGACCAAGGCGATGGCCGACGTGCGCCGAAAGGCCGACCTCGCCAAGCCGGACCTGCCGCCGACCGCGAAGGAGCCGGTGATCAACGAGGTCGCGATCAGCGAGTTTCCCGTGCTGGTCGTGACTCTCTCGGGCTCGGCGCCCGAGCGCACGCTCATCAAGCTGGCGCGCGACCTGAAGGAGCGGATCGAGGCGAACCCGGCGGTGCTGCGGGCCGAGGTCGCCGGCAACCGCGACGAGACGGTCGAGGTCGTCATCGACCCGATGCGGATGGAGAGCTACGGCCTCGACGCCGTCCAGATCATCGGTGCTCTCACCCGCTCGAACCGCCTGGTGCCGGCCGGCTCGGTCGATGTCGGGCACGGCCGCTTCGCCATCAAGGTTCCGGGCGTCTTCGAGAACATCCCCGACATCCTGGCGATGCCGGTCAAGGTCAAGGGCGACGCGGTCGTCCGCATCGCCGACCTGGCCGAGGTGCGCCGCGGCTTCAAGGACCGGGAGTCGGTCGCCCGCATGAACGGGCAGCCGGCCGTCGCCATCGAGGTCTCCAAGCGCGTCGGCCAGAACATCATCCACACCATCGAGGGCGTGAAGCAGATCGTCGAGGGCGAGCGCGCGCGCTGGCCGGAAGCGGTCACCGTCACCTATTCGAACGACCAGTCGACGAACATCAAGGTGATGCTGGCCGATCTCACCAACGTCGCCGTCTCCGGCGTCATCCTGGTGATGGTCGTGGTCGTCGGCGTGCTCGGCCTCAGCTCGGGCCTCCTGGTCGGCGTCGCCATCCCGGGATCGTTCCTGCTCGGCATTCTTGTGCTGGCGGGGCTCGGCTTTACCATCAACGTCGTGGTGCTGTTCGGGCTGATCCTCGCCGTCGGCATGCTGGTCGACGACGCCATCGGGCTGAACGAATACGCCGACAAGCTGATGGCCGAGGGCTACGAGCGCCAGGAAGCCTATCTCGCCGCCGCCAAGCGCATGGCGCCGCCGATCATCGGCTCGACGCTGACCAAGATCGTCGTCTTCATGCCTCTGCTGTTCTGGCCCGGCGTCGTCGGGCAGTTCATGAAGTATCTGCCGGTGACGGTGATCGCTCTGCTCGCCGCCTCGCTGGTGATGGCGCTCCTGTTCATTCCGGCGCTGGCGTCAGCGGTCGGCCGCCGCACCGCGGCTGCGGGCGGCGGCAGTCACCATGACGTCGACACCCACTTCAAGGTCGAGGAGCTGAAGGGGTCGACCGGGCTCTACGTCCGTGTCCTCTCCAAGGCGCTCGATCATCCGGGCAAGGTGCTTCTGCTCGCGATCGCGCTGCTGATCGGCGTGCAGGTGCTCTACGCGGCAAAGGGGCGTGGCGTCGAGTTCTTCCCGAAGATCGAGGCGGAGCGCTCGCGCGTGCTGGTCCATGCGCGCGGCAATCTCTCGATCCAGGAGAAGCTCGCGCTCGCCATCGAGGTCGAGAACCGCATCCTGCCGATCGGCGAGTTCAGGTCGGTCTATACCCAGGTGGGATCCCGCAGCCAGGGCGGCCAGGAAGTCGCCGAGGACGTGGTCGCCGTGATCACGCTCGAATACAAGGACTGGGGCACCCGGCGCTCGGCGCAGGAGATCACCGCCGAGGTGGTCAAGCGCACGGCCGATCTTGCCGGCATCTGGGTCGAGCCCGCGGATGAGCGCAAGGGACCGGGCGCCGGCAAGCCGATCCAGATCGAGTTCTCGTCCCGCGAGCCCGAGCTGCTGCCGGCCGAGGTCGCCAAGGTGAAGGCGCATCTCGAATCCATGACCGGCCTCGCCAATGTCGAGGATTCGCGTCCCGTGCCGGGGATCGAATGGCGGGTCGCCGTCGATCGTGCGCAGGCAGCCAAGTTCGGCATCGACGTCAGCCTCGTCGGCAACTACATCCAGCTGGTCACCCGCGGCCTCAAACTCACCGACTACCGCCCGAACGACGCCGACAAGCAGGTCGACATCGTCGTCCGCTATCCGGAGAGCGACCGCTCCGTCGGCCAGCTCGACGACATCCGCATCCAGACCGAGGCGGGCCTGGTGCCGATGGGGAACTTCGTCATCCGTACCGCCGCGCCGCTGACCACCAAGGTCAACCGGATCGACGGCCGACGGGTGATGCATGTGAAATCGGACATCGCGCCGGGCGTGCTCGCCGACGACAAGGTTCGCGAGATCCGCGCCTGGATGGACGGGGCCGGCATCAACCCTGCCGTCACCGTCCGCTTCAAGGGCGAGGACAAGGAGCAGAAGCAGGCAGCCACCTTCCTGTCGCGGGCCTTTCTGGCGGCGCTGTTCCTCATCGCCGTCATTCTGCTCGCCCAGTTCAACAGCTTCTATTCGACGCTGCTGATCCTGTCGGCGGTCATCATGTCGACCATCGGCGTGTTCTTAGGACTGCTTGCTACCGGCCAGGCCTTCGGCATCGTCATGGGCGGCATCGGCGTGATCGCGCTCGCCGGCATCATCGTCAACAACAACATCATCCTAATCGACACCTACGACCGGCTGAAGGACAAGGTGCCGACGGTGCGGGAGGCCCTGATCCGCACTGGGGCCCAGCGCCTCCGTCCGGTGGTGCTGACGGCGACGACGGCGGTCCTCGGTCTCCTGCCGCTGATGTTCCAGCTCAACATCGACATCCCCGCGCGTCACGTCTCGATCGGCGCTCCTTCGACGCAGTGGTGGACGCAGATCGCGACCGCCATCGTCTTCGGGCTGACCTTCGCCACCGTGCTGACCTTGATCGTCACGCCGTCGGCGCTGATGTGGAAGGCCAATCTCGGGGCGTCGATGCGGCGCTGGCGTGGGAAGACGGAGGCCGCCGTCCTCCCCGATCCGCGGCCGAAGCTGAAGGCGGCGGAATAGAGCGGGCGCGTCCGCTCAGTCCGAGCCGAAGGCGTCGCGCGCGGCCAGGACACGGGTCAGCGTGGTGACCCAGCACATCGCTCCGAAGACCCAGGCGATCGGGACGAAGGCCGAGGGCATCAGGCACATCAGCGCGAAGCAGAGAATTGTCTCGAAGCCCTCGGTCAGGCCGCCGAGATAGTAGAACGCCTTCCGGCCGCGGATCTCCGTGGTCACGCCGCGTTTCGCCGCCAGCACCGCATAGGCCAGGAACGATGAGCCGGTGCCCATGAAGCTGACGGCGAGGAAGGCCGCGGCGAGCGCGTTCTCGGGATCCGAGAGGGCGAACCCGAAGGGCACGGCGGCGTAGACGATGAAGTCGCAGACGATGTCGAGGAAGCCGCCGAAATCGGTCGGCGCCGAGGCGCGGGCGACCGCGCCGTCGATGCCGTCGAGAAGGCGTCCGGTGAGTATCAGGGCAAGCGCGAGGCCGTAGGCGCCGGCGGCGAGTGCCGGCACGGAGCCGAGTCCGATTGCGAAACCCAGAAGCGTGACCTCGTTGGCTCCGATTCCTCTGGCGGCCAGCTGTCGCCCCAGCCGGTCGAGCAGGGGGTCGATCGATCGCCGTAGCCGGGCATCCAGCATCTTTAAGGCGCCGGCGGCGTCTCCTCCGGCGGAGCGACGCCGGCGATCCGCTGCGCCTCCGCCGTCAGGCGGCGGAACGAGCGGTAGCTGAAGGGGAACATCGACAGGTAGATGACGCCGAGCGCGATCAGCGTCAGCCAGGGGGCGCTGAACAGGGCTGCCGCCAGCAGCGCTGCGCCGACCAGGGTCGGCAGCACATAGGCATGCGGTATTTTTACCTTCTTGAAGGCGAAGGTCGGGAAGCGGCTGACCATCAGCAGGCCGATGGTCACCATCCACAGGCTGGTCAGGATCGGCTCGCGGAAGGGGCCGCTCTCCCATTCGAAGGAGATCATCATCGGCAGGAGCGCGAGGGCGCCGCCGGCAGGGGCCGGGACGCCGACGAAGTAGTTGTAGGCGAAGGCCGGCTTGTCCGGATCCTCGAGCGCCGTGTTGAAGCGGGCGAGGCGAAGCGCGCAGCAGACCGCGAGGAACAGTGCCGCGGTCCAGCCGATGCCGCCGAGGTCGTGGCTCGACCATGTGTAGATGATCACGGCCGGGGCAGCGCCGAAGCTCAGGAAGTCGGAGAGCGAGTCGAGCTCGGCGCCGAACTTGCTGCCGCCGCCGAGCAGGCGCGCGAGCCGGCCGTCGAGTCCGTCGAGCACGCCGGCAACCATGATCGCGGCGACGGCGGCCTGCCATTGCTCGAGCAGGGCGAAGCGGACTCCGGTCAGGCCGGAGCAGAGCGCCAGCACCGTCAGCAGGTTCGGCAGCAGGTGGTTGAGCGACAGGCCTTTGAGCCGGGGCGGGCGGCGGCGAAGGATCATTGCGTCTCCCCTCTCCGTGGCCCCTCTGTCGAGGCGAGATCCGCCATGACGGTTTCGCCGCCGATCATGCGCTGGCCGACCGCGACCAGCGGCGATACGCCCTTCGGCAGGAAGAGGTCGGTGCGGCTGCCGAAGCGGATCAGGCCGAAGCGTTCGCCGGTGCCGAGGCGCTGGCCCTCACGGACCCGGCAGATGATGCGGCGTGCGACCAGGCCGGCGATCTGCACGACGCCGATCCGGCGGCCATCCGCGAGCACGAGGCAAAGGCTGTTGCGCTCGTTGTCGACGCTGGCCTTGTCGAGCGAGGCGTTCAGGAACTTGCCGGGATGATAGGCGATGCGCTCGATCGTGCCGGCGACGGGCGAGCGGTTGATGTGAACGTCGAAGACGTTCAGGAAGACGCTGACCCGGGTCAGCGCATCGGCACCGAGGCCGAGTTCGGCCGGCGGTACCGCCTCGGTGATCATGCTGACGATGCCGTCGGCGGGGCTGACGACCAGGCCGTCGCGGGTCGGCACGGTGCGCGGCGGATCGCGGAAGAAATAGACGACCCAGAGCGCCAGCGCGATGCCGAGCGCCCCGGTCCATGGCCCGAGCCAGAGGAGAGCGAGCGCCACCACTACGCCGATGGCGACGAAGATGCGCCCCTCGGGGGCGATCGGCACGAGCACGGTCGTCAGCACCGGGTCAGGGCCTCCGCTGGAATAGGGACTTCGAGACGTCTACCCGTGGTCTAGCCGCGCCGGTCCGGATTTGGAACCGAATTCGGCGGCTGCGTCGGCAGCTGGAAGACCTGGCCGGGATAGATCAGGTCGGGATCGCGGATCTGCTCGGCGTTGGCTGTGTAGATGAGGGTGTAGAGCACGCCCCCGCCATAGGTCTGCCGGGCGATCCGCCATAGGCTGTGGCCGGGCTGGACCACGATCGAGCCGCCGGCGAGAACGTCGGGCGTGACCGCGGAGCGCTGGAACGGCATCTCGACCCGGGCGACGACTCGGCCGCCGGGGCCGAGCAGGTCGGCGCGAAGCGTGTAGTTGCCGGGCGGAACCTCACCTTCCGGAGTCATCTTCCAAGGCTCGCTGCCGCTCGCAACTTCGCCGACGAGGCGGTTGTCGAGATAGATGCGGATGTCGCCCTCGGGCTGCGCCTTTCCGGAGAAGACCACGCGGCCGGTCTTGTCGTAGTCGATCACGTCGACGGTGACCTGGCTCTGCGGCTGGCCCGGCGGGGTCGGGGCGACGGTGGCCGGGCGCTGTGCAGGAGGCGCCTGCAGCACGGTCGAGGGCGCGGCACCTTCCGTGCGCGGCACCGAGAGGGCGAGCGCTTGGCTCGGCTGGGTTGCCGGCTGGCCTGCGATATCCCTCTGGCGCTCGGGCACCACCAGCACGACCTCGCGTTCGGAAACGACGATCGGTCCGTCGCCGAGCTTCGCTCCGAGCGACAGCGTGCGGCCTCCCGGCGTCAGCGGGGCCGAGGGCAGCAGAACCCATTCGCCGCGGCCATCCGCGGTCGCCGTGCCGAGATCCTTGTCGCCGTCCCTGACCGTTACCCGGGCGCCGGGCGCGGCGCGGCCGGCGAGCACCGCGTTGCCGTTGGGCGCGACCCGGACGACGTCGAAGGACGGTGCGGCCACCGTCGAAGACGATGGCGCGGGCGGGGCCGGTGTCGCGATCGCCGGGACCGGCCGGGATGCAACGACGGCGGGCGGCGGGCTTGCCGAAGCCGGAGGCGCGGACGCGGACGGCGTCGATGCCGGCGCGGCCGGCTGGCTCGTAGCCTGCGGCGCCGGCGCGGGCACGGGTGTCGGTGCGGCGGTCTGCGCGCTCTGCGTCGTCGAAGCGGCTGGCGGCGTCGGGATGCTTGGCGGCGAGGGGATGACGACCGACGGTGGCGAAGGCGGCGCTGACTGTACCGCGGGGGCGGCTTGTGGCGCCGCAGCCGGTGGCGTTCCGGCGGCCTGGGGCGGCGTCGTGGCCGCGGGTGACGGGGGGAGTGGCGAGGGGGCGGGTGGAGCCGCCGGCGTCTGCGCCGTCGTCGAGGGTGCCGTCGCGATCTGCGGAGCGGGCGCGCTTGTCGGCACGGTGACCTGCGCCGCCGGCGTCGTAGCCGGCCGGGGCGAAGTCGCCGCCGTTGTTTCTACGCGTTCGCCGCCGCCAAACCAGCGGAGCCCGCCCCACGCCAGCGAGCCGAGCACGACGACGGTTGCCACCGCTACGACCAGAAGGCGCCGCATGGCGACGTCTCCCCCTGTGCAATCAAATGCTTGTGAAGTCTAGCCCGGCGCGCCTCCGTTGCCTAGGACGCGGCCCTCAGGGCATGATCACAACTGCTGCGGCTCGGGCGGGGGCACGATCCGTGGCGGCCGATACACAAAGTACCACCGGAGGAACGACAATGAAGATTCGGACGCTGACCCTGGCCTTGGCAGGCGCGCTTGCGATAGCCGGGCTCGGGCTCGTGCCCCAGGCGGACGCCCAGTCGCCGATGCAGGTTCATGAATCGCGCGTGGCGGCGATGAAGGAGATCGGCGCCAACATGGGCGTCATGAACGCCAACCAGAAGGAAGTCGCCAACCACCCGAAAGTGGTCGCCGCGGCGACGATCATCAACAATCACGCCAAGAACATTCCCGCCTGGTTCCCGGCCGGAACCGACCTGGTGGCGGTGCCGAATGGCGGCAAGAACCACGCGAAGGTCGAGATCTGGCAGAGCAAGGCCGAGTTCGACGCGTCCGCCAAGGGCCTGGAAACCGTCAGCGCCGACATGATCCGGATCGCCGGCGGCACCGACAACAACGCCGTGCAGGACCAGTTCAAGAAGTTCGGTCCGGCCTGCGGCGCCTGCCACTCGAAGTTCCGCTCGCCGATTCAGTGATGTGAGCGCCGGGGCGCGACGAGCCCCTGCGCCGCTGTTGCCACGCGCCCCCGCTTTCGACGATGGTCGGAAGCGGGGGCGTCGTCATTTGGAGGCTGTCGCATGAGGAATCCGAAGCAGCTGCTGGCCGCGGCCGTTCTCGCGGCGGCGGTCGCCGGGCCGGTCTCGGCCCAGGACCTCGTCCGCAAGGGCGAGTACCTGTTCCACGCCGCGGGCTGCGCCGGCTGCCACACCGATCCGGCGACCAAGGGCCCGCTTCTCGCCGGGGGACGGGCGCTGAAGACGCCGTTCGGCGTCTTCTATAGCCCCAACATCACGCCCCATCCGACCAACGGGATCGGCGGCTGGAGCGATGCCGACTTCGTTAAGGCGGTGAAGGCCGGCGTCGGCAAGGGCGGCACGAACCTCTTCCCGGCCTTCCCGTTTCCCTCCTATGCCGGGATGACCGACGACGACGCCAAGGCGATCAAGGCCTACGTCTTCAGCGTGCCGGCGGTGGCCAAGGCCAACCGCCCCCATGACGTGTCGGCGCCTTTCGGCTGGCGGATCGCCGCCTGGGGCTGGCAATTCCTGTTTTTCAACGGGCCGGCCGCCCCGCCGGCACCGGCCGGCGCCTCGGACGAGGTCAAGCGCGGCCACTACCTCGCGACCGCGCTCGGCCATTGCGGTGAATGCCACACGCCCCGCAACGCGCTGGGCGTGCTCGACCTCTCGCGTCACCTCGCCGGCAATCCCGGGGAGAACGGCGAGCGGACCCCCAACATCACCTCGCACGAGTCCGGCGTCGGCAAGATGTCGGCGGACGACCTGGAGGCGATGCTGGAGTCCGGCATGAAGCCGGATGGCGATGTCCTCGCCGGCGAGATGGCGGAGGTCGTCAACGAGACCACCGGCAAGCTGACGCCCGCGGACCGCAAGGCGCTCGTCGCCTACCTCCGGGCGACCGCGCCGCTCCCCTCGGCGCCGAAAAAGCCATAGGCGCGGGATCGCGCATGCCGAAGATCCGTTCGCTCTGCGTCTATTGCAGCGCGTCCGCACGCGTCGCCCAGGTCCATCGCGACGCTGCCGCGAAGATGGGCCGGCTTCTGGCCGAGGCGAAAATCCGGCTGGTCTTCGGCGGCGGCAGGGTCGGCCTCATGGGCATCCTTGCCGATGCGGCGCTGGCATCCGGCGGCGAGGTCGTCGGCATCATCCCCGAGCACCTGATGCGGCTCGAGGTCGGCCACCAGAGCGCGAGCGAACTGCTGGTCGTAGGCTCGATGCATGAGCGGAAGCAGAAGATGGCCGACCTCTCCGACGGCTTCGCGGTCCTGCCCGGCGGCCTCGGCACGCTGGACGAGACCTTCGAGATCGTCACCTGGAAGCAGCTCCGCCTGCACGACAAGCCGATCGTCCTGGTCGACGTCGCCGGCTACTGGAA
>CAXNIC010000112.1:0-13351 GCA_964201945.1 Alphaproteobacteria bacterium
GGCAGGCGAGCTACGATCTTCTCGCCGGTGCCCTGAGCCGCAATGCCTTCGAGCGTGCCGCCGATGCCGAATGGTCGCGGGCGGTCCGGCACGACCTCCCGGTCTCCGTCCTGATTCTCGATCTCGACCGCTTCAAGACGCTCAACGACACGCATGGGCACAAGGCCGGCGACGCCTGGCTCCGGCTGTTTGCAGAGACCGTGCATGGTCAGCTCCGCCTCGAAGATCTCTTCTGCCGCTATGGTGGCGAGGAGTTCGTTGTCCTGCTGCCCCAGACCGGGATCGAGTCGGCCGGACAGGCCGCCGAGCGGATCAGGCGCGCGGTCGAGGGCCTGCGCCTGAATCACGAGGGCGCCGAGGTGACCTCGACCGTCAGCGTGGGCGTGACGGACAGAAGCGGGGGGCACCCCGACCTCAAATCCGCCATCGCCAGTGCCGACCGGGCGCTCTACCGTGCCAAGGCTGCAGGGCGCAACCGCGTCCAGACGACTGACGGACCCTGACCGTGCCCGCCGCCGAACTTCTCGACCCTCGCTCCTTCGCGATCACCGCCGGCTTCGCCGCAGCGGTCCAGGCGCTGGCGATCGTCTATGTCTGGAGCGTGCTGCTTCGCGACCGGGCCCTGCTCTGGCTCGCAGGCTCGTCGGCGCTGGCGGCGCTTGCCGCGATCCTCGGGGTGTCTCGACCACATCTGCACCCGATCCTGACACATGCCGGCGCGACCATTGCGTTGATCAGCGGCCATGCCCTCGCCGCCTACGCTTTCGCCCGCTTTCTCGGACGTCGCCTCCCGCTGGTGCTGCTGATAGGCGTCGTCGTCCTGACGACGATCGTCGTGCTGTTCTTCCTCTTCGTAGCGCCACGCATCGACATTCGCCTCGCAAGCTATTCGCTCGCCGTCGCCCTGTTTTCCCTGATCACCGCCACTATGCTGCTGGACGTGCCGAAGGGGCCGCTTCGCCTGACCCATTGGCCGGTCGGCATCCTTCACCTGATTCACGGCGCCTTGGCCCTGGTGCGCTCGTTCTCGGTGCTGATCGAGCCGCCGCGCGCCGACGTGTTCGAGCCCAGCATCATCCAGACCTTGTGGTTCGCCCAGAGCCTGGTGATCGTCAACCTGACCTTTACCGGGGTGATCCTCATGGTCACCCAGCGGATCCGGCTCGGGCTCGACCGCCAGGCCCGGGAAGACGTGCTGACGGGCACCCTCAACCGCCGTGCCTTCGAAGAGGCCGCGGCGGCCGAGTGGTCGCGGGCGACGCGGCACGACCTGCCGCTGTCGATCCTGGTCATCGACCTCGACCACTTCAAGGCGCTCAACGACACCCACGGCCATGAAGCCGGCGACGCCTGGCTCAAGGTCTTCGCCGAACTCACCGGGAACCTGCTCCGGCACGAGGACCTGCTCTGCCGCTATGGCGGTGAGGAGTTCGTCGTGCTGCTGCCGCAGACCCGGCTGGACGCGGCGCTGCAGGCGGCCGAGCGCATCCGGCGCATGATCGAGGGCCATCGCCTCGCCCACGGCACGGCCGCGGTGGCGGTGACCGTGAGCATCGGCGTCGCCGCCCGCGGCGGCGAGTACAAGACCCTGAAGACCATCATCGCCGCCGCCGACAGGGCGCTTTATCGCGCCAAGGCCGCGGGGCGGAACCGCACGATGACCGCCGTCTAGACGAAGAAGCTGGAAATCGCGATCAGGGTGATCAGCGCGAAGGCGAAGCGGCGGTAGACCAGGTCCGAGGTGTGGCGGAACCCGCGGGCGCCGATCCAGACCGCGGCGCCGTAGACCGGCGCCAGCACCACCGATGCCGCCAGGATCCGGGTCGTGAACAGCCCGCCGATCCAGTAGGCGACGGTGGTGATGAGGATGATCAGGCCGAAGAAGGCGTTGATGTTGGCGCGCACCTGCGCCGCGTCGTTCTGCCCGCCGAGCCAGAACAGGATCACCGGCGGTCCGATCATGCCCGTTGCCCCGCCGAGCACGCCGGACGTCGCCCCGACCCCGAGCGTCAGGGGCAGCGACGGCGCCCCCTGGTAGCGCCAGCCGCTGGCGATGACCCCGACGAGCCCGAGGATGACGGCCGAGATGCCGATCCTCAGAGTCTCCGGCGAGACATAGATCAGGATGGCGATGCCGATCGGCAGCGCCGCCGTCGCCGCGACCGTAAGCGGCAGGATCTCGCGCCAGTGGCAGCGTTTCGCCGCGGCGAAGAACAGCGGCATTGTGACCAGGCCGTCGACGACCGTCAGCATCGGGACGGCCACCGTCGGCCCCAACACCACGGCGAGGATCGGCACCAGGATCATCGCCGCGCCGAAACCGACCAAGCCGCGGACGATCCCGGCCACGACCATGCCGAGAACCACCCAGGCGAACCCCGGCGTTGCGGCCTCGACCGCCATCAGATCTATGAAGTCGGTCAAGGCCTCAGTCCTTCGGTACCGGCCTCGGCCGCTTGTCATCGCCGATGGCGACATAGGTGAAGGTGCCTTCGGTCACCAGCCGCCGGCTGCCCTCGGCCCCGGTGATCGCCCAGGCCTCGACCCCGATGGTGATCGAGGTCCGGCCGATGCGCTTCACGTCTGCATAGCAACAGACGATGTCGCCGACCGAAACCGGGGTGTGGAAGGTCATCGCGTCGAGGGCGACCGTCGCCACCCTCCCCCGGGCCCTCTGGAACGCGGAGACGCCGCCGGCGATATCCATCTGGGAGAGCAGCCAGCCACCGAAGATGTCGCCATGGGGATTGGTGTCGGCGGGCATGGCCAGGGTCCGGATCGCCATCTGGCCTTTCGGTGCTCTTACAACATCTTGGGGGTTGCCGGCCATATTCCCACCCGCACCTTGATTTTGCGTCCGCGAGAGGCATTATGCCGGCCATGAAAGATCTGTTCCAGTCGGGCGGGGCCGCCCGCGCCGAGGCCTATTCGGCCAAGGACATCGAGGTCCTGGAGGGCCTCGAGCCGGTCCGCCGCCGCCCGGGCATGTATATCGGCGGCACCGACGAGCGCGGCCTGCACCATCTGGTCGCCGAGGTGATCGACAATTCCATGGACGAGGCGGTGGCGGGGCATGCCAGCCGCATCGACCTGGAGCTGGGAGCCGACGGCTATTGCATGGTGCGCGACAACGGCCGCGGCATCCCCGTCGACAAGCACCCGAAGTACCCGGGCAAGTCGGCGCTCGAGGTCATCCTCACCATGCTGCATTCGGGCGGCAAGTTCTCGCAGAAGGCCTACGAGACCGCCGGCGGCCTGCATGGCGTCGGCGTTTCCGTGGTCAATGCGCTGTCCGACGACCTCCTGGTCGAGGTCGCTCGCGACCGCCGCCTCTACACCCAGACCTACAGTCGGGGCGCGCCCAAGACCAAGCTGATCGACGCCGGCCCGGTGCTGAACCGGCGCGGCACCACCATCCGCTTCCATCCCGACCCGCAGATCTTCGGCAAGGCGCTGCACTTCAAGCCGGCGGTGCTCTACCGCATGGCGCGCTCCAAGGCCTATCTGTTCAAGGGCGTCGAGATCCGCTGGAAATGCGATCCGGCGCTGCTCACCTCCGGCGATCCGACGCCGGCCGAGGGCGTGCTGCATTTCCCGGGCGGCCTCGCCGACTTCCTGGCATCCGCCGTCGAGGACCGCGGCACCGTCACCCCCACCCCCTTCGTCGGCGAGGTCAAGCTCGCCGACAACCAGGGCCGGGTCGAATGGGCGATCGCCTGGCCGCTCGACGACGAGGGCTTCGTCCACTCCTACTGCAACACCATCCCGACGGCCGAGGGCGGCACGCATGAGCAGGGCCTCCGCCAGGCGCTGCTGCGGGGCATCCGGGGCTATGCCGAGCTGGTCGGCAACAAGCGGATCGCCCAGGTCCAGTCCGAGGACGTGACCGGCGGCGCCGCGGCGATGCTGTCGGTCTTCATCAAGGACCCGCAGTTCCAGGGCCAAACCAAGGAGCGCCTGGTCACGCCGCTGGCGACCAAGCTGGTCGACCAGGCAATCAAGGACCGCTTCGACCATTGGCTCTCGGGCCATCCCGAGGCCGCCAACGCGCTGCTGGCCCGCATCATCGAGCGCGCCGACGAGCGCCTGAAGAAGCGCCAGGACAAGGAAACCAAGCGCCAGTCGGCGACCCGGAAGCTCCGGCTGCCGGGCAAGCTCACCGACTGCACGCGGACCGACTCCAAGGGCACCGAGATCTTCCTGGTCGAGGGCGACTCCGCCGGCGGCTCGGCCAAGCAGGCCCGCAACCGCGACACTCAGGCGGTCCTGCCGCTCCGCGGCAAGATCCTGAACGTCGCCAGCGCGTCCGCCGAGAAGCTGCGCGGCAACCAGGAGCTTTCCGACCTGCTGCTGGCCTTAGGCGTCCAGCCCGGCACCCGCTACGACGACAGCCAGCTCCGCTACGAGCGGGTCATCATCATGACGGATGCCGATGTCGACGGGGCCCATATCGCTTCGCTGCTGATGACCTTCTTCTATCGCGAGATGCCGGAGCTGATCCAGAACGGGCACCTGTTCCTGGCCCAGCCGCCGCTCTACCGGCTGGTCAATGGCGCGACCTCGGTCTATGCGATGAACGACGCCGACAAGGATCGTCTCCTCAAGTCGAAGTTCAAGCCCAACGCCAAGGTTGAAATAAGCCGATTCAAGGGCTTGGGCGAAATGCCTGCGGCTCAGCTTAAAGATACGACGATGAACCCGAAGACCCGGACGCTGCTCAAAGTCGAGGTCTCCGAGGAGGCGGCAAGCGGCACCCGCGACTTGGTCGAGCGCCTGATGGGCCGGAAGCCCGAGGAGCGCTTCAAGTTCATCCAGGAAAACGCCAAGGCGGCTCGCGACCTCGACGTCTGAGGAGGGGCGCGGCACCACCTCGATGACCCCCGACGAATACGCAGGCTACGACGGCCTCGGCCTCGCCGACTTGGTCCGCCGCAAGGAGGTGACGGCGCTCGAGCTGGTCGACCTCGCCATCGCCGCGATCGAACGTCTGGATCCGCAGCTCAACGCCGTCCCCATCCGCGTCTTCGAGGCCGCCCGCGCCCAGGCGAAGGCGCCGCTTGCCGGCACCTTCGCCGGCGTCCCCTTTCTCGCCAAGGATCTCGGCCTGGAGTGGAAAGGGCTGCAGGTCACCCAGGGGGCGCGTTACTTCCGGGGCTACGTCCCCGCCTTCGACAACGAACTGGCAGCGCGCTGGCGGAAGACCGGGATCATCCCCCTTGGGCGCACCACCTCGCCCGAGTGGGGCCTCAACGTCGCGACCGAGCCCCGGCTCTACGGCATCGCCCGTAGCCCCTGGAACCCCGACCACACGCCCGGCGGCTCGTCGGGCGGCGCCGGCGCCGCCCTGGCCGCGCGCATGGTGCCGATCGCGCATGCCAATGACGGCGGCGGCTCGATCCGCATCCCGGCCAGCCACGGCAATCTCTTCGGCCTCAAGCCGACGCGCGGGCGTACCCCGGTCGGCCCGGCCTTCGGCGAGCTGTGGAACGGACACGCAATCAATCATGCGCTGACCCGGACGGTCCGGGACTCGGCGGCGCTGCTGGACGCCACCGCCGGGCCTGCGCCCGGCGATCCCTATGCGGCGCCGGAGAAGCCCGCCTCTTACCTCGCCGAGATCGCACGGCCGCCAGCCCCCCTCCGCATCGCTGCCAGCTGGACGGCGCCGAAGGGCTACACGGTCGATCCCGAGGTCGCCGCGATCGTGCAGGAGGCCGCCCGGTTCCTCGGCGGTCTCGGGCACGCGGTCGAGGAGGCGCGGCCAGCCTACGACCACGCCGCCCTTGAACAGGGCCATGGCGTGGCCGTCGCCGCGAACCTGGCCGCCGATGTCGTCGAGTGCACTGCCTTCCTCGGCCGCCCGCCGGCCGAGGAAGACCTGGAGCCGGAGACCTGGGAGCTGATCCGTTTCGGCCAAGCCCTCTCGGCCGAGGTCTTCGAGCGCGCCCGGCGTTCGCTTCATCGCCAGAGCCGGCTGATCGGCGGCTTCTTCGTGGCCTACGATGTTCTGCTCACTCCCGTGGTCGCGGTGCCGCCGCCTCGCCATGGCGAAACCACGGTCGACCGCCTCGGCCATCTCATCGCCTTCACCTTCCCCTGGAACGCGACCGGCCAGCCCGCCTGCTCGGTCCCCTTCGGCTGGACCCGGGACGGTCTTCCCATCGGCATCCAGCTGGTCGGGCGTTTCGGCGACGAGACCACGCTGCTGAAGCTCGCCGCCCAGATCGAGGCGGCGCGGCCATGGGCCGAGAGGAGGCCCGGCATTTCCCTCTAGCGCGTTCCATCTTGGTCGGGCTTTCGTCCGGCGCTAGGCTCGCCGGAACAGCCCCTCCATGGCGGAGACCCCATGCGGCCCTTCCTGGACTCGACCGAGCATTTCGATGACGCAGCCAAGCTGACGCGGCGGCTGAAGCGCGACGGCTACATCTTCCTGCGCGGGCTCTTGCCGCGGGAAGACGTGCAGGCCGTCCGCCGGAAGGGCCTCGAGGTCGCCGCCTCCTGCGGCTGGCTCGACACCAGCCAGCCGCTCGAGACCGCGATCGCCAATCCGGCCGCGGCGACCATCGATCCGGAACCGGCCTATCTCGACATGCTGAGCCGCTTCTACCACTCGGAAAGCCTGCACGCGCTGCAGCACCATCCGCGGGTGACCGGCCTGTTCGAGCGCATCTTCGGCGAGGCCGTGCTGCCGCGGCCGCGGCTGATCCCGCGCTGCATCTTCCCGCAGCGTCCGGAATTCAACACCTCGCCGCACCAGGACTACCCTTACGTCCAGGGCACCGACGAGGTCTACACGATGTGGACGCCGCTCGGTGACTGCCCGATGGAGATGGGGCCGCTGCAGGTCGCCGAACGCTCGCATCTGAACGGGGTGCGCGAATTCAAGATCACCGCCAACGCGGCCGCCGGGCTCACCGTCGTCGATCCGCTCGACGGTGCCTGGGTCTCGGGTGACTTCTCAGCCGGCGATGCCGTCATCTTCCACAGCCTCACCGTCCACAAGGGCGTGCCCAACCAGTCGAACCGGCTCCGGCAGTCGGTCGACTTCCGCTTCCAGCGCGCCTCCGACCCGATCACGCCGGCAAGCTGCGAGCCCTTCGTCACCTCGCTGACGTGGGAGCAGGTCTATGCCGGCTGGTCGTCCGACCGGCTCCAGTACTATTGGAAGAAGGCCGGCGCGAAGCATGTCGACTACGACATGGTCTATTTCGAGCAGCGCGATGCGCAGGCGTTCGCGCTGGCCGAGAAAGGCGACGAGACCGCGAGGTGGACCCTGCTCCGCATCCACCAGAACGACCGCAACCCGGAGAAGCGCGAACGGGCGGCCGCCCTGATCGCGAAACTCGACGCGGCCAAGAAGGAACCGGTGCCGGCTTAAGAGCTAGCTCCTGACGGTCCCTCGCCCCGACACGCGCGTCTTCAAGCCGCGCTCGACCAGCGCCTTCCAGGCGTCTTCGGCGGTATCGGCGAAGGCGAACAGAGCCAGATCCTCTCGGCGGACCATGCCTTCCTCGATCAGCGCCTCGAAGTTGATGATCTTCTGCCAGTAGGTACTGCCGAAGAGGACGATCGGGATCGTCGGCGCCTTCCGCGTCTGCACCAGGGTCAGGATCTCGAACAGCTCGTCCAGGGTGCCGAAGCCGCCGGGGAAGACGACCAGCGCGTTGGCTCGCATCGCCAGGTGCATCTTCCGCATGGCGAAGTAGTGGAAACGGAAGGTCAGCGCCGGCGTCGTGTAGGCGTTCGGCTCCTGCTCCATCGGCAGTGTGATGTTGAAGCCGATGCTGGGGGCGCCGCTTTCGAAGGCGCCGCGGTTGGCCGCCTCCATGATGCCGGGACCGCCGCCGGTGGCGACGACGTTGTCCCGCCAGCGGTCCTCGGGCGCGAAGGCACCACCTCGCTCGGAGATGAGTCGGCCGAGCCCGCGCGCCGCCGCATAGTAGCCCTGGTGACGCTCCATCCCGAGGACGGCCGCCTTCTGCTCGTCGGTCGTCGCCGATGCCCTGGCCTCGGCGACCTGCTCCGGCGAGGGGATGCGGGCGCTGCCGAAGACGACGACGGTGGTGCGGATGCCCCAGTCGCGCAGCAGGAACTCGGCCTTGCCGAATTCGAGCGCGAAGCGGATGTCGCGCATCTCGTCGCGCAGCAGGAACTCGGTGTCCTCGACCGGCAGGAGATAGCTTCGCGATGTCTTCTGGGGCGTGTTGTCGGGCATCTCGACTTTCAAAGGCGAAGGCTTAGGCAGTCGCCGCCGGGATCTCGTCGAGGCGGCGGTAGACCGGCTTCCCCGCCGCGCGGAACCGCTCCATCTCGTCGTCGGCGCCCTTGGACGGGCCGCCGATGCGAAGGCAGGCATCGCAGCGGTCGACCAGGGCCAGCGACACCGGCATCATGATCTCGTCGTAACGGTCGGCGCCCATGACGGTGATGATCGGCAATGCCATGTTGACGCCGATCACCGGGACATGGCCGAGACGAAACACCTCGTAGGCCGCCCGGTTCATCGCATCCAGGTTCGCCTGGCGGTCGGCCCCGGTCTTCGCTCCGCCGCGGTAGGGGCCGGAGATCATGACCCACATGAGCTCAGTCGTCCTTGGCGTAGGGATTCTTGCCCTTCCTGAGCAGGAACCGGATGGGGACGCCGCCGAGGTCGAAGACCTCGCGAAGGCCGGTGATGAGATAGCGCTCGTAGGATTCCGGCAGCGCCTCGATGCTGTTGACCCAGAGCGCGAAGGTGGGCGGCCGCGCCTTCACCTGGGTCGCGTAGCGGATCTTGATGCGGCGGCCTTGGGTCAGCGGTGGGGTGTGGCGTTCGATCGCCTCGCCCAGCCACCGATTAAGCTGCGAGGTCGGGAGCCGCCGGTTCCAGCGCGCATGCGCCGCCAGCACCGCGTCCATCAGCTTGTCGAGGTTGGTGCCCTTGAGGCCGGAGATCGCGATCCAGGCGACGCCCTTCGCCTGGTGCAGCGAGGTTTCGAGCCGGTCCTTCAGGCGCTTCAGCGCCGTGGTCTTGTCCTCGATCGCGTCCCACTTGTTGACGGCGATCACCAGCGCTCGGCCTTCCTCGATGACGTGGCGGGCGATCGACAGGTCCTGCTTGTCCAGGATCGCCGCGCCGTCGAGGACGAGGACCGCGACCTCGGCGTAGCGAATGGTGTTGATGGTGTCGCCGGCCGCCAGCTTCTCCAGACGGTCCTCGATCCTCGGGCGCTTGCGCAGGCCCGCGGTGTCGACCAGCTCGATCTGGCGGTCCTTGTAGGCCCAGGGGATCATGATGGCGTCGCGGGTGATGCCGGGCTCGGGCCCGACCAGCTGGCGCTCCTCGTTGAGGAAGCGGTTGACCAGTGTCGACTTGCCGACGTTGGGACGGCCGACGATGGCGAGCCGGATCGGCTTCTTCGCGGCCTCTGCCTCGGCCGCCTCCGCGCCCTCGGTCTCCTCGCCCTCGCTCGCTACCGGCTCCTGATCTTCTTCCGGCGGCGCCTCGGTCTCGGGCGGCAGGCGGTCGTGAACCCAGGAGAGCACCTCGTCGATACCCTGACCGTGCTCGGCCGAGACCGCGACGGGATCGCCGAGACCGAGCGCGAAGGCTTCACCGAGGCCGGCGCGATGCGCGCTGCCCTCGCATTTGTTGGCGACCAGCAGCACCGGCCGCTTCGAGCGGCGGAGCACGCCGGCGAAGACCTGGTCGAGCGGCGTCACCCCGGCGCGGGCATCGATCAGGAATAGGGACGCGTCCGCAGTGGCGATCGCCTCCTCGGTCTGCCGGCGCATCCGGGCCTCGATCGTATCGCCCTTCGCCTCTTCGAAACCCGGCGTGTCGACCACGACGATGTTGAGCCCGCCGGAGCGGACCTGGCCTTCCCGGCGATCGCGGGTCACGCCCGGCCGGTCGTCGACCAGCGCCTGGCGCCGTCCGGTCAGACGGTTGAACAGCGTCGACTTGCCGACGTTGGGCCGGCCGACGATGGCGAGGGTGAACGGCATGGGAGTCTACGCCAGACGGATCAGGTCGGCAGAGTCGGTGAGCGCGAAGACGGCACCGCCAGCGACGATCGGCGCGAAGCTGACACCGGCAGGCAGCGAGAGCCGCCCGAGGAACTGCCCGGTATAGGGCGAGACCGCCACCATCTCACCATGGCCGCCGACGACCAGCAGGCGATCCTTCACCAGCACCGGCCCCGACCAGAACAGCGGATCTCGCTTCTTCTCCTCGTCCTTCCACCGCCCGAGGCTGGCGACCCAGCGGATCCGCCCTTCCCGACGGGTCAGGCAGACCAGGTCGGCCTCGTTCGTCAGCACGAAGACGAACTCGCCGGCGACCCAGGGCATGTCGATGCTGCCGAGGTCGACCTCCCAGACCCGGGCGCCGGTGCGGAGATCGATGCCGACCGTGCGCCCGGAATTGCCGGTGGCGACGACGAGGCCGCGGTCGATCACCGGATTGCCGCGGATGTCGGCGAGGCCGGCGATCTGGTCGGAGCGCCGGACCTGCGCGAGAGAGTCGGACCAGATGACCCGCCCGTTCTCCGGCCGAAGCGCGAAAATCTCGCCCGACGAGTAGGTGATGATGGCCGCACCCGCATCGATCGCCGGGCTCGGGCCACCCAGCAGGCCTGCTGCCTCCGGGATGCCGGCATGGACCCATTGGCGGGTCCCCTCGGCGGCATCGAGGGCGGTGCACTGGTTGTCGATGGTGAGGACGAGCACGCGGCCCGCCGAAGGCGTGGGCGGCGAGCGCACCGGGCCGGGAACGCCCTGGCGCCAGAGCTCCTTGCCGCTGGCGGCTTCGAAGGCAACGACCTGGGCGAAGCCTGTACCGGCAAAGATCCGGCCGTCGGCATAGGCGAGGCCGCCGGCATGAGCCGGGTCGCCGCTGTCGTCCGGCCGGGCGGCGGCGCGCCAGAGGCTTCGTCCGGTGCTCGCGTCGAAGGCGGTGACCTGGGCATCGGCATCGAGAACGAAGACCTTGCCCTCGGCGACGATGGGCGGCGGCAGCAGGCGGAGCGAGCTGCTACGCCCGGCGCCGGCGCGGACACGCCAGGCGACCCGGAGTTCCTCGGCGCCGTCGAGGTGCTGCATGGCGTGGCTCGGCACGCCGCCCGACATCGGCCAGACCGCGTTGGCAAAGGGCCTGGGCAGCCTCACCGGAACATTGGCGAGGGCGGGATCGGGCTCCAGCTTCTGGTCGAGGAGGAGTACGGAGACACGCGTCCCCTGCAACGGCGGCGGCCGCGACGGCTCCAGCCAATCCGGCAAGGCACAGCCGCCGAGAGCGGAGGCGGCGAGCGTGGTCAACAGGCGGCGGCGATCGAGGCTCATGAACGGCTCTGAGGTCAGTCGGCCAGCGCCGCGACCATCTCGGCGGCGCGGCCCTTGATCGCCAGCGGCGCGACCTCGTCATCGGCGAGCCGACGGAAGATGTCGCGCGCGCGTGCCTTGTCGCCCTGGCCGAGCGCGATGACGGCGGTCAGCTCCAGCGCCGGATGACGCCAGGGATTGGTGTCCTGGATCAGCGGCGCCAGCTTGAGGGCCGCCGCCGCCGCCTCGGGCCCATCGGCCCGATGCTGCGCCGCCAGAAGGACGCCGAGATCGCGGAACACCGGATCGACCGACCCGTCGGCGGCGATCTGGTCGTAGATCTCGATCGCCTTCGGGACCTCGCCCGAGCGGGCGAGCGTGGCAGCCTGGTGCAGGCGGGCCAGCGTGCCGACACCGGTGCTGGCGCTCTTGGCCAGGGACGCGAGCGCGTCCGGCCCAAGCTTGGGATCGGTCACCGACAGCTCGACTGCCTGGACCAGCTTCCGCGTGTCCTCGGCGCGCTTCGACTTCTGCCAGTCGCGATAGGCGACGGACCCGGCGATGCCGACGACCAGGGCAACCATGGCAGCGACGACGAACTTGCCGTACTTGTCCCACAACCGCTTGTAGCGCTCGTGGCGAAGATCTTCGTCGACTTCTTGAATGAAATCCGTCACCCGGCAGGCTCCTGCGGGACCGCTGAAAAAAGGGTGGCTACCATACCGACGCCGCCGCCTGGGAGCAAATTAGCTCTTGGCCCCGTCGCGCGGGAGGAACCGGAAGGCGACCGCGACCCGGTTCCAGCCGTTGATGGCGACCACGGCGGCGGTCAGATAAGCCAGCTCCTTGTCGGAAAACGCCGTTTTCGCCTGTTCATAGACCGGGTCGGGCACATGGCCGCCGGCGACCAGGGTGAGCGCCTCGGTCCAGGCGAGCGCCGCCCGCTCGCGATCGGAGAATGCGGGCGACTCGGCCCAGGCCGCCAGCACGTGCAGGCGGTCCTCACGCTCCCCCAAGGCCCTCGCCTCCCGGGTATGCATGTCCAGACAGAAGGCGCAGCCATTGATCTGCGAGGCGCGGATCTTGACCAGCTCGATCAAGGACGTCTCAAGGCCTCCCGCATCGATGGCGGACTGGTTGAGCGGACCGAGTGCTGCCCGCACCTCCGGCGCCAGCTTGTGGAAGTCGGCGCGGCTGAGACGGGACTTCATCGGCGGCTCCGTATCCGGGGACGCCCGAGAATGAGACCGGCCGGGCGCCGGCGCCAGCCCCTCCAAAGCCATCAACGCTCCCCTTTACGGACGCCTCGAATTGGGGAAGACTTCCCCCATGGTCGCCTACCTTCTGCGGCGCCTTGCCGCGACCTCCGCACCGCGATGAACGAGCTGATCCGCCTCGCCGACCGCAAACGGGCGCGCCAGGTGTTCTTCAGCCGGACCGAACTCAACCAGCTTCTCGACCTCTACAGCCGCCAGGTGGCGGCGGGCGAATGGCGCGACTACGCCATCGACCAGAAGTCGGGCATGGCGATCTTCTCGGTGTTCCGCCACAGCTTCGACCGGCCGCTGTTCTCGATCGCCAAATGGGCGGATGCGCAGCGCCCGGCCGGCTATGCGGTCTTCGCCGGCCCCCGCCGCCTCAAGAGCGGCATGACGCTGCCTGACGTGCTCACCGTCCTCGAGGGACGACCCCGGCTGGTTCCGGCCTGAGGGCCGCCCCTCCCCTCTAACGCGAAACGCGCGCCGCCCGAAGGACAGCGCGCGTCTCGAAACGACGGATCGATGAGAGCGCTCCTTCCCGCCCGGAGGCGGAAAGGAGAGTCAGAGCCTCAGCTCTTGTCGATGTTCCACCAAACCACCATGCCGCCCTTGAGCAGGCCGGTGACGTTCTTGCGGTGGATGGTCGGCTGGTCGTACTGGCCGACCGGGATGTAGGGGAGCACTTCCCACAGCCGCTTGTGCATCGTCTCGGCGATCTGCTTCTGCTTCGCCGGATCGGTCTCGCGCAGGAACTGCTGGCGCAGCTTCTCCGCCGCCTCGTCGCAAGGCCA
>CAXNIC010000113.1:0-13233 GCA_964201945.1 Alphaproteobacteria bacterium
AGCCGGCTCAGGATCAGGTTCTCGACCTCGCCGTCGGCCTCGGTGATGAAGTCCTGCGGCCCCTTGAACTTGACGGTGAAGCTGGAGCGGTCGAGGAAGCGGCGGCGGGCATGCTCGCCGGCCTCGCGGGCGATGGCGAGAAGGGCAAGTTCGCGCTGGTCGAGTTCAGACATTCCAGGTCATCCGAATTTGAGGTTCATGGTCAGGAGGCCGGCGACGACGAGGCCGGCGGCGAAGATGCGACGCCGCCCGAAGGTCTCGCCGAGCAGGAAGGTGCCGATCAGGGTGGCGAACAGCACGGAGGTCTCGCGGATCGCCGCCACATGGGCCATGGCGCCGAGGCTCAAGGCCCAGATGGCGATGCCGTAGCCGACGGTGGCGATGATGCCGCCGACGGCGCCTCGCCACCAATGGAGCCGGAGATGATTGATGACGCGGCCGCGCCGCTGGAAGAGCGCCACCACCATCACCCACGGGCCTTCGCAGATGTTGAGCCAGACGATGTAGGCGAGAGGATCGCCGGAGACGCGGGCGCCGGTGCCGTCGACCACCGTGTATCCAGCGATGGTGAGGCCGGTCAGGACCGCGAAGATGGCCGCGCGGATATCGAGGCCGCGGGGCAGCCCGTGGCCGAAGGCGACGGCGGCGATGCCGACCGAGACCAGCACGACGCCGATCGCTTCCCGGAAGGTGAGGTGCTCGGAGAGCAGCGTGCCGGAGAAGACCGCGACCAGCAGCGGGCCGAGTCCTCGCGCGATCGGATAGACGAAGCTGAGGTCGCCATGCGCATAGGCCTGGAGCAGGAAGTAATAATAGAAGCCGTGGATCACCACCGAGGTGAGGAGCCAGGGCCAGGCCTCGGCCCGCGGGATCTCGACGAACGGCGCGAAGAAGAGGCCGATCACCGAGCCGGCGCCCATCACGACAGCGAAGGTCACCAGCCGGTCCGTGTCGGACTTGACCAGCGCGTTCCAGGTGGCGTGGATCACCGCCGACAGAAGAATCAGGCCGATGATCAGAGGATCGAGCTTGGTGGCGACGCTCATGCGGCAGAAGCCGCAGCAAATCTCACTGAGTGCCCTTCCAGAACCCGATCTTGGAGCCGCGGGCCGCCATCTCGGCATTCTCGTAGCCGGCATCGGACTTGCGGTCGGCATTGGCCCAGCCGGCCCGCACCTGGGTGTATCCGAGGTCCCTGCCTTCCGCCTTGCAGAGCGCGACCGGCTTCTTGTCGTCGCTGATGCCCTTGTCGACGCACGTCACCAGCTTCCCTTCGGCGTGCTCGACCAGATGGTTGTAGGCGGCGTTGCCGCAGAGCCACGGGAGCGCTCCGGCCCGGCACTTCTGGTCCTTGGCCGGCCCGATGATGCCGAAGAGGCGGTAGCGCTTTCCGGAGACTTCGAGCGTGTCGGACGACAGGACTTTCGCACGACCACGAATCTCCTCTTGCGCGCGGGCCGGAGACACCGCGACAACGGCGAGCGCCAGGGTGAGGGCGATACGAAGCGCGCGACGCATGACATAAATCCGTAACATGACGAGAGGCGCCGGTCGAGCGCCGGGACTAACCATAACGCCGGGGGGAAACGGCAATCCATGGACAAACTGACGACCGAGATGGTCGGCCTGGTGGCCGTGCTGATCGGGCTGGCCTCGCTGGTGCCGCAGCTCGCCAAGACCTGGCGGACCCGCAGCGCCGGCGACCTGTCGACCGCGTGGCTCCTGCTCCAGCTCGTCTCCTACGGCTTCGGCTTCGCCTATGTCCTGCTGCTCGACGCCTGGGCCTCGATCTTCGGCCACATCGTCGGCGGCAGCCTGACCGCGACCCTGCTGGCGCTCAAGCTCAGGTTCAGCCCGGCCGCCGGAAGATGACGCGGAGCAGCGTCGATTCGTCAGGATGCTGGCGCACTTCGGCTCCGAGCGAGCGGCAGAGGTCCAGCATCCGCTCGTTCTCGCCCAGCACGTCGCCGATGATCCGCCCGATGCCGCGATCCCAGCCGTATCCCAGGATGCGGGTCATCAGCAGCGAGCCGAGGCCGAGCCCCTGGCGATCGGTGCGGACGATGATCGCGAACTCGGCCCGGGCATTGTCCGGATCGGCCGACAGCCGGGCGACGCCGAGGATCTCGCTGCCGCCGGCATCGAAGGCGACCAGGGCCATCTCGCGGTCGTAGTCGATCTGGGTCAGCCGTGCCGCCAGGGACTGCGGCAGGCGCTTCAGCGGCTGCAGGAACCGCATGCGCACGTCCTCGGGCGACAGCTTGCCGAAGAAGGCGTGCAGCGCCGGCTCGTCCTCCGGCCGGATCGGGCGGATGCGGATCGTCTCGCCTGCCGCCTCGACGACGCTTTCGAGCTCTCGCGGATAGGGGCGGATCGCCAATCGCGATTCGGCCGGGACGGTCGAACGACGCACGCGGATGCGCGCATCCAGCGCGATCACGCCCTTGGCGTCGACCAGCAGCGGGTTGATGTCGAGCTCGACCACCTCGGCCAGGTCGGAGGCGAGCTGCGCCACCCGCACAAGGGTCAGCGCCAACGCATCGAGATCCGCCGGCGGCTTGTCGCGGTATCCCGCCAGCAGCTTGGCGATGCGCGTGCGCTGGATCAGCTCGCGGGCGAGATGCAGGTTGAGCGGCGGCAGCGCCAGAGACTTGTCGTCGATCGCCTCGACCGCGGTGCCGCCATGTCCGAACAGGACGACCGGACCGAACAGCGTGTCCTCGGCGATGCCGACAATGGTTTCCAGCGCATCGGGCCGCCGCTCCATCGGCTGCACGGTGAAGCCCGAGATCCGCGCCGCCGGCTGTGCACGGCGAACACGCTCCAGCATCGTCTCCGCCGCATGGCGGGTCGCGTCCGCCCCTTCGAGATCGAGGGCGACGCCGCCGACATCGGATTTATGCGTGATGTCCGGCGACAGGATCTTGAGCGCCACCGGCCCGGCGAAGTCAGCGGCGAGATGCGCCGCCTCGTCGGGATCCTTGGCGACCCGGGTCGGCACCGTCGGAATGCCATAGGCGTCGAGCACGGTCTTCGCCGCCAGCTCGTCCAGCCACTCCCGTCCCTCCGCCAGCGCGATCTCGATCGCGCCCCTGGCCTTGGCCGCGTCGACCGCGAATTCGGGGATCGAGGGCGGCACCTCCATCAGCAGGCGCTGGCCCTGGCGGTAGCGCAGCGCATGGGCGAAACCGCGGACCGCTTGCTCGGGCGTGTCGAAGGTCGGGAGGGCGCTCCGGTGGAAGAGCTTGCGTGCCTCCGCCGCCGCCTGGTCGCCGAGCCAGCTGGTCAGCACCACCCGGCCCTTGCCCGACGCCGCGACCGTGCCGACCACCGCCTCTGCCGCTTCCAGGCCGGAGGCGATGGCGGTCGGGCAGTTGAGGACCAGGACCGCATCGGTGCCGGGATCGGCCAGCAACACCGCCAGGGCGTCGGCATAGCGCTTGCCCTGGGCGTCGCCGATGATGTCGACCGGATTCCCCTTGGACCAGGTCGGCGGCAACACCCGGTCGAGGCCGGCGAGCGTCGCCGGCGCAAGTTCGGCGAGATGCCCGCCCTGGTCGATCAATGCGTCGGTCGCCAGCACGCCGACACCGCCGCCATTGGAGAGGATGGCGAGCCGGTCGCCGTCGAAAGGCTTGACCCGGCTGAGCGTCTCGACCGCGGCGAACAGCTCTTCGAGGTCGAGCACGCGCAGCATGCCGGCGCGCCGGAAGGCGGCGTCGTAGACGGCGTCCGATCCGGCGAGCGCGCCGGTGTGCGAGGCGGCGGCCCTGGCACCTTCGGCATGACGACCGGCCTTGACCACGACCACAGGCTTGATGCGGGCGGCGGCGCGCGCCGCGCTCATGAACTTCCGGGGCGAGGTCACCGCTTCGACATAGAGCAGGATCGCACGGGTTCCGGTGTCGGCGGCGAAGTGGTTGAGAAGATCGCCGAAATCGACGTCGATCATGTCGCCGAGCGAGACCACGGCGGAGAAGCCGATGGAGCGCGCCTTGGCCCAGTCGAGAACCGAGGTGGCGACCGCGCCGGACTGGACGACGAAGGCGAGGTCGCCGGCATCGGCGAAGCCGCGGGCGAAGCTGGCGTCGAGATGGATGCCGGGCACCTGCACGCCGACGCAGTTGGGACCGACGATCCGGAGGAGATGCGGCTTGGCGGCATCCAGCGCCGCCTGGCGGAGCGCCTTGCCGGCGGCATCCCCGCCCTCGCCGAAGCCGGCGGTGATAACCACCGCGGCCCGCGTGCCGCGCCGGCCGAGCTCGGCGATCAATCCCGGCACGGTCGGTGGCGGCGTCGCGATCACGGCGAGGTCGGGCGTCGCCGGCAGGCTGGCGATGTCGGGATAGGTCCAGACGCCCTCGACCGAACGTCGGCCGGGATTGACCGGGAACACCGGGCCGCCGAAGCCGGCCCTGAGCAGGTTCTGGGCGAGGACGGCGCCGACCGTGCCCGGCCGCTCGCTGGCCCCGATCAGCGCGATCGAGGCGGGGCGGAACAGGGCACTGAGATTACGCTGCGACATCGGCTGACGCCGAGCCTAGCGCAGATCAGTACCGGCGGTCGCGGTTCACGGGATGCAGCAGCGGCCGACCGGTGACGGCGCGGCGATAGTTCTCGACGATCTGCGGAGCGGCGGTCTCGGCCCGCGTCAGCGCCGAAACGTGCGGGGTGACGACCACCTTCGGATTTCGCCAGAACGGGTGCGTCCCCGGCAGCGGCTCCTCGCGGAAGACGTCGAGGGCGGCACCGCCGAGATGGCCCGAGTCGAGCAGCGCGACCAGGTCCTCGTCGACGAGGAGGCGACCGCGGCCGGCATTGATGACGAACGCCCCCTTCGGCATCCAGGAGAGTCGCTTCCTGTTCAGCAGGTCCTCGGTCGCCGGCGTCAGCGGCAGCAGCACGACCAGGATATCGGTGCGGGCGAGGAACGGCTTGAGGCCGTCGTCGCCATGGAAGGTCTCGACGCCGTCGATCCGCTTCTGGGTCCGGCTCCAGCCGGCGAGCGGGAAGCCGAACAGCTTGAGCCGCGACAGCGCGTGGCCGCCGAGCTCGCCCAGGCCCATCATGCCGACCCGGCGCCGCGCCCATGAGGGCGGCGGCAGCTCGTGCCAGCGCCCCTCGGCCTGGAGGCGGCGATAGTCCAGATCCTGCTTATGAAAGCGCAGCACGTTCATCACGACCCACTGGGTCATGTCCTCGGTCATCGACGGATCGACGATGCGCGAGATCGGCAAGGTCTCCGGCAGCTCGGTATCGCGGAAGACGTGATCGACGCCGGCGCCGAGCGACTGGAGCCCGCGAAGGTTCGGCAGCTTCTTCAGCGATCCCGAGGGAAAGGCCCAGCCGACGCAGAAGTCGATGTCGGCCGGATTGCCGACCTTCGGCCAGATGCGCAGTTCGACGTCCGGCAGCAGCCGCTCCAGCGCGCCGGTCCAGGCGGCGATGTCCTCGGGGTCCGATTTGAAGAGGATGGCCATCAGCGCCGCTAGCTCGCGCGCTTCCAGGTGGTGCCTTGCGCAGAGTCCTCGATCACGACGCCCTGGGCCTTCAGCTCGTCGCGGATGCGGTCAGCCTCGGCGAAGTTGCGGGCCTTCCGGGCGGCCAGGCGCCGCTGGATCATGCCGGCGATCTCGGTCTCGCCCAGGCTGTTGCTTCCCGCCGGCTGCCAGCGGAACCACGCGACCGGATCCTGCTGAAGCAGGCCTATGATGCCGCCCGCCGCCTTCAGCTCGCCCGCGAGCCGCCGCTTCTCCGCGGCATCCGTGGTCTTGTTCAGCTCGGTCGCGATCTCATGCAGACGCGAGATCGCCAGCGGCGTGTTGAGATCGTCCTCTAACGCCGCGAGAACCGCAGCCGGCAACGCGTTCGCCACCGGCCCGTCCTGGCCCTGGAGCGCCTGGTAGAGACGATCGAGCCCGCTCCGCGCTTCCTTCAGGCCTTCGTTGGTCCATTCCAGCGGCTGGCGATAGTGACCGGTCAGCATGTAGTAGCGCAGCGCCTCGCCGGGCGCGTCGCGCAGCAGCTCGTTCACCGTGCGGAAATTGCCGAGCGACTTCGACATCTTCTCCGAACCGAAGTTCAGCATGCCGTTGTGCATCCAGTAGTTCGCCATCGGCCAGGTGCCCGGGAAGGCGCAGCAGCTCTGTGCGATCTCGTTCTCGTGGTGCGGGAAGATCAGGTCCAGACCGCCGCCATGAATGTCGAACGTCTCGCCCAGCAGCTCCGTCGCCATCGCAACGCATTCGATGTGCCAGCCCGGACGGCCACGACCCCACGGACTCTCCCAGCCCGGCTGGTCGTCGCGCGACGGCTTCCACAGGACGAAGTCGGCGGGATCGCGCTTGTAGGGCGCGACGTCGACACGGGCGCCGGCCACCATCTCGTCGCGGTTGCGTCCCGACAGCTTGCCGTAGTCCGGCATCGACGGGACATTGAACAGCACATGCCCTTCCGCGGCGTAGGCGTGACCCTTGTCGATCAGCCGCTGCGCGATGGCGATGATTGGGCCGATGACCTCGGTCGCCCGCGGCTCGTGGTCCGGCGGGAAGGTGAGCAGCGCGCCCATGTCCTCGCGGTACTGCTTCAGCGTGCGCTCGGTGAGCGCGCGGATCGGCTCGCCATTCGCCTTGGCCCGGTCGTTGATCTTGTCATCGATGTCGGTGACGTTGCGGACGTAGGTCACCTTCGGGTAGACGCGCTTCAGCAGCCGGTAGAGCACGTCGAAAACGATGACCGGGCGCGCGTTGCCGATGTGCGAGAAGTCATAGACGGTGGGGCCGCACACATACATGCGCACATGGTTCGGATCGAGGGGTTTGAAGTCCTCTTTCTTCCTCCAGAGCGTGTTGTGCAGCTTGAGACCCATGACGGCCCTACGCCTCCTTGCCCAGCAATCGCGCGAGCGCCCGCTCGCGGCCGAGGAGGACTAGCAGAGACTTGAGTTCGGGTCCATGCGGGCGGGCGGTCAGCGCGAGCCGGAGCGGCTGGTAGAGATCCTTGCCCTTGCGGTTGGTCGCAGCCGCGACCGACTTGGTCCAGGCGGGCCAGGTGGCCTCGCTCCACGGCTCCGGCGGCAGCAGCGCCGCGGCCGCCTCGGCGAACAGCGGATCGGCGATGTCGGGCCGGATCGGGCCGTGGACCACGCCCCACCATTCGGCCGCCTCGGAAACGCGGGTCAGGTTGGAGCGCACCGCCAGCCAGAAGCGCTCGTCGGCGCCCGCGGGCAGGCGGTCCTTCACATCGGCGAAGGCGAGATGCTGGATCAGCCGGTGATTGAGACGCGGCAACTCATCCGGATCGAATTTCGGTGTCGCCCGGCCGAAATGGCCGAGATCGAAATGCGTCACCAGGTCGTCCAGCGACAGATACGGCTCGACCGCCTCGGAGGTGCCGAGATGAGCGAGCAGGCTGTTGATCGTCATCGCCTCGATGCCGTCCTTGCGGAGGCTGGCGATGGAGAGGCTGCCGAGCCGCTTCGACAGGCCCTCGCCCGCCGCATCCGCGATCAGCGTCGTGTGCCCGAAGCCCGGCACCGGGGCGCCCAGCGCCTGGAACAGCTGGATCTGGATCGCGGTGTTGGCGACGTGATCCTCGCCACGGATGACGTCGGTGACGGCGAGGTCGATGTCATCGACCACCGTCGCCAGCGTGTAGATCGGCCGGCCGTCGGCGCGGAGGAGAACCGGATCGGAGAGGTTGGCCGCCTCGAAATGAACGTGGCCCCGGACCTTGTCGTCCCAGTCGATGCGGCCCGGCTCCAGACGGAAGCGCCAATGGGGCACGATGGTCTTCGCCAGATCCGCCGTCTCCGCATCCGACAGGCGGAGCGCGGCGCGGTCATAGACCGGCGGCTTGCCGGCGTTGATCTGTGCCTTCCGCTTCAGCGACAGCTCCTCCGGCGTCTCGAAGCACGGATAGAGCCGGCCCGACGCCTTCAGCCGCTCAGCCGCCTCGTCATAGCGGTGCAGGCGGTCGGACTGGCGGTCGAAGATATCCCAGCGAAGCCCGAGCCAGGTCATGTCTTCCTCGATGCCGCGGGCGAACTCGGGCGTCGAGCGCTCGGTATCGGTGTCATCGAGGCGCAGCAGGAAGCGGCCACCCTGCTGGCGGGCGAACAGCCAGTTCACCAGCGCGGTGCGGATGTTGCCGACATGCAGCCGCCCGGTCGGGCTCGGCGCGAAACGGACGAGGGTCATCGATCGACGTCCGCCGGCTACTTCTGGAACCCGTTGACGATCGGGTAGCGGCGGTCGCGGCCGAAGGCGCGGCGGGTGATCTTGACGCCCGGCGGCGCCTGGCGGCGCTTGTACTCGGCGCGGTCCAGCATGCACCAGACGCGCCGGACCGTCGCCTCGTCATGGCCGCGGGCGACGATCTCCTCGACCTTCATCTCGCCTTCGATCAGGGAGGTGAGGATGTCGTCGAGCGCGTCATAGGGCGGCAGCGTGTCCTGGTCGGTCTGGTTCGGCTTGAGTTCGGCCGAGGGCGGCTTGGTGATGACCCGTTCGGGCATCACGCGTCCGGCCGGCCCCTTCGAGCCCTCGGGCAGCGCCTGGTTCCGCCAACGGCAGAGCTCGAACACGGTGGTCTTGTAGACATCCTTGAGCACGGCATAGCCGCCGCACATGTCGCCATAGAGCGTGGCGTAGCCGACCGACATCTCCGACTTGTTGCCGGTCGACAGCACCATGTGGCCGAGCTTGTTGGAGATCGCCATCAGCGTGACGCCGCGCGACCGGCTCTGGATATTCTCCTCGGTGATGTCAGGCCCACGCCCGTCGAACAGCGGCTTCAGCATGGCATCGAATGCCTCCATCGCCGGCTCGATCGAGACGGTGTCGAGGCGGATGCCGAGAAGGCGCGCGCACTCGGCCGCATCGTCCAGGCTGTCCTGGCTGGTATAGGGCGACGGCATCATCACCGCCCGCACCCGGTCCGGCCCCAGCGCATCGACCGCGACCGCGGCCGAGAGGGCCGAGTCGATGCCGCCGGAAAGCCCGAGGATGACGCCGGGAAAGCGGCTCTTCTCGACATAGTCGCGCAAGCCCACGACCATCGCCTGGTAGATCGACTCGTGCCCGTCCGCGACCTTCGCGATCTCGCCCTCAGCCACCCAGCTTCCGCCGTCACGGCGGAAGGTGACCGGGCGCACGCATTCGCGCCAGGCCGGGAGCTGCGCCTTCAGGTGCCGGTCAGAGCCGACAACGAAGGAGCCGCCGTCGAAGACGATCTCGTCCTGGCCGCCGATCTGGTTGACGTAGACCAGCGGCAGTCCGCTCTCGACCACGCGCGCCACCGCAAGGTTGAGGCGCTCGTGCAGCTTCTCATGCTCGTAGGGAGAACCGTTGGGGACGATCAGCAGCTCGGCGCCTGACTCCTCCAGCGTCTCCGTCACATCGCCCGTCCACATGTCCTCGCAGATCATCACGCCGAGGCGGACGCCGCGGAACGCGATCGGCCCCGGCATGGGGCCGGCGGCGAAGACCCGCTTCTCGTCGAAGACGCCGTAGTTCGGCAGGTCGTATTTGAGCCGGGTCGCGACCACCTTGCCGCCATCGACCAGGAGGGCCGCGTTGTAGGTCTTGCCGTCGACGCGCCAGGGCGTGGTCACCAGCACGGCAGGCCCGCCGTCGGCCGTAGCGCGGGCGATCGCATCGACCGCTTCGGCCAGCGCGTCCAGGAAGGCCGGCTTGAGGACAAGGTCCTCCGGCGGATATCCGGAGAGCACGAGCTCGCCCGGCACGACCAGGTCGGCGCCGAAGGCCTTCGCCTCCTCGCGTGCCGACAGCAGCTTGTCGCGGTTGCCGCCGACGTCACCGACCGTCGGGTTGACCTGGGCAAGAGCGAGGACCAGGCGATCGGTCATGGCTTTCGCGCTTTCCATGCCGCACGGGCGAAGATCCGGTCGCCGGCGAGCCAGCGCTCGGAGGAGTTGGGATGGTCGAGCGCGGCCTTCAGGCCGAGGCCGAGCTCGAGGTCGCCGTCGGCGTAGCCCGACTCGACCAGCGCCTCCTTGATGCCCGAGTCGAGCGCAAGGCCGAGCAGCCACGGGATGTTCCAGGACGGAATCTCGGTGGTCGAGCCGCCGCCGCGAATCTGACGCTTGCAGACTTCGGCGTCATAGGAATTGAAGGAACGGCAGACGGGCGGCCGCACCGGATGGACCGTGCAGGCGCCGTCGACCAGGAGCGGACAGGGAAGCTGAGCCCTGCTGCGCTCGCTCTGCGTCATCTTCTCGACCTTGTCCTCATAGAGGATCATCCGCATGTCGAGCAGCGTGCGCTCGGCTCGCCCGAAGGTTTCGCGGATGAAATCGGCGATGCGGAGCACGCTGGCGGCATCCACCATCACCGCCACATGGCAGCAATGATCGCAGCCCTTCTTGCAGGCGAGGGGCTTTTCCGGCGGCGCCTGCGCCGACAGGCCGGCGACACTCGTCTCGAAGGCATCGTTCAGGGTGTCGACGACGGCATTGACCTGCTTCGGCGTGCGGCGGGCAGCGAGGCTCTCCACCGTCGTCGTCTTCAGGTGCTGCTTCAGGCCATCGAAGAACGGCTGCAGCGAGATCCGGCCCTCCGGCATCTTGGTTCCGGTCATCGGATCAGCTCTGCCGGCGCAGCAGGAATTCGCGCCCGACCTTCACCAGAGGCTTGCCGTCATACTGGACGATGTCCGAGGTGGCGTAGGTCTCGCTCCAGCTGTCGGGCAGGTAGGAGCCGGTGCCGATCGCATCCAGAGGCGCGCGAGCGACCGCCATCACCTTGCATTTCGCGGGGTTGAAGCCGGAGGAACCGACGATCTTCACCTTGGGAAATCCGGTGCGGTCGAGCTGCTCGCGCATGTGCCAGATGGCGGCGGCAGAGACGCCCGGCCCGATCAGGTGGCGAAGCTCCGACTCCGAGCGATATCCCCGGATCGATTCCGGCGCGTTGCGCTCGAGCACTGCATAGGAGGCGGCGACGTCCAGCCCTTCGACGTAGCGGCCGCCATGGGTGTCGAGGCGGACGGAGAGGTCGCCGCGCCCGGCGAGATCGGGGAAGCGCCGGCACACCGCCAAAGCGTCAGTGATCTCGAGCCCGAAATAGTCGACCAGCACCGTCAGACTCTCGCTCGGATGAGTCTCGCGGAACATCTCCGCCGCCCGCAGCGTCGATCCGGCATACCCGATCAGCGCATGCGGCATCGTTCCCTTGCCGCGCTCCTGGCCGAAGTAATGCGCGGTCGCGTCGGTGGCGTTGGCGACGAAGCCGAGTGCGCTGACCTTGGCCTTCGCCTTGGCCGAGCCGACGGAGGCGCCATAGGCCATGAGCTCGGCCATCTCCGCCCCGGCGCAATGCCGGGCGTCGAAGGCAAAGAAGGCGGTCTTCGGCAGATCGACGCACATGGTGTAGGCGTTGTAGGCGGCGACGCAGGCCGCACCCAGCTTCTGCAGATAGATGGTCTCGAGATCGACCAGATGGAAGAGGGAGCCGGTGAGGTAGAGCATCGGCTCGCCGGCGCCGACCCAGGCGCCTTCTTTATGACGAAGGTCGATGTCGACGCGGGTGTTCCGCGCCTCGGCTATCGCCTGGATCCACTCGATCGCCAGCCGCGGCGCCGAGGTCACTGGCCGGCGCATGAACACCGCATAGGTGACCTTGGTGTCGCCGAAGCGTTCGACGCAGGCCTTGGTCTTGAGGAAGTAGGCGTCGGTGTAGCGCGGCACGTCCTCGGGGAGAGGCTGCATGGGGAGGGACTCGCTTGCGGCCTTGAGAAAGGCCTTCAGGGGACGCTCGTCATCCTGCCAGGGCGACACGCGGTTGGGCCAAGGCCTCGCGCTCGCGCTTCAGAAGCTCGGCGATCTCGAAGGAGAGCTCGATCGCCTGGCTGGCGTTCAGCCGGGGATCGCAATGGGTGTGGTAGCGGTCGGCCAGCGCGGTCTCGTCGATCGCCTGGGCGCCGCCGATGCATTCGGTGACGTCCTGGCCGGTCATCTCGAAATGCACGCCGCCGGCATAGGTGCCTTCCGCCTGATGCACGCCGAAGAAGCCGCGCACCTCGGCCAGGATGCGGTCGAAGGCCCGGGTCTTGTATCCGGTCGAGGACTTGATGGTGTTGCCGTGCATCGGATCGCAGGCCCAGACCACGGTCTTGCCCTCGCGCTTCACTGCCCGGACCAGAGGCATCAGCTTCTCGATCTTGTCGGCACCCATCCGGCAGATCACGGTGAGCCGTCCGGCCTCGTTTGCCGGGTTCAGCGTGTCGATGAGCTTCAGGAGGTCGTCGGTCGAGAGCGACGGGCCGGCCTTGAAGGCGAGCGGGTTCTTCACGCCACGGAGGAACTCGACATGCGCGCCGTCGACCTGGCGTGTGCGATCGCCGATCCAGATCAGGTGGGCCGAGCAGTCGTACCAGTCGCCGCTGGTGGAATCGACGCGGGTCAGCGCCTGCTCGTAGCCCAGCAGCAGCGCCTCATGGGAAGTATAGAAGTCGGTCTCGCGGAGAGCCGGGATCGACTCCGGCGTGAGGCCGCAGGCCGCCATGAAGCCGAGGCACTCTTGGATACGGTCGGCAAGTTCCTGGTAGCGCTCGCCGGCCGGGCTCTTGGAGACGAAGCCCAGGTTCCAGGCATGGACCTTCTGCAGGTCGGCGAAGCCGCCCTGGGCAAAGGCTCGGAGCAGGTTCAGCGTCGCCGCCGACTGGTTGTAGCAGCGAAGCTGGCGGGCCGGATCGGGCTGGCGCGCCGCCGGGGTGAACTCCATGCCGTTGACGATGTCGCCGCGGTAGGAGGGCAGCGACACCCCGTCCTGCGTTTCGGTCTTGTCCGAGCGCGGCTTGGCGAACTGGCCGGCCATGCGGCCGACCTTCACGATCGGGCAGGCGGCCCCGAAGGTCAGCACCACCGCCATCTGCAACAGCACCTTGAAGGTGTCGCGGATGTTGTTGGCGGAGAATTCGGCGAAGCTCTCGGCGCAGTCGCCGCCCTGGAGCAGGAACGCCTTGCCGTCGGCGACCCGGGCGAGCGCCGCCTTCAGGTTCCGGGCCTCGCCGGCGAAGACCAGCGGCGGATATTTGCGAAGCTCCGCCTCGGCATCCGCGAGCGCCTTCGGGTCGGTCCAATCCGGCTGCTGCTGGATCGGCCTGGACCGCCAGGACTCGGGCGTCCACTTGCCGGCCATGTTCGCAACTCCTCTCAACTCAAGGGCACAAGCCTATACGAAACCGGGCTAGTCTAAGCAAGGCGCGTGCTTC
>CAXNIC010000114.1:0-13227 GCA_964201945.1 Alphaproteobacteria bacterium
AGCAGCTCGACCTGGTGGAAGCCCTGGATCACCTGGCCGGTCGGCAGCCGCACGGTCTCGGAGTGGACGCGGAGCCAGGGCGGATCGGCATAGACCTCCTTGCGATCGATCACCGTCCATTTGTCCATGGCGCGTCCTCGGAGGTCCTGGGAAAGGGCCGCGATCCTAGCCAGAGTTTCCGTGGCCTGCCATCCGCGTGTAGGATGCCTGCGCCTCCCGAACCCGTCCGTTTCGAGCCATGACCACGATCGCCACGACCGTCCGCCGCGACTCCCTCGTCATCGGGCTGATCGCGGCTGCGCATTTCATGTCGCATTTCTTCCAGCTGGCGCTGGCGCCTCTCTTCCCGCTGCTGAAGGACGAGTTCGACGTGAGCTGGACCGCGCTCGGCGGCATCACCGCGGTCTTCTATGCCCTCTCAGGCATCTGCCAGGCGCTGGTCGGGGTCTGGTGCGACCGCTACGGCGCGGCGCGCGTGCTCTACATGGGCCTGGCGCTGCTGGCGCTCTCGATCGCCGCGGCCGGCCTGGTGCCGTATTTCTGGATGTTCTATCCGTTGGCGGCGCTGGCCGGCATGGGCAACAGCGTCTTCCATCCGGCCGATCTTTCGATCCTCTCGACCCGTGTCAGCCATGGCCGCCTCGGCCGAGCCTATTCGATGCACGGCCTCTCCGGCACGCTGGGATACGCCACCGCTCCGGTGGTGATCGGCACCATGGCGCTGACCATCGGCTGGCGGCCGGCGCTGGTGATCGCCGGCGTGCTCGGCCTGATCGCGCTCGCGCTGATCGTGCGTTTCGACGAGACGCTGGGTGGTGCCGGCATCCCGTCCGGCAAGACGCATGACGATCATCGCTATGGCGCGCTGGTGCGCCAGTCCGGGATCGTCTCGGGCTTCGCCTTCTTCGCCCTCGCGGCGATGGCCGGGATCGGCTTCCAGAGTTTCGGCGTGCCGGCGCTCGTCTCCATCCACCAGGTGCCGCTGGCGGTGGCGACCACCGCGCTCACCGTCTATCTGCTGGCGCAGTCGGCGGGCATCCTCGCCGGCGGCTGGATCGTCGACTGGACCCGACGCCACGATCTGATCGCGCTGGGCGGGATGGGCTGCGGCGCGGTCGCGATGGCGATCGCCGGCGGCGTCACGCTGCCTTTCACCGCGGTGCTGGCCCTGATCGCCTTCGCCGGCGTCACCGTCGGCACCGTCGGCCCGGCTCGCGACATGCTGATCCGTGCTGCCGCGCCGGAAGGCGCGACCGGCAAGGTCTTCGGCTTCGTCTATTCGGGCCTCGACATCGGCTCCTGCGTCGGGCCGCTCGCCTTCGGCTGGCTGATGGACCATGACTCGCCGAGGCTGGTCTTCGTCGCCATCGCCGTCACCATGGCGCTCACCCTGCCGCTGGCGATGACCGTCCGCCGCAACGCCAAGCCAGTCAGCGTTCCCGCCGACTAGGGCACAAGGCGTCGGTAGATCTCGGGCGTGATCCGGTCGGACGGCGGCAGGCCTTCCTTGGCGAGATAGGCCTGCAGCGCCGCCCGCGTGCGCGGGCCGACGACACCGTCGGCCGGACCTGTCTGATAGCCGAGACGGGCAAGGGCCGCCTGAGCCTGGGCGATCTCTGCCTTGCCCGCGCTGCCGGCGCGCACCGTCGTGGTGGTCGTCGTCGTCATGCTCGCGCGTGGCCCCGGCGCGCCGCCCGGGCCGGAATAGGTCTGGGTCCGGTCAAAGGCGCCGGGGATGCAGCCGCCATTCTGGATGCCGCAGTCCCAGCGGAAGGCCTGGGGAAAGCCTGAGAGCGAGCCGCCGGTGATCCGGCAGACGCAGACATTGCCGGATCGGCAGATCCGCTCATTGGCGTTGTTGGGCGAGCAGCCCGGGAAATCCTGGGCGGAAACCGGGAATGCGAAAAGGAAAAGGGCGGGGAGAGCCAGCCTGAGAACGCGGCGCATGGAATGACCTCTTAACCAGGCCGCGCGTCTCACCCCAGCCGCCGGCCTGCCAGCGGAGATTAGCAGATCGGCGGGGCGCCGCTAGTCCGCGTAGGAGCCTGCTTCCCGCGCCTTGATCTTCACAAGGGCGGAGAGGAGATCGAGGGTCGGGGTCGGCACGCCCTTCAGGCGGGCGAGCTCGCCGGGCATGCCGAAGACCGCGTCGAACTCCATCATCCGGCCCTTCAGGAGGTCGAGGATGATGCTGGAGACGTGGGTCTGGTTGCGCTGGACCGCCAGCAGCTTCTCGGCATCGACCTCGGTCGGGTAGCCCATGGCGCGGGCGACGGCACCGATCTCCGCCACCAGCCGGCGGACGGCGTCGGCGCAGGCCGGGTCGGCATAGGTCGATTTCGGCGTCGTCCCCGTCAGGCAGCCGAGCAATCCCGAGCAGATGTTCTGCGTGACCTTCGACCAGATGGTCTTCCGGATCTCGGGCACGATCTCGGCGGTGAAATCGGGCATCTGCAGCGCCGCCGCCAGCGCGTCCAGTTCCGCCAGCGGCCGTCCGTCCGGCGTGCCGAGATAGAGACGGCCCTTCGGCGTCTCGACGCGGATGACACCGGGCTCCAGGATCTCGCTGCCGCAGTAGACGACGCCGCCGACCACCCGCTCGACGGCGATGGCGCGGCGAAGTGCGTCGTCCGGATCGATCCGCTCCAGCCGCCGGCCCTCGTTCTCGCCGCCGTGGCGGAGGAAATACCACCAGGGAATGCCGTTCATGGCGAAGACGACAATCGTCTTCGGGCCGAGCAGCGGGCCGATGCCCGCTGCGACCCCCGGCAATGCCGGCGCCTTCACCGTTACGATCACCGCGTCCTGAACCCCGAGCGCCGCCGGGTCGTCGCTGGCTTTGATCTTCGCCCGGATCTCTTCGATCGTCGTCCGGACGACGAGGCCGCGCGCGCGGATCGCGTCTAGCGTGGCACCGCGGGCGACCGCCGAGACCTCGGCGCCGGTCCTGAACAGGCGGCCGGCCAGCGCGCCGCCGACGGCGCCGGTGCCGTAGATGCAGACCTTCATGGGCTTGGTCTCACTTGAGGAGGTGGGGTCGCCGCGTTCCGAACAGCATCGTCACGTTGATGCGGCGATTGAGGTAACCCTCGCGGAAATGGATGTCGCCGGTGCGGTGGAAGAGATCGGAATTGAAAAGGACGGCACGGTTCTGCCGGTGCGGGACGACGATGCTGCGCGAGCCGGTCCGGTCGAGATATTCGCGGATCGCCACAAGGTCGCCATTGTAGGTGTTGAAGTTCCAGTCGGGCGGGGCAGCTACGTCGTAGACCTCGAGCCCGCCGCTCGCCGGATCGAGATTGGCCTCGTCGGGCGTGATCCAGAAATTGACGTTGATGCGTGCGGCGTCGCCATGGAGCGCGATGCCGGTCAGGCGGCTGTCATACTTGAAAGCCCAGAGCTGGTGGAGGCCCGCGTCGCCGATGATCGCGGAAAGCCGCGCTTTCAGCTCGTCGGCGATCTGAAAGAGGATCGGGGCGGTGAAGCCGTCGCCGACATAGGCGCCGACATAGCCGCCGCTATAGGCGCTGGTGAACCAGATGGTCGACTCCCGGCAGAAGCGGAGCAGGGCGGCCAGCGCCTCCGGCGTCAGCAGATCGTCGATCACCGCCATCTCCGGGCGAGAGCTGAAATAGGCCCGGGCGATCGCGTCGGCGTCGAGCGCCGGGTTCACCGCCGGACCGTCGATCGCCGCACCCGGGTCGCGGTAGAGGAGGCGGTTGTAGGTCGGCGCGACACGTTGCCATGCCTCGCCCTGGAGGGTGACCGTGGGGTTGCCTTCCTTCGGCAAGAGACCCTGAACGTGGCGATAGACGGTGGCGGTCTCGGCCATCGAAGCAGGGAGGCGGCCGAGCCCGACCAGATACTCGATCTGCTCGGCGTCGTGTCCGATCTTGGCCGCCGTGGTCTCCGGCGCGATCACCGCTCCCGGACCGTGGCGTCGAACGAGATCCGCCTCGAGCAGGGGCCCCACCTCCCGCCATCGGCCGAGGGCGATCAGCGCCATCACCAGCAAGAGGCCGACATCGGCCTTGGCGTCGCAGACGAGGGCACGTGCGCGATATGTCATCGTCAGCCGCGCGTACTCATCCTCGTAGGCGAGGCGCGCGAGGCCGACCCATGTCTCCGAATACGCCGGCTCCAGGGCGGCGGCACGACGGAAGGACTGCAAGGCACGGTGAAGGCGTCCGGCGGATTCGTGACAGCCGCCGAGTTGGACGTGAGGCCGGCTGTCATTGGCGGCGGTGGCGGCGGCACGAAGCAGACGGGACTCGGCTTTCGCCTTGCCGAGTGCGCGGAGCAGCATGCCCTCCAGCAGATGCATTCCGGTACTGTTCGGCTCAAGCGCTATGCCGGCGCCGATCGCCGAAAGCGCCCCGTCGTGCTGCCCCCGGCTCTGGCGTTCGGCCGCGAGGGCGACCAGATCGGCGCCTTGCATGCTCAAAGGCCCGATGACGCCGCAATCGCCCGGAGGGCGAGACCATGCGCGAGGATCGTCTGCGGCGCCTTCACGGATAGAGCCTCACGAGGTGACCGCTTTCGGCCGTACCCCGTACAGCATGGTGATGTTGATGCGGCGATTGAGATAGCCCTCGCGGAAGTGGATGTCTCCGGTGCGGTGGAACAAGTCTGAGTGGAAAATGACGGCGCGGTTCTGCCGGTGCGGAATCACCAGGCTGCGCGATCCGACCTGCTCTAGGTAATGGCGGGCCTTGTCTGGATTGGCATTGTAAGTCGCAAAATCCCAGTCGGGAGGCGCCGCCGCGTCGAAGACCTCGAGCCCGCCGCTTGCCGGATCGAGGTTGGCATCGTCCGGGGTGACCCAGAAATTGACGTTGATGAGCGCGGAGTCGGCGTGGAGCGCAATACCCGAGAAGCGGCTGTCGTACTTGAAGGCCCAAAGATGGTGGAGGCCGGCATCGCCGATGATGGCCGAGAGCCGGCTCTTCAGCTCCTCGGCGATCTGGAACAGGATCGGTGCGGCGAAGCCGTCTGCCATCTGGGTGCCAATGTATCCGGCCGAATAGGTGCCGATATACCAGATCGTCGACTCCTGGCAGAAGCGGAGGACGCAGGACAGCGCCTCGGGCGTCAGAAGATCGTCTACCACGACGACCTGCGGTTTGGTGGAGAAGTAGGTGCGGGTGATCTCCTCGACGTCCAATCGCGGATTCAGCGCGGAACCACTGACGGCGCTCCCCGGATCACGGTGCAGAATCCGGTTGTAGGTGGAGGCGACGTGCTGTCGAGCCGCGCCTTCGAGGATGACGGCAGGATTGCCTTCTCGCGGCAGCACTTCCTGGATCTGGCGATAGATCGCGGCGGTCTCGACCATAGACGGCGGCAGGCGTCCGATGCCGATCAGGTGCTCGAACTGCTCCGCGTCATGGCCAAGCTTGGCAAAGGTGGTCAGCGGCTCGATGGCTGCTTCCGCTCCATGCCGTCGGTAGAGGTCCCGCTCGAATAGTGGCAGGGCTTCATGCCACCGACCCGAGGCCGCGAGGGCGACCCCGAGTAGCGCGCCGGTCTCGGCCCTGGCATCCGTGGCAATGGCTCGTTGACGATAGGCGATCGTATCGTCGAGTCTGGCCCGGTCATAGGCGAGGCGCGCGAGGGAGAGCCACGTCTCGGAGTTGGCAGGCGACAAGGCCGCCGCCCGGCGGAATGATCCTGCGGCACGACGGGGGTGGCCTGCAGTTTCGTGGCAGATGCCGAGTTGGACGTGCGGATGGCTGTCCTCCGACACAAGGGCAGTTGCCCGGAGCAGGCCGGAGACGGCGCTCGGGCTGGAAAATTCCTTGAGAATGACCCCGCGCATCAGGTGAAGCTGGCCGAACGCGGGTTCGATGGCGATGCCAGCGCGGATCGCGGAAAGCGCTTTGCCTTTCTGCCCGAGCCGGTACTGCTCCGATGCCCGCGCGATCAGGAGATCGACGGTCACCTCAATACCCTGGCAGCACCAGGACCTCCGGCGGATCCGGCAGCGTCTTCCGGGTGAAGATGATGTTGGAGGTGGGATGGCGCCGCGCCTGGAAATGGGGAGAGAGCGCCGCGATGAAGCTGTCCAGCCGGTGCGGTCCGAAGAAGTGCATGGGGATGACGACGCGCGGGCGGATCTCGCGGATCACCTGCGCCATCTCGGCCTGGGTCATGGTCACGCCGCCGTCGACCGGAACCATCAGCACGTCGACCTCGCCCATCACGCCTAAGTCCTCGCGGGTCAGCTCATGATGCAGATGGCCGAGATGGACGAGGCAGAGGTCGGCCACCTCGAAGATGAAGATCGAGTTGCCGTTGATCCGCGTCCCCATGCCGTCCCATCCGCGAATGTTGGTCGGAATGTTGCGGACGAAGACGTCCTTCTCGGCGAGCTCGTGGCGGGCCGGACCGGCACCTGTCGGGTTCCAGCCGCGCAGCACATGCTTGATCCGGGGATCGGGCGCGGCGCTGTAGTGGGTGGTGTGCGCCACGTTCATGGTGGCGATGGTCGGGACCGTCCGCGGGCGGACGTAGTCGTTGTAGTCGGTGATGATGGTGACGCCCTGCGGGCTCTCGATCAGGAAGCTGGAATGGCCGATGAAGGTCAGGCCGACCTCGTCCGGAAAGAGCGCGATCTCGGCGTTCGAGGCGAATTGCGGCCCGGGCCGGGAGGCCACGGCCGAGCACGAGGCGGCGGCCTCGCGGGCGAAGGCGACGGCCACCAGCACGGCGAGGGCGCGGACGAGAAAGCGCATGGGTCACCTCCACGCCCATGCTGCATTGCGACAATGGCCTTGCCAAGACGCATTCACGGGAGCGTGCCACCGGTCCGGGCCGGCTTTCGACGGCTTTGTCCAGCTGCAAATCATTCGCAACAAGCGCGACGGCTTGTTAGAATGGCGCTGCCCTAATGGAGGTTTCATGGCGAGGATCGAGACCGTCGACCAGCTTCGCACCGCCTATCCGCAGCCCTCGGAAATGGTCCGGAAGAAGCAGCTCTCGGCGCTGGAGACGCACTGCAAGAGGATCGTCTCGCTGTCGCCGATGGTGCTGGTCGGCACCAGCGACGCCCATGGTGGCCAGGACGTGACGCCCAGAGGCGGCGAGCCAGGTTTTGCATGTGATCGACGACCGCACGCTGGCGCTGCCGGACTGGCCGGGCAACAACCGGCTGGACACGTTGACCAACCTCTTGGAGCGGCCGGGCGTCGGTCTCCTCTTCCTGGTCCCGGGCCTGGACGAGACGCTGCGCATCAACGGCAAGGTCGAGATCCGCGACGACGAGGATCTGCGCCAGCGCTTCGAGACTTCGGGCAAGATCCCGCGGACGGTGCTGCTGGTGAAGGTGGAGGAGGCCTATCTCCACTGCGCCAAGGCGTTCATGCGCTCCAAGCTGTGGTCACCCGAGAGCCGGATCGAGCGCGACGCGCTGCCCAGCATCGGTCAGATGATCAAGGACCAGCTTTCCTTGGACGGGCCCGTGCAGTCGCGGGCCGAGATGACCGAGCGCTACGCGAAGGTGCTTTACTAGCTTCGAGCCAGAAGCCGGGACCGGCGTACCAGACCTGACCCTTCTTCTCCGCCGGCGGCTTGCCGCGATGGAGCGCGCGGATGGGGGGCGGGGCGCCTTTCAGCGGGGCGAGCGCGCGGCTGAGCCGCGTCGCCGCCTTGGCATCGCGTCCGCCGACGCAGTGGAAGATGCCGATGCCGCCCACGCTCTCGGCCTTGAAGCCTCGGGCGGTACGGGTCGCCTTCAGGATGAAGCCCCACCAGTTGTCGGCGGTCAGCCCCATCAGCAGCCGGCCGCCCGGCTTCAGGCGGTCGAGCCAGAGCGGCGACGGATGGGTCGATCCGGCAAAGGCGATGATGACGTCGACCTTGCCGGCGTCATGCGTGGTGCCGTCGCCGGCGACGACTTCGACCTGCGGCCAGGGCGAGAGATTGTCCTCGGCGCGTTCGGCCAGGTCGCGGTCGTGCTCGACCGCGGTCACGCGCCCCTCGGCGCCCACCATCTCCGCCAGGATCGCGGTGTAGTAGCCGGTGCCGGCACCGACCTGCAGCACGCGCTCGCCAGGCTTGATATCCAGGTTATCGAACAGGCGCGCCCACAGGCTGGGCTGGCCGTTGTTGAGGCGGCGCTTGGGATCGATGACGACCAGGACGTCGTGATAGAGCCGGCGCGGATCATCGTCGTCGGTGAGGTAGGCGTCGTTGGGCCGGATCGCCGGCAGTACGCGCCAGGGGCCGGGACCGAGGAAGCGCTCGCGGGGAACCATCGCGAAGGCATCGACGACGGCCTCGTTGCGCCGGACCGGCGCGGTCGCCCGCAACTCTTCGGCGAACCAGCGGCGCGCGTCCGAGAGGGTCGAGTCCCGCCTCATGGCGCGATCTTGCCGTTGAGAAGCTGGCTTTCGTCGAAGCGGAAGACGATCTCCGGATTCACCTTCAGCAGCTTGGGCTTCTTGTCGTCATAGGGCAGCCGCGCCAGCAGGTCGCGCATCAGGTTGATGCGGGCCAGCTTCTTGTCGTCGGCATGGACGATGGTCCATGGCGTCAGCGGGCAATGCGTGCGCATCAGCATCTTGTCGCGCGCCTGGCTATAGGCCTTCCACTTCTTCGTCGCCTGCGCGTCGATCGGACTGATCTTCCACTGCTTCAGCGGATCGGCCCGGCGTTCGGCCAGGCGCTTCTTCTGCTCGGCCAGGCTGATGTCGAGATAGTACTTGATCAGCTTGACGCCGGAGCCGACCAGCATGCGCTCGAAGTCGAGCACGGTCGCCATGAACTCCTCGTATTCGGCGTCCGTGCAGAAGCCCATGACGCGCTCGACGCCGGCGCGATTGTACCAGCTGCGATTGAACAGGACGAACTCGTCGGCGGCTGGCAGGTGAGGGACGTAGCGCTGGAAGTACCAGCCTGAGCGCTCGCGCTCGGTGGGCTTCTGCAGCGCCACGATGCGGGTCTCGCGCGGGCTCAAGTGCTCGGCGATCCGCTTGATCGCACCGTCCTTGCCGGCGGCGTCGCGGCCTTCCATGACGACCAGGATCTTGTAGTCATTCGCGATCATGTGGCGCTGCAGCTTGACCAGCTCGATCTGCAGGAACCTCAGGGTCTTGCGATAGTCGTCCTTGGTCATGCCTTGATCCGCTCTCCCTTCGGATCATAGAGCGGCCCCATGTGGAGCGTCGCCGGTACGCGTTCGGTCGCGACTTCCAGCTCGTAGCGGCCGGTATCGAGGAACGCGTCCGACACCCCTTCGGCGCGTCTGACATAACCGTAGCCGATCGACTGGCCGATCGTATAGCCGTAGCCGCCGGAGGTCAGCCAGCCGACCCGGACGCCATCGCGATAGATGGTCTCGCGGCCGAGCAGGACCACCTCGGGCGCCACGGTGAAGCCGGCGAGCCGCTTCTTCAGCGGCGCCGCCTTCTGGGTGGCGATCGCCTCTCGGCCGAGGAAGGGGATCTGCTTTCCCAGCTTCACCGCCCAGCCGAGGCCCGCCTCCAGCGGCGTGTGATCCGGGCCGATGTCGCTGCCCCAGGCGCGGTAGCCTTTCTCCAGGCGCAGCGACTCGATGGCCCGGTAGCCGGCATTGGCGAGGCCGTGCTGCCGGCCGGCGGCGACCAGCCGCTCGTAGACGGCGAGCGCGCCCTCGACCGGCAGGTGCAGCTCCCAGCCGAGCTCGCCGACATAGGTGACGCGAAGCGCACGCACGGCGACGCCGGCGATGTGGATCTCCCGCCACCGGCCGAACGGGAAGGCGAGGTCGTCGCGGGTGACGGCCTTCAGCACGTCGCGGGCGCGGGGACCCATCAGCGCCAGCACCGCAAAGGCGGAGGTGACGTCGTGCAGGCGCGCATCCAGGCCTGAGGGAATGTTGCGGCGGATCCAGGCGAAGTCGTGCGTCGCGAAGCCGGTGCCGGTGACGATGTAGAAGGCGTCCTCGGCGAGGCGGGCGACCGTCAGATCGCATTCGATGCCGCCCCGCCGGTTCAGCATCTGCGTGTAGGTCAGGGATCCGGGCGGCTTGGCGACGTCGTTGGCGCAGATCCAGGAGAGCGCCTGCTCGGCGTCGCGTCCGACCAGCTCGAACTTGGCGAAGGAGGTCTGGTCGAAGATCACCGCACGCTCGCGGCAGGCCGCGTGCTCTGCGCCGACATGGGAGAACCAGTTCTGCCGGCCGTAGGTGTAGGTGTCCTTGGCCTCGACGCCAGCAGGGGCGAACCAGTTCGGCCGCTCCCATCCCAGCTTCTCGCCGAACACCGCGCCCTTGTCCTTGAGGCGGAGATAGAGCGGCGACACCCGAGTCGGCCGCGCCGACTTCATCTCCTCGAACGGCCAGGCCATGGTGTAGTGCTTGGCGTAGGCCTCCATCGTGCGCATCCGCACCCAGCCGACATCGCCGTGCGGCCGGCCGAAGCGCCGGATGTCGACGGGCCAGAGATCCATCGGCGGCTCGCCGGCGGCGACCCATTCGGCCAGCGCCTTGCCGGCGCCGCCGGCCGACGCGATGCCGAAGGCGTTGAAGCCGGCGCCGACGTAGAAGCCGTCGACCTCGGGGCTCTCGCCCAGGATGAAGTTACCGTCGGGGGTGAAGCTCTCCGGGCCGTTCAGCAGCTGCTTCACGCCCGCGGTCTCAAGGCCGGGCACGCGCGCCAGGGCTTCGGCCATCAGCGGTTCGAAGTGATCCCAGTCGGGATTGAGCAGCGTGAAGTGGAAACCCTCGGGGATACCGTCATCGGCCCAGGGGATCGGGTTCGGCTCATAGCCGCCCATGACCAGGCCGCCGACCTCTTCCTTGAAGTAGATCAGGCGGTCGGGATCGCGCAGCGTCGGCAGGTCCCTCGGCGCGCCCATCGGCTCGGTGATCAGGTACTGGTGCTGGACCGAGACCAGCGGCACCGAGACGCCGGCCATCCGCCCGATCTCGCGCGCCCATTGGCCGGCGCAGTTGACCACCGCCTCGCAGGCGACGTCGCCGAGCGAGGTGGAGACGCCGACGGCGCGCCCGTTCTTCACCTGGATGCCGGTCACCCTCACGTCCTCGACGATGGTGACGCCGTTCATCCGGGCACCTTTGGCCAGCGCCTGGGTCAGGTCCGACGGACTCGCCTGGCCGTCAGTCGGCAGGAAGGCGGCGCCGACCAGGTCGCTCACGTCCATCAGCGGCCACAGCTTCAGTGCCTCCGACGGCGTCAGCAGGTGCATCTCCAGGCCGAAGGAGCGGGCGGTCGTCGCCTGGCGCTTGATCTCGGTAAGCCGCTCCTTGTTGCAGGCGAGACGGAGGCCGCCGTTGCGCTTCCAGCCGGTGGCCTGGCCGGTCTCGGCCTCGATGGTGTCGTAAAGCTCGACCGAATACTTCAGGAGCTGGGTGATGTTGGCCGAGGTGCGGAGCTGGCCGACCAGGCCGGCGGCATGGAAGGAGGAGCCGCTGGTGAGCTTGTGCCGCTCTAGCAGCAAGACCTCGCGGTAGCCGAGCTTTCCCAGATGATAGGCGACCGAGCAGCCGATGATGCCGCCGCCGATGATGACGGCGCGCGCATGGCGGGGAAGGGCGGTCATCGATGCTCCCGGAGAAAGGCGCGATGGACGTCCTCGAAGCGTTCGAGGTGCTCGGCCGCATAGGCATCGAAGTCGACGGCGACGCGCCGGTAGCGCTTGGCGACCCGGGCCCACAGGGTTTCCCTGAGCAGCGAGGCGACGCGCATGGCGCTGGCGCGGTGGACCAGGTCGAGGCTCGGCGGCTGGCCGTAATATGTCGCGAGCAGGTCGTGCCAGGCGTCCTCGTCGAGATGCGCGTTGCTGGAGAGGTTGCCGAGATCGAACAGCGGCGAGCCGTAGCCGGCGTATTCCCAGTCGATCAGCCAGAGCCGGTTGCCGTCGTCGACGATGTTGGCCGGCAGCAGATCGTTGTGTCCGAACACCAGCTCGACCGGCCCGACCGTCTGCTCGAGCTCTGCGGCCACCGCCATCAGCCGGTCGAGATCGGCACCGTCGGGCGTGCCCTGGAGCTGGGCGGCATAGTCGCGGAGCGCATGAAAGACCCAGAACATGATCGCCGGCCCGCGGAGGTGCCGGCCGACCTCGTGATGGGTGCGGCGGAGAAGCTGGGCGACGCGCCGGCGCATCGCCTGGTCCTTGATGTCGTCCTCGACCAGCGCGCGGCCGCCGATGAAGCGGATGACCAGCACGTCGGCCTCGGCAAAGCGGAGATCCGGCGCGATCCCTGCCGCCGCCGCGGCCCGGCTGGCGGCAATGTCGTTGGCACGCACGATGCCGTGCTCCGGCACCTCGCCGGCCATCCGTACCACCCACTCGCCCTCGTCGTCGCGGGCGCGGTAGTTGCGGTTGCTCAACCCCCCGCCCAGCGGCTCCAGGCTGACGGCGCCCCGCCAGCAGGGAAGCCGGCGGGCGCGGTCAAGCAGAGGATCGGGGGAGGTGTCGCTCGTCATGAAACCGCAACATAAGGGAAGAGCAGTTAGGTGCCGAGAGACGATCGTATCGCTGACATCGGTGAGTGTTGGTGCTCCAATCTCTCGGAGGTGCGCAAGCCGAACGCTGTGGCGATACTGAGGATCTGATGGACAACGACCCGATCGAAATGTTGATCGATCAAGAGGTTAGCAGGATCGATCGGCTTCCGACGAAGCTGCGGAGATTCGTTTTCCGGGGAGAGAGGGCTGGTGGCTTTGAGCAATCGTGGGGCTACTTCGCACACGGCTACAATCGTGCCTTTCAAGATTTGGCGCGCGAAGCACTACGGTTGTGGCCGAGAGCTGAGTATCTGCGGCTGCCGGTCTTTTTTCTCGCTCGACATTCGCTCGAGCTCGCGATCAAGGAGGTCATCGATCGATTGTCACAAGCTGCCTCGGTGAGGCCCGAGCTTGCGGGTCATAAGCTACTGGATCTTTGGACGGAGCTAAGTCGGCGGCTTTCGGCAAGCGGGGCTCAATCGGATGACTCTTGGAGAGCCTACTGCGGGCAGCTCATCAAACATCTGCATGACTCGGATCCCGATGGGGAGCGGTTTCGCTATCCGCAAAGTCGATCAGGAATCCCCTTCGAGTATTCACGTGTCGTGCTGGAGGATTTAGTTAAGACCGCAACCTCGTGATGGTGGTGGGCTCGCCCGGCGGCAGCGCCATCATCAACTATGTCGCCAAGGTGATCGTGGCCACCCTCGACTGGGGCCAGGACATCCAGTCGGCGATCTCGTTCCCGAATGTCGGCAGCCGCAACGGGCCGACC
>CAXNIC010000115.1:0-13221 GCA_964201945.1 Alphaproteobacteria bacterium
AAGTCGCCGCGCCGCTGGTATGGCGGCGCCATCGGTTGGATCGGCTTCAACGGCAACCTCAACACCGGGCTGACGCTGCGCACCATCCGCATGAAGGACGGCCTCGCCGAGGTGCGGGCCGGCGCCACGCTGCTGTTCGATTCCGATCCGGAGGCCGAGGACGCGGAGTGCAAGCTGAAGGCGTCCGCCATGCTGGCGGCGATCCGCTCGGCCGGCGCCGCGCCGAAGCCCCGCGCCCAGGCCCAGACGAGGCTGCAGCCGGGCAAGGGACTGAACGTGCTGCTGGTCGACCATGAGGACAGCTTCGTCCACATGCTGGCCGACTACATCCGCCAGACCGGCGCCGAGGTGACGACGCTACGCCATGGTCTCGCGGCCGAAGCGATCCAGTCGTCGCCGCCCGATCTCGTGGTGTTGTCGCCGGGGCCGGGCCGTCCGTCCGACTTCGCCATGACGGCGACCCTGGACGCGGCGCTCGGGCTGGGCGTCCCGATCTTCGGCGTCTGCCTCGGGCTCCAGGGACTGGTCGAGCATTTCGGCGGCAGCCTCGGCCAGCTCGGCGAGCCGATGCACGGCAAGGCGTCGGTGGTGACGCTAGCCCCCGGCCGCTTCCTCGCCGGCCTGCCGGAGCAGTTCACCGTCGGCCGCTACCACTCGCTCTTCGCCAAGCCCGACACCTTGCCGCCGTCGCTGAAGGCGATCGCCCGCACCGAGGACGGCACCATCATGGCGATCGAGCACGCGGATCTTCCAATCGCCGCCGTGCAGTTCCATCCGGAATCGATCCTGACCTTGGACGACGGCGTGGGCTTGCGTCTGATCGGCGAGGTGGTGTCCAGGCTGGCCCGGCGTGGCGAGGCGAAGCGGACGGGGACGGAGGGGTAGCGGCTGAGACGTCCCCACCCCAACCCTCCCCCGCGCTTCGCACGAGGGAGGGGGGGACGAAATTCGAAACCCTCCCTCGGCGAAGTCGGGGGAGGGCAGGGTGGGGGCGGAGCCGAAGGCGACGTCGTGCGGAAGTGCGAGAGGGCCTTACGCCGGCTTCTTCTGCAGCACGGTGCGGATACGCTCGGCGAGCGCGTCCTTCTTCACCGGCTTGACCAGGAAGGCGTCGACCTCGAGCAGGCGCGCGCGGTCGATGAACTCGGGCACGGCGTGGCTGGAGAGCATGATGGTCGGGATCCGCTGGAACCCGGTCATGCCCTTGTCACGCAGTCGATGGATCAGCTCGAAGCCGCCCATCGGTTCCATGTTGATGTCGCAGATCATCAGCCCGGGCGTCTCTTCGTCGACGATCTTGAGCGCCGCCTCGCCATGGGGCGCGGTCTCGACCCGGGTGAAGCCGATCTGCTTCAGCTGGCTGGCGACGAGGTCGCGGACGAAGTCGTTGTCCTCGACCACAAGCGCCCGGACGCCGGCATAGTCGCCGCGTCCCGTCGTCGTCGCTTCGGTTGCTGCCATGTCCTTCGTCTCCCCGGTTAGCCAACCCGGTCGGCGCTCTTCATGGCACCTTTCCTAAAATACCATGTAGTCCCCGGTGCGGACGAGGGGAATGCGAATGCCAGGTCATATCCGTTTGATCTCCGCTTCCACCCGCGCCAGCTCGGCGGCGAGGCCGGTCGAGAGCGCCTTGGCCTGGGCCAGATCTTCGCCCTTGGCCGCCGCCTCGATGCCGCTTGCGATCTCCGCCAGCGGAAAGGCGCCGGCGGAGCGCGCCGCGCCCTTGATCGAATGCGCTGCCTTGCCGGCGCCGGCGAGGTCGCCGGTCGCGAGCTGGGCGATGACGGCCTTCACCAGCTCGCGGCTGGACGCCAGGAACGTCGCCAACGTCGAGCGTGCCATCTCGTCGATCTCGCCGAACATCTCGATCAGGTGCTGGGTGTCGATCGGGGCGCCTTCCGCCGCCGCCGCCTTCGCCGCCGAGCGGCTTCCGGCCTGGGTCGGGGCCTGCGTCGGGCCGCCGGCGCGCGGCAGCCAGCGCTCGATGGTCTCGGCGAGACGGCCGAGACGCACGGGCTTGCCGAGATAGTCGTCCATGCCGGCGGCGAGGCAGCGCTCGGCCTCGCCCTGCAGCACGTTGGCGGTGAGCGCGACGACCGGCACGCGCTTTCGGCCCGTGAGATGCTCGAGGTCGCGGACCTTCTGGGTCAGCTCGAAGCCGTCCATCTCCGGCATGTGGCAGTCGGTGATCACCAGGCCGTAGGGCACCGAGGCATAGGCGTCGATGCCCTGGCGGCCGTCGCCGACGATGTCTGCGGCATAGCCCAGGCGCTCGAGCTGGCGGCGGACCAGCATCTGGTTGGTCGGGTTGTCCTCGGCGACGAGGATGAGCCGGCCTTCGGCCAGCGCCCGCGAACGGTCGACCGGCGGGCCGGGCACGAACGGCGCGTCTTCGCTGCCGTGATCCTCCGCTTCCGCCCGGCCGAGCGCGATCTCGATCGCGCGCAGCAGCACGGCGCGCCGGACCGGCTTGGTGAGGTAGGCCTTGAATCCGGCCTCGAGCGCGCGGCGGCGCTGTCCGCGATCGTCATAGGCGGTGAGCAGCACCGTGCCGATGGCGGCAAGGCGCGCGTCCTCGGCCATGGTCTGGCGAAGCGCGAAGCCGTCGATGCCCGGCAGCTTGAAGTCGAGCACCAGCGCATCGAGCTTCGGGCGGCCACGGGCACGCAGCCTGGACAGCGCCTCCTCTCCGGACTCGACCCATTCGACCTGGGCGCCCTCGGCGCCGAGATATCGGGCCAGCACGGTGCGCATGGTCGGGTCGTCCTCGACCACCAGCACGGCGACGCCGTCCAGCGTGCGGTGCGCCTGCGCCTCGGCCGGCTCCTCCGGCAGCGGCAGAGAGACGGTGAAGACCGAGCCCCGGCCGAACTCGCTCTCTGCGCCGATGCCGCCGCCCATGTTCTCGGCCAGCCGCTTGCAGATGGAAAGCCCGAGGCCGGTGCCGCCGAATTTCCGCGTGGTGGTGTCGTCAGCCTGGACGAAGGCCTGGAACAGGCGCTCCTTCCCTTCGGGCGTGAGGCCGATGCCGGTGTCCGTCACCCGGAAATGAATGTGCCCCGGCCGGTCGGGAGCCGGCACCACCTCGACCGTCACCTGGCCCTTCTCGGTGAACTTGATGGCATTGCCGATCAGGTTGAAGAGGATCTGGCGAAGGCGCACGGGATCGCCGCGGACGAGATCCGGCACCTTGGGGTCGACGAAGGTGACCAGCGCCAGCGCCTTCTTCCGGGCCGCGGCTGCCAGCGTCTCGGCGACGCCGTCGACCAGGGTGAGCAGCGCCAGCGGCACCTGCTCGACCTCGAGCTTGCCGGCTTCGATCTTGGAGAAGTCGAGGATGTCGTCGATGATCTTCAGAAGCGAGGAGGCGGATTCGCCGATCACGGCGGCCATCTCCTGCTGCTCGACGGTCAGCTGCGACTGCTGCAGGAGCTCGAGCAGGCCCAGCACGCCGTTCATCGGCGTCCGGATCTCGTGGCTCATGGTGGCGAGGAAGCTCGACTTCGCCCGGCTCGCCTGCTCGGCCGCATCCTTGGCCTTGGTCAGCTCCTCCTGGTAGCGCCGGCGCTCGGTGACGTCATGCGCCCAGGTGACGAAGCTGTCCTCGCCGTCGATGGTCAGCCGCTGCCAGAGCATGTAGGCCCAGAAGCGGCTCTCGTCGTGGCGCTTGAACTCGATCTCGATGCCGGGGACCCGGTCCTCCCTCTGCAGACGCTCGACCAGGCCGGCGCGGTCCTCGGGGTTGGCGTAGTAGAGGCGCGGATTGGTCTGCAGCGACTCCTCGCGCGAGATCCCGTAGAGGTCGGCGAAGGCCTGGTTGACGAACAGGCGCTTGCCTCCGAAGGTCTGCAGCGACACGGCGAGCGGGCTCGATTCGAGCAGCGTGCGCAGCCTGACCTCGCTTTCGCGAAGGCGCCGCTCGGCCAGCTTCAGCTCGGTCACGTTGGTATAGGTGCGAACGAAGCCGCCGCCCGGCATCGGCGACGTGCGGATGTCGATGAACTCTCCATCCGGCCGCTCGTGCGTGTTCAGATGCGACTGCGCCAGCGAGGCGACGTGCTCGCGGTGCCGCCTGATGTAGTCCTCGATCTGCTGCTCGCCCTTCAGGCCGTACTCGGTGGGACCGAGGTGGCGGATGATGTCGTCGTAGGTCTTCTTGCCGTCGAAGAACTCGGGAGGCAGATGGACGCCCTCGGCGAAGAGCCGGTTCCAGGCCACCATCCGATGCTCTGCATCGAACATGGCGATGCCCTGGTCCATGTTCTCCAGCGTCGCGGTCAGGATCTCGGTCTTGTGCGCCAGCTCCTCGGCCTGGCGCTTGCGCTCGGTGAGATCGAGCGTCCACACCACCGAGCAGGTCTCACCGCCGAGGTCGACCAGCTGCCAGAAGGAGAGGCACCAGAAGGGCGTGCCGTCCTTCCGCTTCTGCAGGATCTCGATGCCCGACACCTGCCCGTCGCGCTTCAGCCGGTCGATCAGCGCATGGCGATCGGCGGGGTCGGCGTAGAAGTCGAGGGCGTTGGTGGTCATCACCTCGTCCTTGGTGAGACCGTAGAGTTCGGCGAAGGCGCGGTTGGTGAAGACGCGGCCGCCGTCGAGCTGGGCGATGCCGACGCCGACCGGGCTCGATTCCAGGATGGTGCGCAGCCTGAGCTCGCTCTCCGCCACCTTGAGCTCGGCCGCCTTCATCTCGGTCACGTCGGTATAGGTGCGGACGTAGCCGCCGGCCGCGATCGGCGTCGTCCGGGTTTCCAGCATCATGCCGTTCGGCTTCCGCCGCATGCTGATGCGGGGCTGGGTGGTGGCGAGGATGCGCTGGGTGCGCAGTTCGGCCAGCTTCTCCAGGTCCTCGCCTTCGAGGCCCGCTTCGCTGGGCCCGAGATAGCGGACCAGATCGGCATGGGTCGGAAGGCTGGCGAGGAGCTCCCTCGGAATGCCGGCGAGCTCGCTGTAGCGCCGGTTCCAGGCGACGACGCGAAGCTCCGCGTCGTACATGACGATGCCCTGGTCCATGTTGTCGAGCACGTGCTCCAGCACGGCAGTCTTGTCCGCCAGCTCGCGCGCCTGCCGCTTCTGGTCGGTCAGGTCGTAGGTCCAGGCGACCAGCGCGTCCTCGCCGTCGACCTCCAGCCGCTGCCAGAACGAATAGGCCCAGAACGTCGTGCCGTCCCGGCGCTGCTGCAGAATGTCGGCGCCGGAGATCCGGCCGTCGCGATGGAAGCGTTCGAGCAGGTCACGGCGTGCCTCGTGGTCGATGTAGAACTCGGCCGCGTTGGCGTCGAACATCGCCTCCTGGTCCATGTGGTAGAGGTCGGCGAAGGCCTTGTTGATGAAGACGCGCCGGCCGTCGAAGCGGCTGATCGAGACGCCGACCGGGCTCGATTCGAGGATGGTGCGAAGGCGGAGCTCGCTCTCCGCCACCCGCCGCTCGGCCGCCTTGATCTCGGTCACGTCGGTATATGTGCGGACGAAGCCGCCGCCGGCGATCGGCACGGTCCGGGTCTCGAGCATCATGCCGTTGGGCCGGCGGCGCACGCTGATGCGTGGCTGCGTCGTGGCGCGAAGGCGCTCGGCATGCTCGACGGCGAGCCGCTCCAGCGCCTCGCCTTCGACGCCGACTTCGGCCGGCCCGGACTCGCGGATGATGTCGACGTGGGTGGGATGACCGGCGAGGAAGTCGGGCGGCAGGCTGATCAGCTCGCAGAAGCGACGGTTCCAGGCGACGACGCGGAGGTCGGCATCGTACATGGTGATGCCCTGGTCCATGTTCTCCAGCACCGCCTGGAGGACGGCGGTCTTGCTGGCCAGCTCGTCGGCGGCACGCCTCCGCTCCGTCTGGTCGATCAGCCAGGCGACGATGCAGGGCTCGCCGTCGATCTCGACCGACTGCCAGAAAGCCAGAACCCAGAAGATCGAGCCGTCGCGGCGCTTCAGCGGCACCTCGACGCCCGACACGTGCCCGGTCCGCTTCAGCTCCTCGACCAGCCGCTGGCGGTCCGACGGATAGAGATAGAAGTCTCCGGCGTTGATGGTCGCGGCCTCGGCCCGCGAATAGCCGTAGAGATCGGCGATCGACTGGTTGGCGAAGACGTAGGCGCCCGACGCCTTGCTGATCGAGACCGCGATCGGGCTCGACTCCAGGATCATGCGCAACCGGTGCTCGCTCTCGCGCAGCCGCCGCTCCGCCTCCTTGAGCTCGGTCACCTCGTAGAACCAGCCCAGCGTGACGCGCTCGCCCTCGAACTCGATCTGCTCGAGCGAGCTCGACACCCAGAGCGGCTCGCCTTCGAGGTCGAGGCATTCGATCTCGATGTCGCGCTCCTTGCCGCGCAGCTTGAGCTCGGTGATCACCGCGTCGCGGTCGGCCTCGTTGCGATAGAACTCGCGGACGTCGACCCGCTCGATCGGTGTCTTGGTCAGGCGCTTGACGTATTCCGAATAGCGGGCGTTCCAGAACTTCAGCGTGCCGTCGCGGCGGGTCATGGTGACGCCGACCGGGCTCGATTCCAGCAGCGAGCGGATCTGCTGCTCGCGCTCGCGCACCTCGCGCTCGGCCCGCTTCAGGTCGGTGACGTCGTAGCTGGCGGTGACGATGTAGCGGACCTGGCCGGCCTCGCCGGCGATCGGCACCTTGTTGGTCACCATCTCGCGAAGGCCGTTCAGGGTCTGGTCCTGCTCGTCGAAGGTGACGGCGCGTCCGGTCGCCAGGACTTCCTGGTCGCGGCTGGCGGTGAGGCTCGCCTCGCTCGGGCGCCGCTGGCCCCATTGCCTGCGGCCGACCACGTCCCTGGCCTCGAAGCCGAACACCTCCTGGAGGTGGCGGTTGACCATGAGGTAGGTGAGGTCGCGGTCCTTGACGCTGATCGAGACCGGGACTGCATCGATGACCGACTGCAGCAGCTGCTCGCTGTCGCGGAGCGCGTCCTCGGCGCGCTTCTGCTCGGTGACGTCGTAGCTGGTCGAGACGATGTGGGTGATGTTCCCGGCATCGTCCTTGATCGCCGTCTTCGCCGTCATCCAGTAGACCGGCCGGCCCTCTTCGTCGCGGCCGGTCATGCTCTCCTGGTAGGTCATCTGATGGCCGGTGGCGATCGCCTGGCGGTCGCGGTCGATCGCCTCGGTGGTCTGGTCGGCGGTACGGCCGGGCCAGACGGTCTCGCCGATGATCTGGTTCGGCGTGACCTTGAACATCTGCTCCGTCGCCCGGTTCATCATCACGTAGCGCCGGTCGCGGTTCTTGAGCACGACCGAGATGGGAATGGCGTCGAGGATGGCGGTGAGCTGACGCTCGCTCGCCCGCACCGCCTCGTCGGCGCGCACGATCTCGGAGATGTCGTAGCTCGCCGTCACCACATGGGTGACCTGGCCCTGATCGTCCTTGATCGGCGTCTTCGAGGTGACCCAGTGGCGCGGCCGGCCTTCCTTGTCGGTGCCGGCCTGCTCCTGATAGACCTGCGGCTCTCCGGTCGAGATCGCGACGATGTCGCGGTTGGTGGTGAGCGAGACGTTGTCGACCGTGCGGCCGGGCCAGCTGGTGCGGTCGAGCAGGTCTTCGGCCGCGACCCCGGCGAGCTCCGTCGTCGCCCGGTTGACCATGACGTATTTGCGGTCGCGGTCCTTGAGGTTGACCATGATCGGGATGGCGTCGATGACCGCGTGCAGCATGCGCTCGCTGTTCTTCAGCGCCTCCTCCGAGCGCACGCGCTCGGTTACGTCGGTGATCGTCCTGACCGAGCCGCCGCCCGGCAGCGGATCGTTGCGGAACTCGAGCACGGCGCCGTTGGGCCGGCGGCGGCGGTAGAGCCGCGGCATGTTCTGGACGACGGGCTGGCCCAGGAGCGACTGCCAGTCCCGGGTCAGGGATCCCGCCGGCGTCGGCTGGTCGCGGAACTCGCCGCGGTCGGCCAGGATCTTGGAGGTCTGCTGCAGCGTCGGCTTGGTCGCGAGATAGGATTCGGGCAGCTCCAGCATCTCGGCGTAGCGCCGGTTGAAGGCGATCAGGCGGTCCTCGCCGTCCATGACGACGATGCCCTGGTCGATGTTGCCCATGATCTGGTCGAGCAGGGCGACCTGCTCGGCCTGGACCGCTTCCGAGCGCTTGCGGTCGCTGATGTCGACATAGGTCCTGACGAACCCGCCGCCGGGCAGCGGGATGCCGCGGACCTCGATCCAGCGCCCGTCAGGGCGCTGGCGCTCGAAGGTGAAGGACTTTTCCGGCGGCGGCACCTGGCGCATGCGGGCAGAGACCTGCTCGTCCTCAGTGCTGCCGGGAAGGTTCGGGTGCTCCCCCGAGCGCACCTGGTGGCGGACGATCTCGAACATGGTCGGATGGCTGGCGAGCAGCGACGGCGGCAGCTTGAAAAGCTCGGCATAGCTGCGGTTCCAGGCGACCAGCCGGCTCTCCCGGTCGTGGACCGCCAGAGCCTCGATCATGTTGTCCAGCACCGCCGACAGCACCCGGCGCTCGGCGTCGGGCCGGCGGACGAATCCTGCAAAGGCCGAGAGCCCGGCGGCGAACAGGATGGCGAGACCCAGCCACTCCGCGGCTGCGGCCGAGGGCTTGGTCAGCGCGCTGAAGATGACGAAGGCGACGAAGGCGGCGAGGAAGGTCGATAGCGCGGCACGCATCGAATCCGCGGCCAGCGGAGCTGTAGGACGGATGATCGGCTTCATCGACGGCGCCTCCCCGAGAGTGCCGCGAGGCTACCATTGGCCTCGCAGCGCAAGCCACTGGCGCGAGGGCGGTCGGTCGGGCTAAGAACGATCAGGTCCGGACCATCGCCCATGCCCCGCCTTTTCGTCGCCATTCCGCTGCCCGAGGACGTTCGTGAGCGTCTCGGCCTGCTTGCGGGCGGTGTTCCGGGTGCCCGCTGGGTCGATCCCGAGAAGCTCCATCTGACTTTGCGCTTCATCGGCGAGGTCGATGGCGGCTGGGCCGAGGACATCATGGCGGCGCTGTCGGGGATCATCGCCAAGTCCTTCGACGTCGCCATGGCCGGGGTCGGCCACTGGGGAACGCGCGAGCGGGCGACCATGCTCTGGGCGGGAGTCGAGAAGAACCCGGCCTTGAGCCATCTGCAGGGCAAGGTCGAGTCCGCCCTGGTCCGGCTCGGGCTCGACCCGGAGGGGCGGAAGTTCTCCCCGCATGTGACGCTGGCACGCCTCAGCGGCAGCCCCGATGCCCGCGTCGCCAAGTTCATCGCCGACTACAACCTGTTCCGGCTGCCGCCCTTCCGGGTGACCTCCTTCACGCTGTTCTCGAGCTTTCTCTCGCGCGGCGGCGCCATCTACACGCCCGAGGCCGAGTATGCGCTCCTCGACCCTTGAGCGGATCCGGCCTGACCGGGGCTCGTCGATCGTCGTCCTCACCGGTGCCGGAATCTCCAAGGAATCCGGCCTCGACACCTTTCGCGATGCCGACGGCATCTGGTCCAAGGTCAGGATCGAGGACGTCGCGACATACGAGGCCTTCGTCAAGGACCCGAGGCGCGTGCACGCCTTCTACAACGAGCGCCGCCGCGGGCTCCTGAACCCGAACGTGCAGCCGAACGCCGCCCATCTGGCGCTGGCCCTGCTCGAGCGCGACTGGCCGGGCGAGGTCCTGGTGGTGACCCAGAACATCGACGACCTGCACGAGCGCGCCGGCACGCGGACCCTGATCCACATGCATGGCGAGCTGCTCAAGGTCGAGTGCGAGCATTGCCGTGCCGTGCACGTCTGGCATGAGGATCTCTCGCGCGACATGCGCTGCCCCGATTGCGGCCGCGCCGCAGGCCTGCGTCCCCATGTGGTCTGGTTCGGCGAGATGCCGCTGGAGCTGGAACGGATCGGCGCCGCGCTCGACCGCGCCGACCTCTTCGTCTCGATCGGCACGTCCGGCAACGTCTATCCGGCGGCGGGCTTCGTCTCCGAGACCCGCGCCCGCGGCACCCCTTCGATTGAGCTCAACCTCGAGCCCTCCGAGGGCGCCTCCCACTTCACCCACGCGATCCACGGGCCGGCGAGCCAGGTGGTGCCGGCCTTCGTCGACGACCTCCTGGCGCGATGATCCTGCCGGACGTCCTGGAACCGGGGCTGCTGGCGGTGTTCTGCGGCACCGCCGCCGGCCGGACCTCGAAGGAGCGGGGCGCCTATTATGCCCGGCCGGGAAACAAGTTCTGGCCGACCCTGCACGCGGTCGGGATCACGCCTCGCCGCTTCGCGCCCGAGGAGTTCCCCGAGCTGCCGCGCCATGGCTGCGGCCTCACCGACATCTGCAAGACCGGCTTCGGCAACGACGACGAGATCGCGTTTTCGGATGCCGACCGGACCCAGCTGGAGGCGAAGATCCGAACCTGGTCGCCGCGTCTGGTCGCCTTCACCAGCAAGCGGGCGGCGGCTGCCTTCCTCGACCGGCCGACGCGCGACCTCGCCTATGGCCTGCAGGAGGCGACGGTCGGCGCGACCGGGATCTTCGTCCTGCCGTCCCCCTCGGGCCAGGCCGGCAGCCACTGGCAGCCCGAGCCCTGGCGCGCGCTGGGCCGCCGGGTGCAAGGATGGCGGCGATGACCCGCAGCCTTGACCGCCTGCTTGAGGAGATCCGTGCCTGCCGGATCTGCGAGGCGCATCTGCCGCTGGGGCCGCGGCCGACCCTGCAGGCGGGAGCGGGTGCCCGCCTGCTGATCGTCGGCCAGGCGCCGGGCACGAAAGTGCATGCGACCGGCATCCCCTTCAACGATCCCTCCGGTGACCGGCTGCGCCGCTGGCTCGGCGTCGATCGCGGGGTCTTCTACGACCGCGAGCGGATCGCGCTGGTGCCGGCGGGATTCTGCTATCCGGGCAAGGGCGGCGGCGGCGACCTGCCGCCCCGGCCGGAATGCGCGCCGACCTGGCAGGAGAAGGTGCGCCGGCATATGCCGAAGATCGAGCTCACCCTGCTGGTCGGCCAATATGCCCAGGCGCATTATCTCGGCGGCCGCCGCCAGGAGACGCTGGCGGCGACCGCCCGCGCCCATCGCGAATACCTGCCGGCGTTCTGGCCGATCCCGCATCCGAGCCCGCGCAACCTCCTCTGGCTGAAGCGGAACCCCTGGTTCGAGGCCGAGACTGTGCCGGCGCTGCAGGCCGAGGTGCGGCGGCTTATGGGACATCTCGAATGACGGCGGAGCTGGACGCGCTGGCCCGCGCCTTCGCCGAGGGTCGCAGAGCCGATGCCCAGGCGTTGTTCGCCGAGGCCCACGAGCGGCACAAGGCGGATCCCGACGGGCTTCTCGCCCTCGCCGCGATCGTCGAGGAAGCCGGCCTCGGCGACCTGGCGCTCCGCACCGCGCTTGCCGCCCGCAGCCTCGCCTTCGAGCGCGCCGACCTTCATAGGCGAGTCGGCGACCTGTGCCGGGCCCATGGCCGGCTGGTCGAGGCCGACGACGCCTATCGCGCTGCCCTCGTCCGCGGCGACGGCGGAGCGGCCCGCGCGATCGCCGAGATCGCGACCGGCACCGTCGACATGACCGGGCTCGGCCCGGTCGGCTTCACGCTCTCCCCGGGTGTCGCCAGCCTCGCGCGGCCGGGTGCCGCCAGGCGCGCGCTGGTGTCGTTCTACCGGGCGCCGGTGCTGCTGCCCGACGATCATCCGGCGCTCGGGTTCCAGAGCGCCTATCTCGATACCCGCGAGGTCTGCCGGATCCTGCTCGGCCGCGGCTTCGACCTCGACGTGGTCGACATCGGCAGCGACGCGGCGCCGCCGGGCGCGGCCTACGACCTGGTGTTCGGCGTTCATGACGACCTCGTCCGCCATCGCGACCGCGCTGCCGCCGGCGCGCTTCGGGTCCAATGGATGACCGGGCGGCACCCGGCGGTGCAGAACGCCGCCGAGGCGGCGCGCATCGCGGCACTGCTCGCCCGCCGCGGCGGCGCTTACGAGCCGAAGCGGCGGATCGAGGGAGTCGAGGCCGAGCTGGAAGCGATCCGCCTCGCCGACCGCGGTATCCTGATCGGCAACCGCGCGACGCTCGCCACATATCCGGAAGAGTGGCGGGCGAAGATCTCGCTGATCCCGGTCTGCGCCGGGCGCATCCTGGCGCCGAAACCGCGCCACCGCCTGGTGCCGGCCGAGCGCGAGTTCCTCTGGCTCAACAGCTTCGGGGCGGTGCTGAAGGGCCTCGACCTCGCGATCGAGGCGGTGCTGGCCGACGAGCGCCTGGTGCTGAACATCGTCGGCCTGGTCGACCAGGAGGCTGACTTCGCCGCCCTCTACCCCGACGCGCTGGGCGGCCATCCGCGCATCCGCCGCCATGGCTACCTGGCGACGGACTCCCAGCGCTTCCAGGCGGTGGCCGATCGCTGTGCCGCCTTCCTCCTGCCCAGCGCCAGCGAAGGCATGTCGGGCTCGGCCGCGACCTGCCTGCAGCTCGGCCTCTATCCGATCGTCAGCCGCGAGAGCGGCATCGACCTTCCGGCCGGCAGCGGGCGATACCTGGAGACCTGCTCGATCGCAGAGATCGGGCAGGCCATGGCCGAGGTGAGGGCGATGCCGCTGGCGAGCCTGGAGTCGGCGATCGCGACCTGCCAGCGCCAGGCGCTGGCGCTCTATTCGCGGACCGCGACGACGCGCCGGCTCGACGGCATCTTCCGCGAACTCCTGGGCGAAGCCCGGGCGCGCCCGCTATAACCATCGCCAAGAACCGTTCGACTTGAAGGGGAGGGCATCATGTTCCAGGCGACGCTGGCGGGAAGCCTGCCGAAGCCGTTCTGGCTGGCCGAGACCAACAAGCTCTGGCCGCAATGGAAATCCGAGGGCCGCGACCTCGACATCGCCAAGCGTGACGCCACCCTGCTCTGGCTGAAGGCGCAGGAGGATGCGGGCCTCGAGATCGTCAGCGACGGCGAGCAGTCGCGTCAGCACTTCGTCCACGGCTTCTTAGAGTTCGTCGACGGCATCGACCGCGAGCACAAGGTCAAGATGGGCATCCGCAACAATCGCTACGACGCGATGGTGCCGCAGGTGACCGGCAAGCTGACGATGAAGGGCCGCGCGCACCAGGCCGAGGCGCGCCTCGCGCGGGCGCACACGACGAAGAAGCTGAAGTTCACCCTCCCCGGGCCGATGACCATCGTCGACACGGTCGCCGACCGCTACTACGGCAACCGCGAAAAGATGGCGATGGCCTTCGCCGAGCTCCTGAACCAGGAAGCGCTGGCGCTGGAGGCCGACGGCGTCGACGTCATCCAGTTCGACGAGCCGGC
>CAXNIC010000116.1:0-13198 GCA_964201945.1 Alphaproteobacteria bacterium
GTCGCGGCGGTCATGCCGTTGGCGTAGGTCTCGGCGACGATGCGGCCGCGGTGCAGGATCACCAGCCCATCGGTGTCGGTCGCCACCAGGAAGCCATGCAGGTCCATCTCGCCGTCGATGCGAAGCCCGGCCAGATCGGCCGGCGCCGAGGGCAGCCGCCAGACCTGCTCGGGATCGTTGGCGATGTTGGCCGAGGGCACGATCTCGCGCACATGCTGGAAGGCCCAGCGGTTGAACGGCGCCGTCCGCCAGTTCCCCAGCGTCACCTGGCCGGCGGCGGCCGGCGGGAATCCGTGCATCAGCGGGGCGTCGGTCACCGGTCGTTCCTCGAATCGAAGCGGGAGCTTAAGAGTCGCCTCGCGATCGGGTACGGTCAACGCACATCAGCCCTCCCGAGGAGCCCGCGCCCCATGATCCATGTTCTCGCCATCATCACCACCAAGCCCGGCATGCGCGAAACCGTGCTCGGTATGTTTCACGCCAACATGCCGGCGGTTCATGCCGAAAAGGGCTGCATCGAATACGGGCCGGTGGTCGACACCGAGACCTCGCCTGCCAAGTTCGGCCCCGATACCTTCGTCGTGGTCGAGAAATGGGCGACGGCGGACGACCTGAAGGCCCATGCCGCGGCCCCGCACATGGCGGCCTATGCGGCCAAGGTGAAGGACATGGTCGCCAACCGCGCGATCCACATCCTGAACCCGGCTTAAGAGCCCATGACCGATTTACCCCTGAAGGGCCAGGTGGCTCTGGTCACCGGCGCCGGCCGCGGCCTCGGCCGCGCCTTCGCCGAGACCCTGGCGAAGATGGGCGCGTCCATCGCCGTCCACGGCATGCGCGAGAACGGCCCGGCCGAGTTCGGCGAGGGCACCACGCTGACGGCGACCGCCGAGGAGATCGGCAAGGAGCACGGTGTGAAGACCGTCCGCATCCTCGGCGATCTCACCCAGGCCGACCAGGTCGCCCGCGTCCTCGCCGAGGCCGAGCGAGGCCTCGGTCCCATCGACATCCTGGTCCACAACGCCGGCGGCGACATCGCAGCGGCCGGCGGCAAGCCCGATCCCAACGACTGCGTCTTCATAAAGGAGATCGACGTCCGCGCCGTGATCGACCGCAACCTCCTCAGCACCATCTTCGTCTGCCAGCAGGTGGCGAAGGGGATGATGGAGCGCCGCCGCGGGCGGATCGTCACCATCAGCTCGATCGGCGCCTTCAAGGGCCGCGACGTGGCGGCGATCTACGCGACGGCGAAGGCGGGCGTGGTCCACTACACCCGCTGCCTCGCCGAGCAGCTCCGCCCCTACGAGGTGACGGTCAACTCGATCGCTCCCGGCGGTACCCGCACCGGCCGCTTCCTCGGCACCGGCCAGGGCAGCGATCCGAAGCGCATGGTGACGTCCGGCACGCTGGACCGCATCGCCACCGTCGACGAGGTCGCCCGCACCGTCGCCTTCTTCGCCGGCCCTCAGGGCGACATGGTCACCGGCCAAATCCTCCGCGTCGACGGCGGCGGCCAGCTCTGGCCGGCGTGATGATGAGACGCGACATCGCCTCTTTCGACTCCCTCCCTCGGCGAAGCCGGGGGAGGGTGGGGTGGGGGCCGAGCGCAGCGAGGAATGGTGTCTACGTTGCACCGGCACCGACCTCGCTACGCTCGGCCCCCACCCTTACCTCCCCCCGCAAGCTGGGGGAGGGTTATAAAAAATGATTCGCATGCCCAAGCTGACCCCGCGCCAAGTCCAGATCTTCATCGTCATCGCCGCCATGGCGCTGGCGCCGATGATCGCGATGCTGGCCGTCACCGCCGTCGTCCTGTTGATTGACGTCCTGGCCGGCGGCGAGTAGCCCCAAAGAAAAACGGCGCCGGAGGGACCCGGCGCCGTTTTCAGGCTCCCAGACGAAAGCGGCTTATTTCGCAGCCGCGACCGCCCGTTTCGCCATCACGGAGATGATGTGCGCCCGGTAGTCGGCCGAGGCGTGGATGTCGGAGTTGAGGCCCTTGGCGTCGACCTTGATGCCGTCGAGGGATGCCGCGGCGAAGGACTTGTCGAGGGCGGCCTCGAACGACTTCTTGCGGAACACGCCCCCCTCGCCGGCGCCGGTGACGGCGACGCGGACGCCGGCCTTGGTCTTGGCGACGAAGACGCCGACCAGCGCGTAGCGCGACGCCGGGTTGCGGAACTTCTGATAGGCCGCCTTCTCCGGCGCCGGGAACGAGATCGCGGTGACGATTTCGCCTTCCTCAAGCGCCGTCTCGAACAGGCCCTTGAAGAAGTCGTCGGCGGCGACCTTGCGCTTGTTGGTGACGATGGTGGCGCCGAGGGCGACGCAGGCCGCCGGATAGTCGGCCGCCGGGTCGTTGTTGGCGACCGAGCCGCCAATGGTGCCGCGGTTGCGGACCGCCGGGTCGCCGATGCCCTCGGCGAGATCGGCCAAGGCCGGGATCGCCTTCTTGACGTCGGCGGAGTTCGCCACCGCCGCATGCGTGGTCATGGCGCCGATGGTGACGCCGCCGCCCTCGGCCTTGATCCCGACGAGATCCTTGATCCCCCCGAGGTCGACCAGCTTGGAGGGTGATGCCAGCCTGAGCTTGAGCGTCGGGATCAGCGTCATGCCGCCGGCGACGATCTTCGCCTCGCCGGTCGCGGCCTTGGCGGCGTCGGCGACCGATCCGGCCTTCTGGTACTCGAAATTATACATGTTGAGTGTCCCTCCGCTTACTCGGCCGCGCGGGCCATGTGGGCGTTCGCCGCCCGCCAGATCTTCTCGTTCGTCGCCGGCATGTCCATGTGGACGGCGCCGACCGCATCGCAGATCGCGTTCATGATCGCAGGCGGCGACCCGATCGCCCCCGCCTCGCCGCAGCCCTTCACGCCCAGCGGATTATGCGTGCACGGCGTCGGCTTGTCGGAGTGCTGCACCTCGAAGTTCGGGAAGTCGTCCGCCCGCGGCATGCAGTAGTCGTTGTAGGAGCCGGTGAGCAGCTGGCCGTCCTTGCCGTAGACGCAGGTCTCGAGCAGCGCCTGGCCGACGCCCTGGGCGATGCCGCCATGGACCTGCCCCTCGACGATCATCGGGTTGATGATCTTGCCGAAATCGTCGGAGGCGACGAAGCGCGCGATCTCGATCGTTCCGGTCTCCTTGTCGATCTCGACCTCGGCGATGTAGCAGCCCGACGGATAGGTGAAGTTGAGCGGATCGTAGAACGCCTGCTCTTCAAGGCCGGGCTCGAGCTCGGTGATCGGGTAGTTGTGCGGCACATAGGCGGTCAGCGCCACCTCGCCGAAGGTCTTGGCCTTGTCGGTGCCGGCCACCGTGAACTTGCCGTCCTTGAATTCGACGTCCTTCTCGGACGCTTCCATCAGGTGGGCGGCGATCTTCTTGCCCTTGGTGATGATCTTGTCGAGCGCCTTCATCAAAGCGGCACCGCCGACCGCGATCGAGCGCGAGCCATAGGTGCCCATGCCGAACGGCACCTTGGCCGTGTCGCCGTGGACGATGTCGATCTGCTCGAGCGGCAGGCCGAGCCTCTCCGACACGACCTGGGCGAAGGTGGTCTCGTGGCCCTGGCCGTGCTGGTGGCTGCCGGTGAAGACCGAGACCGAGCCGGTCGGATGGACGCGCACATTGGCGCATTCATAGAGACCGGCACGGGCGCCGAGCGAGCCCACCACCGCCGACGGCGCGATGCCGCAGGCCTCGATGTAGCAGGACATGCCGATGCCGCGGAGCTTGCCCTTGGCCGCCGCCGCCGCCTTGCGGGCGGGGAAGCCTTTGTAGTCGATCATCTTCATCGCCATGTCGAGCGTGGCGTCGTAGTTGCCGGTGTCGTACTGGAGAGCCACCGGCGTCTGGTAGGGGAACTGGCTCGGCTGGATGAAGTTCTTCCGGCGGATCTCGGCCGGGTCCATCTTCATCTCGCGCGCCGCGATGTCGACCAGGCGCTCGATCAGGAACGTCGCCTCCGGCCGCCCGGCGCCGCGATAGGCGTCGACCGGCACGGTGTTGGTGAACACCGCCTTCACGTTGCAGAAGATCGCGGGCGTCGTATACACGCCGGCCAGCAAGGTCGCGTAGAGATACGTCGGCACGCAGGTCGAGAATGTGGAGAGATACGCGCCCATGTTGGCGAGCGTCTCGACCCGGAGGCCGAGGAACTTTCCGTCCTTGTCCATCGCCAGCTCGGCGTGGCTCACATGGTCGCGGCCATGCGCGTCCGACATGAAGCTTTCGCTGCGGTCGGCCGTCCACTTGATCGGCTTCTTAAGCTGACCCGCCGCCCAGGTGACGATCGCCTCTTCGGCATAGTGGAAGATCTTCGAGCCGAAGCCGCCGCCGACGTCGGGGGCGACGATGCGGAGCTTGGACTCAGGGATCGACAGCACGAAGGCGCCCATCAAGAGGCGGATGACGTGCGGGTTCTGGCTGGTGGTGTAGAGCGTGTAGTCGCCGGTCGCCCGGTCGAAGTCGCCGATGGCCGCGCGCGGCTCCATCGCATTCGGAATCAGGCGGTTGTTGACCAGGTCGATCTTGGCGACCTTGTGCGCCTTGGCGAAGGCGGCGTCGGTCGCGGCCTTGTCGCCCAGGCCCCAGTCGTAGCAGATGTTGCCCTTGGCCTGTTCCCAGACCTGGGGCGAGCCTGGCTTGACCGCTTCCTTCAGCGACACCGCCGCCGGCATCACGCCGTAATCGATGTTCAGTGCCTCGGCCGCCTCGCGGGCCTGCTCCTTGGTCCCGGCGATCACGACGGCGACGATGTCGCCGACATGCCGCACGAACTCCTGGGCGATGACCGGATGCGGCGGCTCGACCATGTTCGAGCCGTCCTGGTTCTTGATCAGCCAGCCGCAGGGGAGCCCGCCGACCTTCATGTCCTCGCCGGTGAAGATCGCGACCACGCCCGGCATGCCCTTGGCCTTGGACTGGTCGATCTTCTTGATCTTGGCGTGCGCATGCGGCGAGCGGACCATGATCGCATGGGTCTGCCCGTGGCGGTTGATGTCGTCGGTGTAGGTGCCGTCCCCCATGAGGAAACGTGCGTCTTCGCGGCGTTTTACCGAAACGCCGATCCCCGTACCTTCTGGCATGGCGGTCTCTCCCTCATCATCATCTTTTGTTTTGTCGACTTGGCCGGCCCGGCTCTCAGGCCATGGCCTTGGCGCCGGCGGCGATCGCCTTGACGATGTTGTGGTAGCCCGTGCAGCGGCAGATGTTGCCCTCGAGCCAGTCGCGGATCTGCTGCTCGCTCGGGTTCTTGTTGTGCTTCACCAGGTCGAGCGCGCTCATCACCATGCCGGGCGTGCAGAAGCCGCACTGCAGGCCGTGATGCTCGCGGAAGGCTTCCTGCATCGGGTGCAGCTTGCCGTCCTTGGCGACGCCTTCGATGGTCAGCACGTCGGAGCCTTCGGCCTGGGCGGCCAGGATGGTGCAGCTCTTCACCGACTTGCCGTCGATATGGACGACGCAGGCGCCGCACTGGCTGGTATCGCAGCCGACATGCGTTCCGGTGAGACCGAGGGTCTCGCGGATGAACTGAACCAGCAGCGTCCTTGGCTCGGCCGAGCCGGACACCTTCTTGCCGTTGACGGTCATCGACACAGTGGTGGGCATCGCCCCCTCCCGGGATTTGAGTCTTCTAAGGTCTTGGCCTTCCGGACGGCACGATAGGTTCTTGGACTTGGGGGTCCGGTCGGCGGCGGGGTCAGTGTCGGCGGAGCCGCGGTGCCGGTCAAGCTCTTGCAAACCAATGGTGGAAGACTTCCTCGCAACCGCGAAAGCGGCTATGAAACGAGCAATAGGGAAGGAGAAACGCCCGGATGCCGCAGCCGATCGAATTCTGGTTCGACTTCTCCTCGCCCTACGCCTATCTGGCCGCCCAGCGGATCGACAAGATCGCCGAGAATCACCGGCGCTCCGCGGCCTGGAAGCCCTTTCTCCTGGGTGCGGTGTTCAAGGCGACCGGCGGCCAGCCGCTGGTGAACCTGCCGGTCAAGGGCCCCTATGCGCGCCACGACATGGAGCGCTCGGCCCGCGAGTTCGAGACGCCCTTCGTCTTCCCGGACAAGTTTCCGTTCTTCTCGGTGGCCCCGGCCCGGGCCTTCTACTTCCTGGACGCGAGCGACGCCGGCAAGGCCAAGGCCTATGCCAAGGCGGTCTACAAGCGGATCTTCGCCGAGGGCCATGCCGTCGACACCGCCGAGGCGGCGGCCGAGGTCGGGGCGGGGATCGGCCTCGACCGCGACGCGATCCTGGCCGGGATGAACGACGCCGGGGTCAAGGAGAAGCTCCGCTCCGAGACCGACCGCGCCCTCCAGCTCGGCGTCTTCGGGGCTCCCTTCTTCTTCGTCGACGGCGAGCCCTTCTGGGGCAACGACCGCCTGGAGCAGATCGACCGCTGGCTCGACACCGGCGGGTGGTGAGCTAAGCCCGCCGTATGACCGTCATCTCCTCTCAGATCAACCCGCGCTCGGACGAGTTCCGCCGCAATGTCGAGGCGATGCGGGCGCAGGTCGCCGACCTGAAGTCGCTGGTCGGCCGGATCTCGGAAGGCGGCGGCGCGCAGGCCCGGGCCCGCCATCTCGGACGCAACAAGCTGCTGCCGCGGGATCGGGTGCGCACGCTCCTGGATACGGGATCGCCGTTCCTCGAGCTCTCCCAGCTCGCCGGCCACGGCCTTTATGACGACGACGTGCCGGCCGGCGGCATCCTGACCGGCATCGGCCGGGTCTCGGGCCTGGAATGCGTGGTCATTGCCAACGACGCCACCGTCAAGGGCGGCACCTACTATCCGGTCACGGTGAAGAAGCATCTCCGCGCCCAGGAGATCGCGCGGGAAAACCGGCTTCCCTGCATCTATCTGGTCGATTCCGGCGGCGCCAACCTGCCGAACCAGGACCACGTCTTTCCCGACCGCGATCATTTCGGCCGCATCTTCTACAACCAGGCGACGCTGTCGGCGGCCGGCATCCCCCCGATCGCCGTGGTCATGGGCAGCTGCACCGCCGGCGGCGCCTATGTGCCGGCGATGTCGGACGAGACCGTCATCGTCAAAGGCCAGGGCACGATCTTCCTCGCCGGCCCGCCGCTGGTGAAGGCCGCGACCGGCGAGGTGGTGACGGCCGAAGATCTGGGCGGCGCCGACGTGCACACCCGCATCTCCGGCGTCGCCGACCATTTCGCCGAGGACGACTCCCACGCGCTAGGTATCGCCCGCACCATCGTCGGCAACCTGAACCAGACCAAGGCCAACCCGCTGGACGTCTCGACCCCGGAAGACCCCCGCTACGACCCGGCCGAGCTCTACGGCGTGGTCCCGCCGGATCTCCGCACCCCCTACGACGTCAGGGAGGTGATCGCCCGGCTGGTCGACGGCTCGCGGCTGGACGAGTTCAAGGCCCGCTACGGCCAGACGCTGGTCTGCGGCTTCGCCCGCATCCTCGGCTATCCGGTCGGCATCGTCGCCAACAACGGCATCCTGTTCTCGGAATCCTCACAGAAGGGCGCCCACTTCATCGAGCTCTGCTGCCAGCGGAAGATCCCGCTGGTGTTCCTGCAGAACATCTCCGGCTTCATGGTCGGCAAGAAATACGAATCCGGCGGCATCGCCAAGGACGGCGCCAAGCTGGTGACCGCGGTCAGCTGCGCCCAGGTGCCGAAGTTCACGGTGCTGATCGGCGGCAGCTTCGGCGCCGGCAACTACGGCATGTGCGGGCGCGCCTTCCAGCCGCGCCTGCTCTGGATGTGGCCGAACGCGCGCATCTCGGTGATGGGCGGCGAGCAGGCCGCCGCGGTGCTGGCCCAGGTCCGCCGCGACAATCTGGAAGCCAAGGGCGGCACCTGGCCGGCCGACGAGGAGGAGGCGTTCAAGGCGCCGATCCGCAAGCAATACGAGACCCAGGGCCATCCCTACTACGCCAGCGCGCGGCTCTGGGACGACGGCGTGCTCGATCCGCTGGAGACCCGCATGGCGCTCGGCCTCGGCATCTCCGCCTCGCTGAACGCACCGATCCCCGAGACGCGGTTCGGCGTCTTCCGCATGTGAGGCCTGCAGCTTTGAGCGAACCCATCGTCCTCTACTCGACCGATGCCCGCGGCGTCGCCACCGTCACGCTGAACCGGCCGGAGATCCACAACGCCTTCAACGAGGTGCTGATCGAGGAGCTGCGCTCGGCCTTCGAGCGGGTGGCGACCGACCCCAAGGCCCGCCTGATGGTGCTGGCCTCCAAGGGCAAGAGCTTCTCCGCCGGCGGCGACCTCAACTGGATGCGAAAGCAGGGGAGCTTAAGCGAGAAGGAGAACCAGGAGGACGCCTATCGCCTGGCGGTGATGCTGAAGACCCTCGACATCCTGCCGAAGCCGGTGATCTGCCGGATCCAGGGCGCCGTCTTCGCCGGCGGCGTCGGCCTGGTCTCCTGCTGCGACGTCGCCGTCGCCGCCGAGGGCGCGATCTTCTCGCTGTCGGAGGTGAAGATCGGTTTGGCGCCGGCAACCATCGGCCCCTATGTCACCGCCGCCATCGGGCCTCGCGCCATGCGCCGCTATGCGGTCTCGGGCGAGCGCTTCAAGGCCGACGAGGCGCTTCGCATCGGCCTCGTGCACGAGGTGGTGCCGGCCGAGGCGCTGGATGCGACGGTGGAGAAGCTGGTCGCCGAGTTCCTGCAGGGCGGGCCTGAGGCTCAGGCGGCGGCGAAGCAGCTGGTGCGCGACGTGGCCCATCGCCCGATCGACGAGGCGGTGATGCGGGACACGGCCGCTCTGATCGCGCGCCGCCGCGCTACCGCCGAGGGCCGCGAGGGCATCCAGGCCTTCCTCGACAAGCGCAAGCCCGCCTGGGGGCGCGGATGACCTCCGATCCCGCCCTCGCCGCCCGCGCCCGCAGCTGGCTGTTCGACCATCATCTGCCGATCTGGCGGACGCATGGCTGGGACAAGAAGCATGGCGGCTTCCACGAGCGCCTGCAGCAGGACTTCACGCCCTACGAGCTGGGATACAAGCGGCTGGTCGTCCAGTGCCGGCAGATCTTCTGCTACAGCCAGGCCTGCCTGATGGGCCAGCGCGGCGACAACGAGCGCGCCGCGCGCGAGGGCTACGCCTTCCTGATGCGCCACTACCGCGACAAGCGGAACGGCGGCTGGTACTTCACCGTCACCCAGGACGGCCAGAAGCTGGACGGGCGGAAGGACTTCTACGGCCACGCCTTCGTCCTCTTCGCGCTCGCCTACTACCACCGCGCCACCGGCGACGTGACCGCGCTCAGCGCCGCCGACGACACGCTCGAGGTCCTCAAGGCCAAGCTGCATGACGGCCGTCACGGCGGCTACCACGTCGCCGCCGACGAGGCCTGGAACGTGCTGCCGGGGCTTCGCCTGCAGAACCCGCACATGCACATGCTGGAAGGCCTGATGGCACTGGACGAGGCCGCGCCCTCGGCCCGCTATCGCGAGGAGGCGAACCGCATCGTCGACATGTTCCTCGCCAAGTTCTTCGACGGCCGCACGCTCGGCGAATTTTTCCGTGCCGACTGGTCGCCCGACCCTCAGCGCGGCCACATCGTCGAGCCCGGGCATCATTTCGAATGGTCCTGGCTGCTCAACCGTTTCGCCAGGAGCTATCAGCGCGACGACGCCAAGGCGGTCGCCGACAAGCTGTTCGAGTTCGCCCGCGGCCACGGCCTCGACGCGCAGTATGGCGGCGTCTACGACGAGGTCGACCGCTACGGCCGGGTGATCAACGACAAGAAGCGCATGTGGCCGCTGACCGAGTGCCTGAAAGCCTATGCCCAGCGCCCGCAGCTCCGGCTCGAGCTCGCCCGCCACGTCCGCTTCATGTTCGACCGCTACCTCCTCCCCGACGGCCGCTGGAACGAGCATCTCGACCGCCGCCTCCAGGTGGTGAACGCCGCCATGCCCGGCTCGACCGGCTATCACCTGCAGCTCGGCATCGTCGAGGTGCTGCCGGCACTGGAAGCGCCCTAGATGCTGCGGAGCCTGCTGATCGCCAATCGGGGCGAGATCGCCTGCCGGGTGGCCCGGACGGCGAAACGGCTGGGGCTCCGCACCGTCGCCGTCTACTCCGAGGCCGACCGCGACGCCCGCCATGTGCGTGCCTGCGACGAAGCATATCCGATCGGCCCGGCGCCGGCGCGCGACAGCTATCTCCGCATCGATCGCATCCTGGACGCCGCCAAGCGCGCGGGCGTCGAGGCGATCCATCCGGGCTACGGCTTCCTCTCCGAGAATGCCGCCTTCGCCGAGGCCTGCGCGGCCGCCAGCATCGTCTTCGTCGGGCCGCCGGCCTCGGCCATCCGCGCCATGGGCTCGAAGTCGGCGTCCAAGACTCTCCTTGAAAAAACCCGCGTGCCGCTGGTGCCGGGATATCACGGCGACGAGCAGGCCGAAGCAAAGCTGCAGGCCGAGGCCGAGCGCATCGGCTTCCCGGTGCTGATCAAGGCGTCGGCCGGCGGCGGCGGCAAGGGCATGCGCATCGTCGAGCGCGAAGCCGAGTTTGCGGCCGCGCTCGCCTCGGCCAGGCGCGAGGCCGCGTCATCCTTCGGCGACGACCGCGTGCTGATCGAAAAGTATCTCACGCGGCCGCGCCACATCGAGATCCAGGTCTTCGCCGATACTCACGGCAACACCGTCTACCTGCATGAGCGCGACTGCTCGATCCAGCGCCGCCATCAGAAGGTCCTGGAAGAAGCGCCGGCGCCGGGCATGACCCAGACCCGCCGGCGCGAGATGGGCGAGGCCGCCGTCGAGGTCGCCCGCGCGGTTGGCTATCGCGGCGCCGGTACGGTCGAGTTCATCGCCGAGGGCGAGCGCTTCTACTTCATGGAGATGAACACCCGCCTCCAGGTCGAGCATCCGGTGACCGAGATGATCACCGGCCAGGATCTGGTCGAATGGCAGCTCCGCGTCGCCTCCGGCGAGGCGCTGCCGCTGAGGCAGGAACAGATCCCGCTCAACGGCCACGCCATGGAGGTCCGGCTCTACGCCGAGGACCCGGCGAAGGACTTCCTGCCGCAGACCGGCACGCTGCATCACCTGCGTTTCCCGGATGCGACGAACGACGTCCGCATCGACACCGGCGTCGGCCCCGGCGACAGCATCGGCATCCACTACGACCCGATGATCGCCAAGCTGATCGTGCATGCGGACGACCGCGAGGCGTGCGCGCGCCGCCTCGCCCAGGCGCTGGGCGAGGTCGAGGTCGTCGGGCTCGCCACCAACGCCGGTTTTCTGAAGCGGCTGGCCGAGCACCCGGCTTTCGTCTCGGGCGAAGTCGACACCGGCTTCCTCGGCCGCCACGGCGCCGACGTGATCCCGGTGGAGACGCCCGCTTCCGACCGCGTGCTGGCGCTCGCGACCCTGGCGCGGCTGAAGGCGATCGCCGCGGCCCGTGCCGCCGAGGCCGCGCGATCGAGCGATCCGCATTCGCCCTGGGCCAAGGTCTCCGGCTGGCGCCTCAACGACACCGGCGTCGCGCGTTTCCCGTGGCTGGACGGCGAGCGCGACGTCACGGTCACAGCTCACTTCGATGCCGGAGGCTATCGGCTCGATCTTCCCGGCGGCATCGTTGCCGCAACCTTGAAGGACGGCGACGACCGGCTCGCGGTGACCCTCGACGGCGTCGCGACCTCCGCCTCCGTGGTCCTCGTCGGCAACGAGGCCACCGTCTTCGATCGCGACGGTGCCCGACGCCTCGTCCTCGTCGATCCGCTGGCCCGCTCCGGACTCGACTCTGCCGCTGCCGGCCATCTGATGGCGCCGATGCCGGGCAAGCTGGTCCAGGTCATGGTGAAAGCCGGCGACACGGTCGAGAAAGGCCAGCCGCTGGTGGTGCTGGAAGCGATGAAGATGGAGCACACGGTCAAGGCGCCCCGCGCCGGGAAGGTCGCCGCCGTCCGCTACGCCGCCGGCGAGCAGGTCGAGGAAGGCACGGCGCTGGTCGAGCTCGAGGACTGAGTCCGGCGTCGTCAGCGGGTGACCAGCGCCCGGTTGATGTACTGAGCTCGCTCGGTCCAGGGAATGCGGGAGGAGATCAAGGCCTCGTCGACGGACGGTGAGGGCTCATTCACGTGCAGCCCGTACCGGGCCCAGAAGATCAGCCGCTGCGCCTTCGCAGGCGGGATCCCCATGTGGAAGCCGTAGGTGTCGGCGAGGAGTCCGCTGCCGGCCGGGCCCGGGATCACGTCGATGAGATGGCCGAGCGGCCCGAGGATCGCCGGATCGATGCCGTAGCCCTGGCCCCGCAGAATGCTCCCGCTCGTCACCGCCTCACGGACCCTCGGCTCGAGGCTTTCGAGAGCCGCGCTGCCGGCCCGCGCCAGCTCCTGCTCCAGCAGATCCGGGCGATGGGTGCGCCGGACATAGACGTGCGGACCGTTATGCTCGTCGACGTCGGTGAGATAGACGAACAGCGTGCAGAAACGAAAATCGTCGAGGTCGCGATGGAAGGATTGCGAAACCTTGGCCGGCTTGGCGTGGCCGGGGAAGGACCACCAGGCGTTCAGCGAATAGAGCGTCGGCGTGCAGCCGAGATAGCGTTCGGCGACCGAGAGGAGGTTCGGGTCATTGGCGAGCTCGATGAGGGCCGGCGCCTCGACGATGTCCTTCAATGCATAGGAGCCGTAGTGGAAGGCCTCGGCGCCCTCGCCGACGCGGCGCGGCACCCCGTCGCTGCTGACCTGCACATGGGCGTTGAAGCACGGCCGCGAACGGAAATGTGCGACGACCGCATCGACCTGGTCGCGGCGAAGCAGATCGCCGAATGAGCAATAGCCTTCCTCCGCCATGGCCCGGACGACCGCTTCCAGCGGGGGCGAGGACGTGGCGGGAGAGGGAGGCGCGTAGCCCTTCACCACGCTGGCGAGCGTCGAAGCCAGGCGCTCGCGCTCGCGCCCGTCGAGATCCTGGCGCCAGTGCTTCAGCGTCTGCCACAGCATCGTGCCGTCGAGCGGCAGGACCCGCCAGTTGGATTCCGTCATAAGCCCTCGCCGGGAGGCCGGTCCGCGATGCAGGCGGTATTGCCAGTCCCCCGCATCCTTGTCTACTAGGTGGTGTTTACAAAGTAGCGTGACGCAAGAGGCGTCGGAGCGCCGCTAAATGGAGCATATCGAGGAACGATCTGGCGAGCTTGTCGTATCGGGTGGCGATGGCGCGGTTGATCTTCAGATGACCGATCAGCCGCTCGATACGGT
>CAXNIC010000117.1:0-13180 GCA_964201945.1 Alphaproteobacteria bacterium
TGCCCCTATCTCGAATACAACGTCATGGACAACCCGCTCCGCACCGACCTCTTGAAGGACCCGATCCGTCCGGTGAAGGGCATGGTCAAGGTGCCGGAGAAGCCCGGCCTCGGCATCGAGCTGGATGAGAAGATGCTGAAGAAGTACCGCTGGGAAGGCTGAGCTAGCCTTCGGCCGACGAACGGTCGGCGGCCGCGATCCAGAAGCCGATGGCGCCGACGACGCCGGCGCCGATGAGGATCCAGAGCACGGTGTCATAGCTGCCGAAGACCTGCCACATCGCGGCGAAGGCGAGCGGCGCCGCCGTCCTCGGCAGCATGATGATGAACATCAGCGCGCCCGAGATCTGGCCGTAGCCGCGCGTTCCCAGGATCTCCGCCAGCCCGACCGAGCGCACGATGATCAGGAGCCCGTTGGTGACCCCGGAGGCGGCGGCATAGAGCACGAGCCCGGCGAAGCCCAAGGGCGGCAACACCAGGAGCAGCAGGAACACGAACGGCAGCGCCACGGTCAGGGCGCGCCCGAGCGTCCGCATCGACAGCCGCTCGCCGAAGAAATGCAGGATCAGGCGCCCGGACACCTGCGCCGGGCCGATCATCGCCATCATGGTGACGATGGTGTCGAGGTCGAGCCCGCGTTCCTGCAGCAGCGGGATCATGTGATAGGTGAGGCCGGAGAAGCCGAAGGTCTGCACGCCGAAGCAGACCACCAGGCCCCAGAAGGCGCGGCGCGCGAGTGCCGCCTTCAGCGGCGACGGTCCCTCGGCGACGCCGGTCGCCTTTCGGCTGCCGCCGCGGGTGCCGCGAAGGAAGACGGCATTGAGCCCGCCGGCGATAACCAGGTAAACCAGCGCCGACAACAGCAGCGCGGAGCGCCAGCCGTACCAGCTGATCAAAAGGCTGATCAGCGGAATGAAGACGGTCGAGGACAGGCCGGTGACGAAGGCGAGGTAGGTCAGCGCCCGGCGATAGTCGCGGACATTCGCGGTGATCACGGCGAAGACCGGATCGCCCATGGTCGCCGCCGTCGCCAGGCCAAGGCCGATCCAGAGGAGGTAGAAGCCGGTCAGCGTCTCGACCATCGACCACAGCGCCATCAGGGCCGCGGCCAGGACCGCGCCCAGGGTCATCAGAGCGTGGCCGCCGAAGCGGTCGATCCAGTACCCGACCGGCAGCGAAGCGAGCGCCGTGGTCAGAAGCCCGGCGGTGAGCGCGCCGTTGAGATCGGTCCGGGACCAGCCCAGCTCCGCCTCCATCGGCCCGACGACCAGCGCGAAGGAGAAATAGAGCACGCCCCAGCCGGCCGTCTGGCTGATCGCGAAGGTCCAGACGAAAAGGCTCGACGCCTCGAAGCGACGATCCTCACCGATGCCGGTCATGTCGGTCGCATGTGCATCAGCGTCAGTATCTCTCGATTCGACCGATGTCGTCGTCATCGTGCCCCCTCTCCCGCGTCGTACGCGGGGGAGGGTTGGGGTGGGGGCGAGCGGAGCGAGGGCGGAGCCAGCCCCTCACTTCGTTCGCCCCCACCCTGCCCTCCCCCGCTGCGCGGGAGAGGGTTCCGATGCGACGGGTCGCTCTCTAATGTGGGGGGCTAGAGAAAGGAGGGTCGATGCTCGACGTCGCCATCGCCGGGGCCGGGATCGGCGGGCTCGCCGCGGCGCTCAGCCTGGCCAGGGCCGGGCTCTCGGTCCGCGTCTTCGAGCAGGTCCGCGAGATCCGTCCGCTCGGCGTCGGCATCAATCTCCTGCCGCATTCGGTCAGGCATCTGTTCGAGCTGGGTCTGGCCGAGGCGTTGGACGAGACCGGCATCCGCACCTCCGAGCTTCGCTACGTCACCAAGCGCGGCGAACTGATCTGGCGCGAGCCGCGTGGACTCGGTGCCGGCTATCGCTGGCCGCAATTCTCGATCCATCGCGGCCGGCTGCAGGGACTTCTGCTCGACGCCGTGCGCCAGCGCCTGGGTGCGGATGCGATCGTCCTCGATCACGCTGCCCGCGAGGTCGAGACCCGCGGTGATCGTGCTGTGCTAAAGGCCGGCGGCGCCGAGATCGAAGCACGCCTGGTGATCGCCGCCGACGGTATCCATTCGAGATTGCGCGCACAGCTCTACCCGGACGAAGGACTGCCGCTCTGGAATGGCGCCATCCTGTGGCGGGCGACGACCGAGGCGGTCCCCTATCTCGACGGCCGCACCATGTGCATGTGCGGGCATGAGCGGCAGAAATTCGTCTGCTACCCGATCACGCCGGCCGGAGCGGATGGTCGCGCCACCATCAACTGGATCGCCGAACGACGCTATCCCACCGACCGTGTTTGGCGGCGAGAGGACTGGAACCGCTCGGGCGACCTGGACGAGTTCCTGCCCGTCTTCGCCGACTGGCAGTTTCCCTGGTTGGACGTGCCGGCACTGATCCGAGGAGCCGCAAGTATCTACGAGTACCCGATGGTCGACCGCGAGCCGCTGAGCCGCTGGACCTTCGGGCGCATGACCCTGCTCGGAGACGCCGCACACCCGATGTACCCGATCGGCTCCAATGGCGCCTCCCAGGCCATCCTGGATGCTCGCGCGCTCGCCGCCGCCATCATACACCTCGGTCCGACACCAGGTGCGCTTGCCGCTTACGAGGCCGAGCGCCGGCCGAAAACCAGCGCCATCGTGCTCGCCAACCGCAAGAACGGGCCTGAGCAGGTGATGCAGATCGTCGAGAACCGGGCTCCGGACGGCTTCGCCGACCTCGACCAGGTCGTGTCGCGGGACGAGCTCGAAGGGATCGCAGCGACCTACAAGCGCCTTGCCGGCTTCGATCCGGCGATCCTCAACGCCGAGCCCGACCTCTTCGCTTAGGCGACGCCGATCAGGACCGTTCGCGGGTCGCGGTGAAGCGGATCTGCTTCCAGTCCTCGATCGTCCGCTGCAGGTCCCAGGCGTTCCGCGCCAGGAATACCGGCGCATTGTCGGCGTCCTCGGCGATGGCGAAGCGATGCGCGTCGAGGAACGCCTTCAGGTCCGCCGGCTTGTCGGCGGCGACCCAGCGCGCGGTCTCGAACGGCGCCGGCTCGAAGCGGATGGCAACCTTGTATTCGGCGTCCAGCCGCGAGGCCAGCACGTCGAGCTGGAGCGCACCGACCACGCCGACGATCCAGTCCGAACCCGAGACCGGCCGGAACAGCTGGGCCACGCCCTCCTCGGCCAGGTCCTGCAGCGCCTTGTGCATCTGCTTGGCGCGGATCGGGTCTTCGAGGCGAACGCGCCTCAGGATTTCAGGGGCGAAGGTCGGCAGGCCGGTGAAGCGGAGCGGCTCGCCCTCGGTCAGCGTGTCCCCGACCCGCAGTACGCCGTGATTGGGAATGCCGATGATGTCGCCCGGCAGCGCCTCGTCGGCGATCTCGCGCTCCTGGGCGAAGAAGAAGATCGGGCTGGTGACGGCGATGGTCTTGCCGGTCCGCACCTGCTTCAGCTTCATGCCGCGACGGAACCGCCCGGAGCACAGCCGCATGAAGGCGACGCGGTCGCGGTGGTTCGGGTCCATGTTCGCCTGGACCTTGAACACGAAGCCGGAGACCTGGTTCTCGGCGGGCAGCACGGTCCGGGGCGAGGCCGGCTGCGAGCGCGGCGGCGGCGCCCAGGCAGCCAGGCTGTTCAGAAGCTCGCCGACGCAGAAATCCTTGAGCGCGCTGCCGAAGACCACCGGCGTCAGGTGCCCGGCGCGATACGCCTCGATGTCGAGCGCCGGATAGGCGCCGACAGCCAGCGCGGCGTTCTCGCGCAGCTCGGCGAGGCGATCCGCCGAGATATGCGCGGCGACTTTCGGATCATCGAGGCCGGTCACCGGCACCACCGTGCCGAAGGCGCCGCTTCGGCCCTCGGCCGGCAGCAGGAGGCGATGGTTCTTGAGGTCGTAGCAGCCCTCGAACAAGCCGCCCATGCCGATCGGCCAAGTCACCGGCGCCACGTCGAGGGCGAGCGCGTCGGCGATCTCGTCCAGAAGCGCGAACGGGTCCTGACCTTCGCGGTCGACCTTGTTGATGTAGGTGAGGATCGGGATGTCACGAAGCCGGCAGACCTCGAACAGCTTCCGGGTCTGGCTCTCGATGCCCTTGGCGGCATCGATCACCATCACCGCGGAGTCGACCGCGGTCAGGGTGCGATAGGTGTCCTCGCTGAAGTCCTGGTGGCCCGGCGTGTCCAGCAGGTTGAACTGGATGCCTTCGTACTCGAAGGTCATCACCGAGCTCGACACCGAGATGCCGCGGTCGCGCTCGATCCGCATCCAGTCCGACTGGGTGCGCCGCCGCTCGCCGCGCGCCTTGACGTGCCCCGCCAGCCGGATCGCGCCGCCGAACAGCAGCAGCTTCTCCGTCAGCGTCGTCTTGCCGGCGTCCGGGTGCGAAATGATGGCGAACGTTCGCCGGTCGAGCTGCGTCGGGGACACGCTCTCGGCGACGCTCTCGATGCTCGTCACGGCTTAAGGATCTCCTGAAGGCGGCGCACCATAGCGGCGTCGGCGCTCGATTTGTAGCGTCTTTTGCGCGCTTTCGGCCCAATCCCCTCCGGTGACATGGCGGTGACCGGGGCCTTGTGTCGTTGACGCTCTCGGAAGACTCATGAGACCATCCGGACGTTGAAATTGCGCGTCGGTCGCTGGCGGCAGGATCCGTACCGCGAAAGGCTCGGCACCGATAAGCCGCGGCACGCATTTGCGACGAAACGAAGAAGTGAATTAGCCGAGGAGCGGACGGGGTCCGCCGGCGGGATCGCGTGGTCGCGGTCCCGGAGCATCCGGCGCACCCCGGGGGGACCGCCCCATCGACGAGGAACCATAGTCTGCCCCGGAAGGAGACCCCCATGATCGAAAAGCATTTGAAGGTCCATAACAGGAGCGACGGCACCGGCGCCAAGACCAGCCGGGAGGAGATGGCCGCGCTGTTCTTCCGCACGCCCGACATGGCCGCCCTGCTCGCCAACCAGCGTCACACGGTAGAGGCGGTGTCGGCGGCGACCGAGAAGCTGCTGGAAGGGGCGACCGAGATCTCGCGGAAGCAGCTGGCCTTCCACAATTCCCTGATGCAGATGGCCTTCCAGAACACGCTCGACTACCTGAAGCCGAACGGACAGCGCGCCGACGGCAAGGCGGAAGAGGCGGTGGAGACCACCGCCGAAACCACGTTGAAGGCGATGCGGGACATCGCCTCGACCGCGCTCAAATGCAATCTCGATGCACTGACCGCCTTCAGCGACCGCATCCGTAAGCTCGAGGATGTGCGGACGTCCGATCGCGACCGGACCGCACACGCCGCAGACTGAACCTCGGCGGGGGAAGGCTCGTCCCTCCCCCGCCCTTTTTTACCAGCCGTTGCAGCGCGGCCAGACCGCGACGACCTCATCCGAGCCATCGATGACGTGGTAGCGGTCATAGGCCGCTGACGTGATGCAGGCGTGGTTCGGCAGAACGCGGACGCGGGCGCCGACCGGCAGACGGTCGAACGGCAGCGGCGTCCGCCCCTCCACCATGCCATGCTCCTGATGCACGCCGACCACGGTGACATCGCCGAGGCCGAGCGTGCCGGCGAGATCGGCGACCCGGCCATAGCCCACGTCATGCGGCGTGTTGGCGGTCGAGCGATCCTTCGAGAGCGCCAGGAATCCGGCGTCGATCAGCACGCGATTCTCCGGCCGGCGCTGGCCGATCACCGCGGAGAGCACCGAGACCGCGATGTCTCCCGGCCCGCAGCTGCCGATCTCCGACTGGAACAGGTCGCCGAACATGTAGACGCCGCAGCGGACCTCGGTGATTCCGTCGTAGTTCCTGCCGTGCAGCGCCGTCGGGGTCGAGCCCATGCTGACGGTGCCGCACGGAAGACCGGCTGCCCGCAGCCGCTCGGCGGCGCGAACTCCCGTCGACCGCTCGACCTCGGCGATCTCGGCGACCGCCTCCAGCGTCCGGCAGGTATAGGAGTGACCGGCATGGACCATGATGCCGGCGAGCCGCGAGCCCGGCCCGGCATGCAGCGTCTTTGCGATCGCCATCAGCGCGTCGGAGTCCGCCGGAATGCCGCTCCGCCTCTCGCCGCAATCGACCTCGACCAGCACATCGAAGACGACACCGAGATCCTTGCCGCCGGCGGCAATGACCTTCGCCGCGTCCAGGTCGTCGGTGATGATGGTGAGAGCCACACCCGACTTCATCAGCGCCGCCGCCTGGCCGAGCTTCGTCGGCGAGATGCAGACGGCATAGAGGATGTCCTTGAAGCCATGGGCGGCGAAGTGCTCGGCCTCCTTCAAGGTCGAGACGGTGATGCCGCCGAAGTGACCCTCGACCGCCATGCGCGCCACGTCCACCGACTTGGACGTCTTCAGATGCGGACGAAGGCGCACGCCCAGCGCCTTGTAGCGGTCGGTCATCGCCTGGATGTTGCGGCGGAGCCGGGCCCGGTCGAGGACGAGCGCGGGGGTCGGCAGGTCGGCAAGGCGCATGGGACTCTCGGAAGGACGAGGACGGGTGCCCTCTCATATCCGACCGGCGCCTAGCCCGCCACTTTCCAATAGCAAAGGCGCTTCGGACGGGTCGTAGCGCCGAGCTTCTCGTAGAAGGCACGGGCCTTGTGGTTGTTCTCCTCCATCTCCCAGCGGATCATGACGCCGCGCGCACGCCCGAGCTCGCCGATCCGCATCATCATCGCCGTGCCGACGCCCTGTCCGCGGAAGGGGCCGCGGACATAGACATCATCGACCGCGATCCGGGTGGTGCCGCGCCAGGCCGCATAGGGCTCGCTGTAGGTGACATATCCCGCCACTTCGCCGCCGATCTCCGCAATCACGGTCTGAAAGCGAGGGTGCTCGCCGAAGCCGTCGCGCCGCAGGGTCTCCTCGGTCGCGATCAGCGCGTCAGACAGACCGTCATGCTCGGCGAGCTCGCGCATCATCCGGAGCAGCATCGGCACGTCGGCAGCGACGGCGTCGCGGATCGTGATCCCGGTCACGACGCCTCGCTCAGAAGGGCGCGGGCGATCTCTTCCCACTCCTCGTCCAGCGTTCCCTTGTGCACCGGCTTCTTGGCGCGGCGGTACCAGTAGCCGGCATTGGCGAGATCGCCTTCCTTGCGATGCAGATAGGCATGCACCCAATCGCCCTGGCGGTCCTCCTGCGCCTGGGCGCATTCATGGGCCTTGTCCCAGTCGCCCTTGGCGTCCCAGAGGAGCCCCTGGAGCGCGAGGGCGAGATCGGCCGGCGGCTCCGTCTTGCGCGTCAGCGCGCGGAACTGGGCGAGGTCCATCTAAGTCAGTCCTCCAGCGCGACGAAATCGAGGGCCTGATGCGCGGTGCGGCGTACATGCTTGCGCTTCAACGGTGCGTTGAGAAAACGGTTCAGCGACGCCAGAACCGGCGCCTCGATCTCCGCCGGCAGCCCCGTCGCCACCTCCTCGCGGACGGCGAGGAAGGTCTTCAGGAAATGAGCGGCGAGAATGTAGCGGTCCTCGCCGTGGTCGGCGACTTTGGCGATGCAGCCGGCATAGAAGGCGTCACGATCCTCGACCCGCCAGTCGTCCTCGGCGGCCGGCAAGGTGAAGCCGGCGTTGCGGCCGGTGAAGCAAGCGATCTGCAGCAGCCCTGCCGGCCACAGCTCCGGATAGCGACCGCATTGCTGGCGGACGGCATTGGCGAAGGTGAGGCCGTGGGTGAAGTCGAGCCAGCCGACGTTCTGCGCGATCGACGTGTCGGTGCGCAGGCCCCAGCTGGTGTCGAACAGCAGCATGTCGGTCGCCGCCGCCCCCAGCAGTGCGCGGTAGAGCGTCTCCGGCGCGGATTTTGCCGCCGCCTCGGTCACCTGGCCCAGTGTCTCCTTCACCGGCCGGCCGCGGAACCGCGTGCTCTCAGGCAGCGCACCATTGCCGCCAAAGGCCGGAAATGTCGCAAGCGCGCCGGCATAGGCGCGGAATTCCGGGATCAGGTCCTCGCGGCTGGCGGCGACCAGCGAGCGGACCAGCGCCAGCAGCAGCGGCAATTCGACGTCACGGCCGAGGCGATCGATCAGCCGTCCCGTATGGACGACATAGATCAGCGAGTGGCCGAAATCCTGGTAATGCGCCAGCGCGGCGGCGCTGAGGGCATGTTCAAGCTCGGCAAAGCCGAGGCCTGCATCGAGCGCGCCGCGGATCCGGGCGATCGCGCCGGGCTCGTCCTCGGCCTCGACCGCGGCGAGGAAGGCGCCTTCGTCCCATGGCGATGCCGCTTCGGGATAGGGGTAGATCTCCTTCCCGGCGACGACATCGGCCATGTAGCCGATCGCTTCGAGAAGGCAGATCAGCCGCATCTCCGGATCGTTGGAGTCGTCGTGAAGACGCAACCAGCCGGCGGCGCTCGGATAGGCGTGGGTGGTGCCGAATTCGAGACGGTCATTCGACCAGCCGATCGCGTGCGCCACGGCGTCGACCGGATCGCCACCGGCCTTGGCGAAGCGAGCCAGCTCGCGGGCCATGCGGTCATAGGACTCGTCCTCGAAGGCTTCCCGCAGATTGGCCAGCGCCTTCGCCTGGCGTTCGGCGGCCGGCGCCTCGACGATGTCGATCCAGACATGGCCGTCGTCGATCCGGGTCGCGTAGGTGCGGAGCCCGTCGCCGCCGGTGAGGTTGGCGCCGGTCTTGAGGTCGAATTTCCAATTGTGCCAGTTGCAGGTCAGTACGCAGGCGCCGTCCAGGCTGCCCTCGCGCAAAGGATAGCCCTCGTGCGGGCAGCGGTTGTTGCAGGCGAGGATGCCGTCGCCGGTGCGGAAGACCGCGATCTGGCGCGTGCCGACCTTGGCGACCGCACGACCGTCGCGCTCAAGCCGGTCGAGCGGGATCGCTTTTTCCCAGGCCATCGTCGGACTCCCCGAAAACTCGGATCGGCCCCATTCCAGACCCGGGCGGGTCAATTAGTCAAGCATATGCTTTTCAAATAGCACAGCCCGTGCTACCTCCCTGGATCCATGTCGGAACCTACGCCTGAGCGCATCCTGTTCCTACTGAAGACCCGGGCGCCGTTGACCGCGTCGGACCTCGGCCGCGATCTCGGCATCACCGCCATGGGCGTGCGCCAGCATCTCGGCAAGCTCGAGGCGGACGGTTTGGTCGCCTTCGACGACGAGCGGCGCTCGGTCGGCCGGCCGAAGCGCCACTGGCGGCTGACCGACAAGGCGCAGGCCCGGTTCCCCGACACCCATGCCCAGGTCGCGGTCGAGCTGATCGGCGCCGTCGACAAGCTGTTCGGCCAGGACGGTCTCGACCGCCTGATCTCGGCGCGCGAAGCCGACACGCTCGCCCGCTACCTGCGTGAGCTCGACGGCATCGATCAATTGCCGCGCCGGCTGAAGCGCCTGGCGCAGCTACGCAAGGCCGAGGGCTACATGGCGGAGGTCGAGGCCGAGGCGGACGGACGCTACCTGCTGGTCGAGAATCACTGCCCGATCTGTGCGGCGGCACGGGCCTGCCAGGGCTTCTGCCGATCGGAGCTGGCGATCTTCCGGATGCTGCTGCCTGGCTGCGCGGTCGAACGTACCGACCATATTCTCGCCGGCGCCCGGCGCTGCGCCTACAGGATCACGCCGTCAGCGGATCTCAGGCGCGGCGGGCGGTCCGCTCGTTCTTCGCCTGGGACTTATCGTCCGCACGGCGATCCGGTCCGTTGAACGGCAGCTCGCGGCGCCGACGGTCGGGACCGAAATAGCCATTGGCGCGGATGAACGGGCGCGGGTTGTCGATGATGGCGCTGATGCGCGCGCACAGCGCCTTTACCGACACCGGCTTCGCCATGAACTCGGTGACGCCGGCGTCGCGGGCAGCGATCACGCGGGCGCGCTCGGTGTGGCCGCTCAGCATGATGATCGGGACGAACTGGTCGGGGCTCTCGGGCGAGGTGCGGATGCGGCGGGTGAGCTCCATCCCGTCCATCGGCTCCATGTTCCAGTCGAGGATGACGATGTCCACGGTGTGGGCGGCAAGCTGCTTCATCGCCGCCTGACCGTCGGCGGCTTCGAGGATGGTGCCGACGCCAAGCGCAGCAAGGATGTCGCGGACGAGGCCGCGCATCGGCTTGTTGTCCTCGGCCAAGAGGATCGTCAACTTCTCGAGCTGGCTCGCCATTCCCGCCCTTTCAGACCAAGCCGTATTGTACTGCGCTAGCTATACACCCGCGCGCGTCGGCCCTTAAGCGTTCATTTTATATGAATTTTAAGGATCTTAACCAATTGTAATTTAGGTTCCGGCGAAACGGCGGGAGTCTGCGGTTTCCCACCCCGGGTCGGGCGAAGGATGCGACACTGTCGAGACCGCTCGCCGTTCAGATGTCCCGATTTTCCGGAGGTTGATCTTCAGATGGACCCAGCCGATCTGGTGGCCCAGGGCCGTGCGTCGTTCGCTGCCGACTATGCCGGCGCCCGGCAGCTCTTCCTTGCCGCGGCGGAAAAAGCCCGCGCCCGCCCCCGCGCCTACGTCAATCCGAACCGTGGACCAGCCGGCGAGGAGCTGGCGACGGATGTGGCATGGGTCGGGCCGGAGGACGCGCCGAACGTGGTCGCGCTCCTCTCCGGAACCCATGGCGGCGAGGGCTTCTGCGGCTCGGGCATCCAGGTCGACTGGCTGACCTCGGGCGCCGCTGCCCGCCTGCCGAAGGGAACCGCGGTCATCCTGCTGCACGCAGTCAACCCCTACGGCTTCGCCTGGCTCCGGCGCGTGACCGAGGAGGGCGTCGACCTCAACCGCAACTTCGTCGACTACGCCCAGAAGCTGCCCGACAACCCGCATTACGACGCGCTGCTGGAGGCCTGGGTCCCGGACGATCCCAGCCCCGCCAGCTACCGGGCGGCGGATGCGAAGATCGCCGCCTATGCCAAGGAGCACGGTGCCCGCGCCGTGCTGCTCGCCCGCGGCCAGGGGCAATACACACATCCGATGGGCCTTCACTATGGCGGCATCGCGCCGACCTGGGCCCGGCAGACGGAAGAGACGATCCTCGCCGACTACCGCCTGGCCGAGCGCAAGGTGGTCGCCGGCATCGACCTGCACACGGGGCTCGGCCAATACGGCTATGGCGAGCCGCTCTGCCACCATCCGATCGGCAGCGAACCCTTGAACCGGGCACTGGCATGGTGGGGCGAGTCGGTGAGCCAGCCGGCCAGCGGCGCCGGCGTCTCGATCCCGCGCTTCGGCCTCAGCACCCAAGGCTGGACCCGCCTGCTCGGCGAACGCCTGACCTTCGTCACGCTGGAGTTCGGCACCTTCCCGATCGATGTCGTCTACGACGCGCTCCGCCGCGACCAGTGGCTGCATGCGCGGAAGGACCAGTTCGACTGGAACTCGCCGACATCGAAGGCGATCAAGGCCGAGATCCGCCGCGCCTTCTACCCCGACACCGATTCCTGGCGCGAGCTCACCCTTTTCCGTGGCCGCCAGATGATCCGCCAGGCACTGAACGGGATGGCGAGCTAGCCCTTCACCGCGCCGGCTTGCAGGCCGGCGACGACGTAGCGCTGGACGGCGATGACGAAGACCAGCACCGGCACCAGCTGTATCGTCGCGGCGGCGAACAGGATGCCCCATTCGACGCCGTCGGCGGTGCTCAGCATCTCGGCGATGATGAGCGGCGCGGTCTTGGCGTGCCGGGTGGTGAAGATCAGCGCGAAGATGAACTCGTTCCACGAGAACACCAGGACGAAGATCGAAGACGCGACGATGCCCTGGGCCGCCAGCGGCAGGATGACGCGTACCAGGGTCTGGAACAGGCTGGCGCCGTCGACGATCGCCGCTTCCTCGAGCTCGCGCGGGATCTGCTCGATGAAGGCCTTCATGATCCAGGTGCCGAGGCTGACGAAGAAGGTCGAGTAGAGGACGATCAGCAGGAGGTGCGTGTCGCTGAGGCCCATCAGGTTGACCACCGGGAACAGCGGCAGCGTGATGATGATCGGCGGCATCATGCGGACGAAGATCATGAAGAACGCCGACCCGGTGAGGAGCCGGCTCGAGAACCGCGCATAGACGTAGCCCGCCATCGAGGTGACGACGATGGTGAGCAGCGTCGCCCCGGTGGTGATGATCAGGCTGTTCAGCATGTTCGGATAGAAGGCCGGCCACACCTGGCCGAGACGGCGATAGCTGTCGAGCGTCGGCGTGAAGATGAAGGTCGGCGGCACCGCGAAGATCTCGCGGACGTCCTTGAATGAGGAGATCACCACGAGAAGGATCGGGAAGCCCGACCACAGCAGCACGAGCGCGATCAGGGCCAGGCGGACGGTGCGGATCTTCCAGCCTTCAGCCGTCATGGCGGAACATCTTCACGTACATGGCGCGGAGATAGGGCAGCGCGATCACCAGCGAAAGCATCAGCAGCATCCACCCGGTGGCCGAGGCGCCGCCGAACTCGTGATAGCGGAACGCCTGGCGATAGAGATATACGGCCAGCACCTCGGTCATCCGGGCCGGCCCGCCCTCGGTGAGCAACCAGACCTCGGAGAAGATGCGCATGGCGAAGATGTAGCGGAACATCAGCGCGACGAAGGCCGCCGGCATGATCAAACGCAGCGTGACGTGCCAGAAGGTCTGCCAGGCGGTGGCGCCATCGACCTTCGCCGACTCGATCAGCTCGGCCGGGATGGTGGTGACGGCGGCGTAGAGGATGAGGAAGGTGAAGGGCAGGTGCTGCCAGATCGCCAGCACCGAGACCACCATCAGGGCCGAGAACGGCTCGGTCGCCCACTCGATCTGGCCGATGCCCATCGACTTCAGCGCGTAGTTGATCATCCCGACATCGGGCTCGAGCATGTAGCGCCACATGATCACCGACGTGACCTCGGTGATGGCGTAGGGCGCCAGGATCACGGCGATGACGACGCGCTTGAACGGAACCCAGCCGGCCATCAGCAGCGCCAGCGCCAGACCCAGCGCCAGCTCGCCATAGACGACGACGTTGACCACGATCAGCGTGTTCCAGAACGACCGCCAGAAGATGCGGTCGCCGAGCAGCGTCGCGTAATTGGAGAGCCCGACGAACTCCGCCGGCCCGCCGAAGGTCGAATGCGTCAGGCTGAGCCAGCCGACATAGAGGGCGGGCACGAAGATGAATGCCAGCAGCAGCAGATGGACCGGCGCGACCATCAGGTAGTGGACGGGACGCAGGGTCCACATGCCGCGATGCCTTCGTGACGGAGG
>CAXNIC010000118.1:0-13142 GCA_964201945.1 Alphaproteobacteria bacterium
GTCGCGCTGCAGAACCTGAACTCGGTCAACTCCCGCCTGGACGTCGTCCAGAACCGGGTGTCGACGGGCCTCAAGGTGAACAGCGCCGTCGAAGACGCGTCGAGCTTCGCCATCGCCCAAGGCATTCGCGGTAACCTGAAGGCCTACGAGGCGGTGAGCCAGGGCCTCGCGAACGGCCGCGGTGTTGCCACCGTGACGCTTGCCGGCGCCACGGCGATCTCCGATCTGCTCGGCGACATTCAGAAGAAGATCACCGAGGGTCAGAACGCCGGCAACTCGACCGAGCAGCAGTCGATCCTGAACTCGGACTTCAGCAACCTCGTCGCGCAGATCAACACCTTCATCCGAAACGCCACCTACAACGGCCGCAACCTGCTGTCGTTCGGCTCGTCTTCGCTGAACGTCATCGGCAACGTCGACGGCACCACCCTCACCATCCGCTCGAACAGCGCCTTCTCCGTCACCTCCACCAACCTCGGTGCGCAGCAGATCAGCTCGACGGTGGCCGCTACCAAGGCTCTGTCGATCCTGTTCACGGCGACCGCCTCGATCAACCAGGTGCTCGGCAACCTCGGTGCCGACACCCGGACGCTGAACTTCCAGGAGACCTTCATCTCGAAGCTCTCCGACGCGGTCAGCGAAGGCCTGGGTGCGATCGTGGACGCGGATCTGGCCAAGGAATCTTCGCGACTGCAGGCCCTTCAGGTCCAGCAGCAGCTCTCGGTCCAGACCCTCGGCATCGCCAACCAGAAGCCGAGCGGCCTGCTCAGCCTGTTCAGGTAAGCCGCGGCCCGTCGGGCGCGCGGCCCGGGGCGCCGGACGCCGCTCAGCCCTTCAGGGCGACGGCGAGGCTGGCGCTCAGGCTTTCGGCCGTATAGGGCTTGGTCACGCAGGCCTTGCCGGTGAAATCCGTGTTCGGCCGGGTGCGCAGGCTGTAGCCCGTCGCGAAGACGACGGGCATCCCGCGCGCCGTGGCGGCCTGGTCCAGCGGAAAGCTCATCTGTCCGTTCAGGTTGACGTCGAGAATCACCACGTCGAATTTCTCTTCTGCGATGCGCTTCTGGGCCGCCTCGAAGGTGGCGGCGACCGCGACGGATCTGGCGCCGAGCTCGGAGAGGATCCGCTCGGCCTCGATGGCGACGAGATACTCGTCCTCCACGACCAGGACCGACAGGTTCGCGACGATGGTCATGTTCCCCCGTCTAGATCGGAGCGGTGATCCGGCACGTGAGGCCGTGCGAATCCAGCTGATGGTTGCACGAGCCGCGCAGGTCATGGGCGACCACGTTCTTGATCAGGCGCGTGCCGAAGCTCTCCACGGGCTTGCCCAGATCGATCGGCTTGTCGAACTTCTCCAGCCAGTCGATCGTGATCTCGCGGCCGGCGCCGTCGGCCTTCACCGACCAGTTCACGTCGAGAGAGCCGCCGACCTTCGACAGCGCGCCGTATTTGGCGGCGTTGGTCGCAAGCTCGTGCACGGTGAGGGTGAGCGAGATGGCGTGCTTGGAGGAGAGCTCGATCTCAGGCCCGTCCAGCCGGATCGTCTTGGTCTCGCCGAAGGGCGTCAGCTCGGAGGAGAGAATGTCGTGCAGCGACGCCCCCTGCCAGTCGCGTGACATCAAGAGGTCGTGCGTCTTGGCGAGGGCGCTGATGCGCTTCTTCAGCGTGTCCGCCAGATCCGGGTGCCCTTTCTTGGTCGCCGTCGTCTGGCTGATGATCGAGTTGACGGTCGCCAGCGTGTTCTTCACGCGGTGCTGCAGCTCGTCCATGAGATGGCGCGTCTCCTTCTCGAGGCGCCTCAGCTCGGACACGTCCTTGAGGATGATGCCGACCGCGGTGACGCGGTCCTCCTCCACGTAGGGATAGATGTCGATCAGGAAGTCCTGGAGGGTTCCGGCGCCGGCCCGCATCGTCACGTCGAGATTGACGACCTCATGGCCCTGCTCGAACACCTCGGCGATCGGCCGGTCCATCCGCTCGTGCAGGCCGGGCGCCATGTCGCCGACGGTGCGTCCGATATGCTCCTCGATCGGTGCGCCGATCAGGTCGGCGAAGTGCTGGTTGACCTTGAGATAGCGACGATTGCGGTCGACCAGGGCCATGCCGACCGGCGCGGTCTTGTACAGGGTCTCAATCTCGTTGCTGCGCTGGCGCGCCAGCTCCTCGTTGCGCGCCAGGTCCTCCTGCGTCTTCCGGATCTTGGTCACGTCGGTGAAGACCAGGACGACGCCGTCGATCGCCCCGTCCGCGCCCTGATAGGGCAATACGCGCAGCACGTAGTCGTCCTCGCCGCCCTCGGTCGAGAACTCGCGCTCGACGGGCTCGCCCGTTTCCAGGACGCCGAGTGCCATCTTCTCGAGATCGATGCGGGCGCGGGTGACGACATCCGAGAGCGGCCGCCCTCTTTCCTTCTCCGGGTCCTGGAAGCGGAACAGCGTGAGGCAGGCCGGGGTGAAGCTGCGGATGCGGAGCCGGCCGTCGAGGAAGATCGTCGGCACCTGCGTCGACTCGATGAAGTTCTGCAGGTCCGAGTTGGCCCGCGCCACCTGGTCGACCTTGTTCTTCAGCTCCTCGTTGACCGTGGCGAGCTCCTCGTTGGTCGACTGTAGCTCCTCGTTCATCGACATCATTTCTTCGTTGGAGCTCTTCAGCTCCTCGTTCGAGGTCTCGAGCTCCTCCACCGTCGTGCGCAGCCTCGTCCGGGCCTCGCCGAGCTCGTCCTCGAGCTGCCTGATGTTGTCCTCGAAGACCGAGGCCGAGGCTTCGGTCTCGACGACCTGGCCGTCGGCGACATCGGACGCCTGGTCCTGGAACACGAGCAGGACCTCGCCGTAGCCGATCGGATCGGCGGTCACGGTGACGAGGCGATGACCTTCGTCCTCGTCGTCGATGCGGATCTTGCGCTGGATGCTGCGCTTGCCGGTGCGCCGCACCGTATCGAGCAATGAGCGGATCGCCGATCTGAGCCCGGGCTTGGCGAGATCGGTGATCCGGCTGGACGGCAGCCCCGCCGCGAGCTCCAGATACTTGCTGGTGCGGCTGGAGGAGCGGACGACGTCGTTGCTCTCGTTGACCACGACGTGTCCGGGCGCATAGAGCTCGTTGATCCGCCGCATGGTGAATTCGGCGCGATCGGCGCTCGAGGGAAACCTCTCCTTCTGCTCGCGCTCGGTCGTGGGCTCGAGCATCGGCACGAACAGCGGCATCGCCACGGACTGGCGCATGCCGCCCTTGCGCTGGAAGATCCGCGTTCCGGCGTCCACGGTGTCGAACAGGTCGCCGCGGTTGGCGATGTTCTCGGCGGAGCCTAAGAACAGCCATCCGCCCTGCCTCAGCGCGTAGTGGAAGACCGGAATCAGGCGCTGCTGAAGCGAGGGATTCAGGTAGATCAGCAGGTTCCGGCAGACGACCATGTCGACCCGCGAGAACGGCGGATCCTTGATCAGGTTGTGGTTCGACACCCGCACCATGTCGCGGATGGACTGGTTCAGCACATAGGCATCGTCCTGCGAGAAGAAGTGCCGGTCCAGCAGTTCGACCGGCACGTCCTTCACCGCAGCCGGCGGGTATCTTGCCTCCCGCGCCTTCTGCAGCATCTGGTCGTCGATGTCGGTGGCGAAGATCTGCACGCGCGGCCGCGCATCCATGCGCGAGAGCTGCTCGCTCAGCAGGATGGCGAGGCTGTAGGCCTCCTCGCCGCTCGAGCATCCAGGCGTCCAGATGCGTACCGTGTCCGCCGCACCCTTGCCGCGCAGGAGATCGGGCACGACCTCCCGCCTCAGGAAGTCGAAGGGCTCGGCGTCGCGGAAGAACGAGGTCACGTTGATGAGCAGGTCGCGGAAGAGCAGGCCCGACTCGTCGTCGCTCTCGCGCAGGCGCTTCAGGTACTCCTCGCCGCTTGCCGCGCCCACGACCTGCATGCGGCGATGCGCGCGCCTCAGCATGGTCGAGCGCTTGTACTGGCTGAAGTCGTGGCCGATCTTCCGCCGCAGTTCCTCGCAGACGCGCTTCAGGAACTCGGTCTCCTCGCCGAGATCGGGGGCGCCGGCCTGGGCACGATTGAAATAGTCCCGCAGCGCGCCCGGCATGTCGTGGACGGGGAGCACCTTGTCGACCAGCCCGGTCGCCACCGCGCTGTGCGGCATGCCCTCGTATTTCGCGGTTTCGGGCTCCTGGGCGAGCGTCAGCCCGCCGGCTTCCTTGACCGCGCGCAGGCCCTCGCTGCCGTCGCTTCCCGTTCCCGACAGCACGATGCAGGCGCAGTTCGGGCCCTGGTCGACCGCGAGTGAGCGGAAGAAGACGTCGATCGGCCGGCGGAAGCCGCGCGGCTCGGAGAAGTCGCTGAGGCGAAGGCGTGCCTCCTCGATGACGAGGCTCGCGTTCGGCGGGATGAGGTAGATGTTGTCGGGTTCGACGACCATGCCGTCGGTGACCTGGCGGACGCGCATCGTCGTCCGCCGGCTCAACAGCTCCGCCAGCATGCTCTCGTGGTTGGGATCGAGGTGCTGGACCAGCACATAGGCGTGGCCCGAATCGACGGGAAGATGGGCGAGGAACGCCTGGTAGGCGTCGAGCCCGCCCGCCGAGGCGCCAAGGCCGATGACGGGACAAGCAGCCGGAAACCTGCCGACATGAGGCTTGTCCGGCGCCAAAGCCGGCTTATCGCAATCGAGCTCTTCCATGGACATCTGCTGGGGGGACCGCAGCTTCGGGGGCTTTTCGGTCAGAACACGCCTATACCGCGCGGAGTTCCCCCGGGGCGGCGTCAGACCAGAAACGAAAAGGGCGGGTCTTTCGACCCGCCCTCTCATTAACGACTGGATAGAAATCTTACTTCGCGGTGATGCGGCCTTCGATCTTGGGGCTCACCGAACCCTTGGCGGTCACGTAGTCGATGACCTGGCTCGCCATCAGCTTGGCCGAGCTCTCGTCGATCAGCTGCTTGCCCTTCTTCAGCACCTCGAAGCCGTCGCCGCCGCCGGCGACGTATTCGTTGGTGGCGACCTTGTAGATCTTGTTCGGATCGAGCGGCTGGCCGCCGACCTTGATCTCGACCACGCGCTTGCCGGCCGCCGCCTTCGGGTCATAGACCAGCGTCATGCCGGAGACCTGCATGAAGCGGCCCTGCTTCTCCTCGACCCGGCCGACCGAGGTCTCCATCGCCGCCTGCAGGTCCGAGCCCTTGAGCTCGAGGAGCACGGTGCGGTTGCCGAAGGGAAGCTCCGAGAGGATGTCGCGGCGGGTCAGCGTCACGCCGGCGTCGTAGGTCTTGTCGCCGCGGATGCCGCCGCCGTTGGTGAGGCCGACATCGGCGCCGACCGCGTCGCGGATGGCGTCCGAGATCAGGTTGCCCATCGCCGTCTCCTGGGTGCGCACGTCGTCGCGCTTGGAGGAGAGGGCCACGGTCGAGGTACCGATCTTGACGTTGAGTTCGACGTCGAGCTTGTCGGTGTGCTTCTTGACGATCGCCGCCAGCTCCGGGTCCGGCTGCACGCCGACGACCGGGATCATCTTCCAGCCATGCACCACGTCGACGCGGGGCGGGCCTGACGGCTGCGGCCGCTTGTTGACCTGGAGGTCGATCACCGAGAGCCACTTGGCGTCGTATCCCGCCTTGTGGATCAGCGTGGTGCCCTCGTACGCGGTCAACGGCTCGTGGTCGTGCCCGCCGAGGATGAGGTCGATGCCCTTGACCCGCTTGGCGAGGTCGCGGTCCTCGGCGAAGTTGAGGTGGGTGAGCGCGACCACGACGTCGGCGCCCTGGTCCTTCAGCAGCTTCACCAGGCGGGTGGAGGCGGCGGCGAAGTCCTCGAATTTGAGATCCTTGCCCGGGCTGGAGAGACTCGCGGTGTCCGGTGTGATGACGCCGAAGAAGCCGAACTTGAGGCCGCCGAACTCCTTCATCGCCGTGGCGATGGCGGTGTGGAACAGCTTGCCATCGGGGCCGGTGAGGTTGCCGGCCATCCAGGGGAACTTGGATTCGTTCATCCTGGCCTTCAGCACGTCGTCGCCGAAGTCGAACTCGTGATTGCCGAGCACGGCGAAGTCGGTGCCGAGCGCGTTGTAGAGCTCGATCATCTGCGTGCCCTTGGTCAGGCCCGACATCAGCGAGGGCGAGATCAGGTCGCCGCCGAAGGTGGTCACCGAGTTGGGCGCCTGGGCCCGCTCGCGCTTGAGCAGGGTCGCCAGCTCGGCGAGGCCGCCCCAGCCGCGGGCCGGCGAGATCTCGTAGACGTCGTTGGTGTGGAAGAAGGTCACCTTGGCGCTCTGCGCCAGCGCCGCGGCCGGTGCCAGCAGGGCCAGCACGAGGACGAGGCGGAGAAGGCGCAGGCTCTGGACGAGGTTCATGTTCGGGCTCCCCGGAAAACTATGTGGTCCAAGTCGTAGCACGGACGGAAGACAAGCTTAAGTCACCGGACGTGGAGGAGGTCGAGTACGTCCAGGGCCGGCTTCGGCCGGCCGAAGTGGAAACCCTGGCCGAGCGTGGCGCCCAGCGCCTGGGCGGCCCTGGCCTGCTCGAGGGTCTCGATCGACTCGGCGATCACCGGGATGTTGAGGTTCCGGCAGAGCCCGATCATCGCCACCAGGAAGGCCTTGTCGCGGGGGTCGGTCGCGGCGTTGCGGATGTAGCGGCCGTCGATCTTGGCGAAGTCGACGGCGAAGGCGCCGAGATACTGGAACGAGGCGGCGCCGGCGCCGAGGTCGTCGATGCAGATCGGATGACCGCGCCCGCGAAGCTTGGCGGCGAGCTCGGTCGCGCGCATGAGGTTGGCGATGGAGGCGGTCTCGGTGATCTCGAACAGGAGATTGGCCGGCCGGCCGGGCCGGCGGTCCAGCATCGCTTCGAGCGCGCGGACGAATTCGGGAGATTCGATGGAGCGGCCGGAGATGTTGATGGCGACCCGGGCCTCGCGGGCGCTGAAGGGCGCCGCGGCGAGGGTGGCGAAGGTCTGCTCGGCGATCATCAGGTCGAATTCAGGCGCGAGACCGGCCTGCTCGGCGGCGCTGACGACCAGGCTGGGGCTCGATCCATCGTGAAGCCGGCACAGCACCTCGTGGTGATGGATGGCGCCGCCGTCCAGCGTCACGATCGGCTGCAGCGCCAGGCCGACGTTGCGCGTGCGGATGGTCTCGCGAAGCCGGCCGACGGCCTCGGCCGCCTGCGCCAGGAGCGCCGGCAGCTCCGGGCCGAGCTCGGCGACGTCGTCGACCGAGAGCTCGTCCTGGGCGAAGCGCTGCACCGCATAGATGACCGCGCGGCCGGCGTCGGCCCTGGACAGCCCCATGGCTTCCATCGAGATGGTGGCCGTCCGTGCGGTGATCGGCTGGGCCGTCGGCGCCACGGCATTGGCGGCGTCGGCCAGGCGCTCGCTTAAGCGGGCTCCGTCGATCGGGCCTGAGCCGACGACGCTGAAGCGCGACGCACCCAGGCGGCCGGCGACGCCGTCGCGCCCGGCGGCCTGGCGCAGCACGCCGCCGATGGCGGACAGCAGCTGGCCCTTATGCGCGGCATCGGCGCCGGCCATGACCTTGTCGAGGCCCTCGACGTCGAGCAGCGCCAGCCGGTCGCCGTCCGATCCCTCGGCGACGCGGGCGGAGAGGGCGGTGACGAAGCCCTGGCGGGTGAGCACGCCCGAGGTGCGGTCGTGATCGTCGGGCGACGTCGCCTGCGGGCGGGTGACCGGCTGGGTGAGCGTGACGAAGAGGGCGCCATTCGGCTCGTCGGGGAGCCGGCAGGCGCCGAGCATGACCTCGCGGCCGTCCTCGAGGCGGATCAGGGCCGGCGTCAGGCGGCCGCCCGGAGGAATCCCGGCGAGAAAGGCGATGGAGCGGGCCCGGTCGGCGGCGGCGATCAGGCCGGGGAAGGGCCGGTCGACCAGGGCCTCGGCGGTCTGGCGGGTCATGCTCTCGATCGCGCCGGCGGCATAGGCGATGCGCCCGTCGGCGCTCACCTCGATCACGGCGTCCGCCGCCGCAAAGGCGAAGGCGACGAAACGGTCGCGGACCCGGTGGTCGTCGGCGGCCGGCAGTGCCATCAGGTGGTCAGCACGATCTTGCCGATGTGCTCGCTCGACTCCATCAGCGCATGCGCCTTTGCCGCCTCGGCCAGCGGGAAGGTCTTGTAGAGGACCGGCTTGATCCGGCCCGACGCGAGCAGCGGCCAGACCTTGGCCTTGAGCTCGGCGGCGATCCAGCCCTTCTCGACCGGGCTCCTCGGGCGCAGCGTCGAGCCGGTGATGGTCAGGCGCTTTTGCATCATCTTGACGATGTTGAGCTCGACCTTGGCGCCCTGCAGCGTCGCGATGTAGACCAGCCGGCCGTCGGTGTTCATCGCGTCCAGGTTCCGGGCGAAGTAGGGGCCGCCGACCATGTCGAGGATGACGTCGACGCCCTTGGTCGGCGTCGCCTGGATCACCTGGACGAAATCCTCGGTCCGGTAGTTGATGGCGCGGGCCGCGCCGAGATCGGTGCAGGCCTTGACCTTGTCGTCGGATCCCGCCGTCGCGAAGACCACGGAATCGAAGGCGTGCGCCAGCTGGATCGCCGTGGTGCCGATGCCGCTGGAGCCGCCATGGATCAGGATCGACTCGCCGGGCTTGAGGCGGCCCCGCTGGAAGACGTTGGTCCAGACGGTGAAGAAGGTCTCCGGCAGGCCCGCCGCCTCGGCCCAGCCCATGCCGTCCGGCACCGGCAGGCACTGGACGATGGGCGCCGCCGCATATTCGGCATAGCCGCCGCCGGCGAGCAGCGCCGTCACCTTGTCGCCGACCGCCACATTCCAGCGCATCGCCTCGGGCACCGGCGGGCCGGGCGGTCCCAGCGCCACCACCTCGCCCGCGACCTCCAGGCCCGGCAGGTCGGAGGCGCCGGCCGGCGGCGGGTATCCGCCCTTCCGCTGCAGCACGTCCGGCCGGTTGACGCCGGCGGCGCTGACCCGGATCAGCACCTCGCCCGGTCCCGGCATGGGCAGGGGCCGGGTCGTGGGCTTCAGGGCCTCCGGGCCGCCGGGGGTGGCGATCTCGATCGCGGTCATGGTCGCGGGCAGGGCCATCGGTGTCTCTCTCGTTCGTCTTGTCCTGGTCTAGTATGGCCCAAGATCGAAGCGGAAGGAGACCGCGATGTCTTTCGAGGAACTGGAGCCGATGGCGCCGAAGAAGGCGCTGAAAAACCTGGAGCCGATGGCCGTCGCCGAGCTCGAGGACTACATCGAGCGGTTGAAGGCCGAGATCGCCCGCGCCGAGGCGCAGATCCAGGCGAAGAAGTCTCAGCAGAAGGGCGCCGCCTCTCTGTTCAAGTTTTAGGCACCTTCGGAACCCTCTCCCGCGTCTTACGCGGGGGAGGGCAGGGTGGGGGCCGAGCGCAGCGAGGTCGGCGCACGCGCCATTGCGACAAAGACACTCGCTACGCTCGGCCCCCACCCCACCCCTCTCCCGCGTAAGACGCGAGGGAGGGGGCTCGACGCGATTCAGGCCTCCTGAATTGGCCCCATCCGCCTCTCCGAAGCGGACCTTCCGGCGGGGCCAAGCCGCGGCCAGACTGGTGGCTTCGAAACGAGGCCTGAGGGCGCCGCCGTGACCAGCGTTCCTGTTTCCAAGCCGCCCGGGCGCACGTCCCGCATCCGCGTCAAGCGGGTGGCCAAGCGCGCGGTCTACGACCGCGAGGCGATCTATGCCGTGCTCGATGCCGGCTTCCTCTGCCACGTCGCCTATGTGATCGACGGCCACCCCTATGTGACGCCGACCAACTACTGGCGCGAAGGCGATCATCTCTACTGGCACGGCTCGTCGGCGAGCCGGATGCTGCGCCAGCTCGCGACCGGTGTTCCGGTCTGCGTCACCGTCACTCATCTCGATGGCATGGTGCTGGCGCGCTCGGGCTTCAACCACACCATGAACTACCGCTCGGTGATGGCGCTCGGCGTTTGCGAGGCGGTCGAGGGGCCGGCGAAGCTGGCGTCGCTCGAAGTGTTCATGGAGCGGCTCTATCCCGGCCGCTGGGCGGAGGCACGTCCGCCGACGGCGAAGGAGCTGAAGGCGACCACGCTGCTCCGGATGGAGCTGAACGAGTTCTCGGCCAAGATCCGGAACGCGCCGCCGCCGCTCGACGACGTCGACAAGGACGTCCGCTGCTGGTCCGGCATCATCCCGCTGGCGCTGACGCCGGGGAAGCCGGTCGCCTGCGAGTCCCTGGTCGACGAGGTGCCGGCCTACGCCAGGGACGTGGCGAAACGCTTCCAGCTCTCGGTCAGGTTTCCGCCGAAGGAGTAGGCCTCAATACCCCGCCTTGCGGTCGATCAGGTGAAGCAGCGGCTCGCCCGCATGAAGGCGGCGGATGTTCTCGGCAATGCCGGGGATGGTGCCGCGCTGGGTGACGATGGTGGAGACATGCGGGGTGAGGGTGATCGCCGGATGAACCCAGAGCGGGCTCGCCTCGGGCAGCGGCTCCTCCCGCGCCACGTCCAAGGTGGCGGCGCCGAGCTGGCCCGCGTCCAGCGCGGCCACGAGATCGGCCTCGACCACCAGCTTGCCGCGGCTGGCGTTGATCAGCTTGGCGCCCTTCGGCAGGAGCGCCAGCAGCCGCGCGTCGATCAGGTTCTCGGTCTCGCGGGTCAGCGGCAACAGGCAGACCAGGATGTCGAGCGACTTGAGAAACGCCGGCAGTTGCCCAGGCCCGGCATATGTGGCGACGCCCGGAAGCGGTTTCGGGCGGCGGGCCCAGCCGGAGGTTTCGAAACCGAGGCCGGCCAGAGCCTTGGCCGAAGCGCCGCCGAGCTCGCCCAGGCCCATGACGCCGATCTTGCGGTCGCGGGCATCGGCATGCGGCAGCCGCTTCCACGTCCGCTCGGCCTGCTGGCAGGCGTAGACGTCGAGCTGGCGGTGATAGCGGAGCACCGTCGCCAGCACGTATTGCACCATGCCTGCGGTCTGGTCGGCGTTGACGATGCGCGCGACCGGCAGGCCCGCGGGCAGGTCGGCGATGGCGAGCTGGTCGATGCCGGCGCCCCAGCACTGCAGCAGCTTCAGGTTCGGCAACTGCTTCAGGATGCCTTCGGGCGGCAGCCAGGAAAGCAGCACGTCGATCTCCTCCGGCCGCCCGATGTCCGGCCAGATGCGGACGTCGAGACCGGGAATGACGGCGGCGAGCGCGTCGCCCCAGGGGCGCGGATCGGCCGCGGCGGTGTGCAGGAGGATGGCCATGCCAGCGACGCTAGCCCCCGCTTTGGCTTAGGGTAAGGTCCATTTTCCCTCGCACCTATGGAACCAATCTCTGAGATGCCCCGAAGCCCGGCCGCAGTCCTGAACGCGATCCATCTCGACCGCCATCCGGGGCCGCGCTACCGCCAGCTGGTCTGCGCCGTACGCGATGCGATCCTGGACGGGCGGCTCAGGCCCCAGGCGCGGCTGCCGCCGTCGCGCGAGCTCGCGGTCCAGCTCGACCTCGCGCGGAACACCATCATCACCGCCTATGAGCTTCTGCAGGCCGAGGGCTACATCACCAGCCGCGTCGGCGCCGGCAGCTTCGTCACCGCCGACATGCCGCAGCGTCCGCCGGTGCCGGCGAGGCGCCCGCGCCCCGAGGCCGGCCCGGGCCTGTCGAAGCGCGGGCGCTGGCATCTCGATTTCGAGCGCTCGCCCGGGCCGGCCTCGCCCCGGATCTTCACGCCGGGGATTCCCGATCTCCGCAGCTTCCCGGTCGATGTCTGGCGGCGGCTGCTCAGCCGCAGCTGGCGCCAGGCTGGCCGCCAGCTGCTGCAGCCCTCCGACCGTGCCGGCTGGCTGCCGCTCCGGCGCGCCATCGCCGCACATATCGGCCCGGCCCGCGGCGTGCGCTGCACGCCGGACCAGGTCATGCTGGTCACCAGCTCGCGCCAGGCGGTGTACCTCGCCGCGACCGTGCTGGCCGATCCCGGCGACGAGGCCTGGATCGAGGACCCGGCCTATATCGACGCGCGTTCCAGCCTGCTTGCCGCCGGGCTTTCCCTGGTCCCCGTCCGCGTCGACGGCCAGGGCCTCGACGTCGAGCGTGGCATCGCGCGGGCGCCGAAGGCCCGCCTCGCCGTGGTCACGCCGTCCAACCACTATCCGCTGGGCGTCACCCTGTCGCTGGCGCGGCGGCTCCGCCTGCTCGAATGGGCGCGCCAGGCCAAGGCCTGGATCATCGAGGACGACTACGACGGCGAGTATCGCTACACCGGCCGGCCGCTGACGGCGCTGCAGGGGCTCGATGACGACGATCGCGTGATCTATGTCGGCAGCTTCAGCAAGACCATGTTCCCGACCTTGCGCATCGCCTTCCTGGTCTGCCCGGAAGCGCTGATCGACGCCGTCCACGCCGCCCGCCGCCCGATCGACGGGCCGCCCGCCACGGCGAGCCAGGGCGCGCTCGCCGACTTCATCGAGGCCGGATTCTTCGCCGCCCACGTCAAGCAGATGCGTGCGCTCTATGCCGAGCGGCAGGCGGCGCTGGTGCAGAAGCTGGAGGCGGCCTTCGGCGGCGCACTCGGGATCGAGGGACAGCAGGCCGGCATCCATCTGCTGGCGCGCCTGCCGAGAGCCGTGTCCGACACAGGTCTCGTCGACGCCATCGCCGACCCCGGCGTGCGCCCGGTGCCGCTGTCTCGCTACGTGCTGGAAGGGCGCGGGGCCGGCGGCCTCGTGCTGGGATACGGCAACAGCGACATCCGCGAGCTTACACGCGGCGTGACGGCCCTCAAGCGCGCCTGGGACGCCGTCCGTATGGCTTGACCCGCGATTTTCCGATCCGATACGCTTTTCCGATAAGACCGAAAGGCGCCATGAGGCGTCTCAACAGGAGGAAGTGCTCATGACAGATCTGCGCAGTCGTCTCATCCGCTGGCTTGGGACCGGCGTCGCCGCCGCGGCGGTCGTCGCCGCCGGGCCGGCGCTGGCCCAAGGCACGCTGAAGTTCGCCCCGCATGCGGACCTGAAGGTGGTCGATCCGATCACCAACACCGCGGCGATCACGCTGCTCCACTCCTACATGATCTACGACACGCTCTATGCCTTCGACGACCAGTCGCGCCCGCAGCCGCAGATGGTCGAGAGCCACAGCGTCAGCGCCGACGGCCTCGTCTACACCTTCAAGCTCCGCCCGGGTCAGACCTTCCACGACGGCTCGGC